>NZ_FOMM01000032.1:0-69685 GCF_900112625.1 Methylobacterium sp. 13MFTsu3.1M2
ACTCTTCGCACCGCACGCGCCCGGCCGATCCGGCATCATCATTGCAGACGAACCGACCGGGTCCGGCTGAGGACCCGCCGCTTGATGAAAGGAGTGCACGACATGGTCCTGAAGGGCTTCTCCTACGCGATGATCGGCGCCTTCCTGGGCGGCCTCGCGATGACGGTGACCGGCTCGGCCGGGGTGCTGATGGGCTTCTGAGCCGCGGCGGCCCTCGGGGCCGCCCGGGCGACGGACTGCCCGAACGGACGGCGTGAGCGGCGGGGCGAGAGCCCCGCCGTTCCCGTATGCGGACCCGGACGATGCCGCGGTTCGGGTCGAGGCCGCGCTCACGCGACCGGGTCATCCCATCCGATGGCGCGGCGCAGGAAGGTGAGCCCCAGCGCCCGGAACGCCGCCGTCTGCTCGCTGTCCTTGCCGGCGCCGTGCCCGCCGGTCGCGGGCTCGTAGAAGGCGACGTCGCAGCCGAGGACGCGGAGTTTCTGCGCCATCTTCCGCGCGTGGCCGGGATGGACCCGGTCGTCGCCGCGGCTCGTGGCCAGCAGGATCGGCGGGTAGGCCCGCCCGGCCTCGGCGGCGTGGTAGGCGGAGATGCCGGACAGGAACGCCCAGTCCTGCGGGTCGTCCGGATCGCCGTACTCCCCGATCCAGCTCGCGCCGGCCAGGAGCTTCGTGTAGCGGCGCATGTCGATCAGCGGGATCGTGCAGGCCAGCGCCCCGAACCGCTCCGGGTAGCGGGTGAGCATGTTGGCGATCAGCAGGCCTCCGTTCGAGCCGCCCTCGGCCGCGATCCGCCCCGGCCGCGTCACGCCGCGGGCGACGAGATCGGCGGCCACCGCGGCGAAGTCGTCGTGCGCCCGGGCCTTGCCCTCGCGCCGGCCCGCGTGGTGCCAGCGGGTGCCGAACTCGCCGCCGCCGCGGATGTTGGCGGTCACGCAGGTGCCGCCGCGCTCCAGCCAGAGCTTGCCCAGCACGGGCTGGTAATCCGGCAGGCGCGAGAGCCCGAACCCGCCATAGGCCGTCAGGTAGACGGGGGCCGCACCGGTCTCGGCTTCCGGCCCGACCTGAACGTAGGGAACGCGCGTCCCGTCCGCCGACATGGCCTCGTGGCGCGTCACCCGGATGCCGCGCGCGTCGAAGGCCGGGGGCGCCCGACGCAGGACGGCCGGGGCGTCGAGCGCGGGCGGGAAGGCGAGCAGCGCCGGCGGCGTCACCGGATCGTGGGCCAGCGCCAGCAGGGCTCCGTCCGCCCGCTCCGGATCGCCGTCGAGGGGCCAGAGATGGACGGAACCCAGGGCGGGCAACCCCGCGAGGGGCCGCTCGGTCCAGCCGCCCGGCCCCGGCTCGAAGACCCGGTAGGTGGGACGCAGGTCCTCGAGCACGTCCACGATCAGCCGCCCGGCCGACCAGAACACCCTCTGCAGGGCGAGCCGCGCGTCCGGCTGCCAGAGGACCGTGAAGGCGCGACCTCCCGCCAGCAGGTCGGGGAGCGCGATCGCCAGCACCGTGTCGGTGTCGTGCGCGACGCCGTCCACCGTCCAGGGCCGCCGCAGCCGCACGGACAGGTGGTCGCGGTGCAGTTGGACCCCGGCATGCGTGGGCAGGTCGAGGCGCGCGCGCAGGCCGCCGCGATCGCCGATATGGACAGCCGCGTCGAAGAAGCCGAGCTGCTCGACGACCGTGATCCGCTCGGTCCCGGCCTGCCGGTCGGACGCGCCCCAGACCGCCATGCTGGTCTCGGCGGTCTCGAACAGGACGGACGCGTCGCGCGGGTCCGTGCCGCGCGGCCAGAGCCGGACGGTGCGCGCGTAACCGGACCGCGTGGCCATGCCCGGGCCGAGGGCGCTCGACAGGAGCACCGTCTCGCGATCGAGCCACGTCGCGCCGCCCTTGCCCTCGGGCAGGACGAAACCGTCGGCCACGAAGGTGCGGGTGTCCAGATCGAACTCGCGGATCACGGCCGCGTCCTTGCCGCCGCGGCTGAGGCGCACGAGGGCGCGATCGAGCGCGTCCCTGAGGATCGTCGCCCCGGCCCAGACCCAGTCCTCGCCCTCAGTCGCCGCGAGATGGTCGAGATCGAGCAGGATCTCCCAGTCCGGGACCGCGGCGCGGTAACCGGCCGCGTCGACGCGCCGCCACAGGCCGCGCGGATGCGCGCCGTCCGTCCAGAAATTGTAGAGCCAGGTGCCGAAGCGCTGGACGAACGGGATGCGGTCCGGCCGGTCGAGAAGCGCGCGGGCGATGTCGCGGTCGCGGAGGAAGCCGGCATCGCCGTAGCGGGCGAGCGTCTCCGCGTTGCGTGCCTCGACCCAGGCGAGCGCGTCGGGCCCGTCGACCTCCTCCAGCCAGAGGTATGGATCGTCGTCGGGCCGCGCGAGGGTCGGCCTGGGGTCGGGGTGGGGGTCGGTTACCACGGACATCAGTGGGAGCGTAGCCCCTGCGCGCCACCCTCGATAGGCGCACGGCATTCTCCCGATGAGCGGTCAATCGTCTCGGACGCGCAGATGTTCGCACGCCTCGCGCAGGTGGAGTGGACGATCCGGTCACGCGGATCAGGACGTTTCCGCATGCGGGCGGCCGATCCCCCTCCCGAACGTCGCCCCCGCGCGCCGTCGACTCGGCCGGCAGGCCGCGCAGGTCTCTCCGGCGCATCTATACTTATCTTTCCAGCTCAATTCGGACCATATCAGATCTTTGACTGTTTTCGCTTTTATCAAATCAGCACATATGCCTTGCATTCGCACCGATCATGGTATTCAATGATGGTTCGGTCGCGTACGGTCTGGTTCGTGCTCTGAGTCCCCATGGCCTTACCGGGGGTCGCTGCGATGCGCGTCGTCGAACAGGGGTTGCGCAGGTCTCGGCTCGCCGAGGCGGCGATGGTCGGCGTCGCGGGCGCCGCCGTCCTGGTCTCGGGTTGTCTCGGCATCTCGCCCGGGTGGGCGGTGGACGCGGACGCGGTCGTCGGGACCTGGCGCCTCGCCGCGGCCACGCGCCGGATCGTGGACACGGGCGAGACCATCGAAGCCTATGGCGGCCCGAAGCCGACCGGCTGGATCCATTACGGCCGCGACGGGCGCATGATGGTGGTCTGCGCCCACGAAGGCCGGGAGCGGCCGATCGCCAACGACAAGATGTCCGACGCGGACCGGATCAAGCTCCACAAGACCTTCTTCGCCTATGCCGGGACCTACCGGCTCGAGGGCGACCGGATCGTCCACGACATCGACACGTCCTGGAACGAGGCCTGGACCGGGACCTCCCAGGTCCGGCACGTCGCGCAGGAGAACGGGCGGCTCGTCCTCACGACGGTGCCGTTCAAGTTCAACGTCGACGGCAGGATGAGCGTCATCACGCTCACCTGGGAGAAGTACCCTTAGTCAAGATCCGGAGCTCCCGCGCCTTCGCACCGTGATCGACCAGAACACTTCACGATGGAGGAAGACATGCTGCGCCCCCACGTCCTGCACGCGACCGTATTCGCTGTCGCCCTGATGACGCCGAGCCTGTGCCGGGCGGACACCGTCCAGGCCGACGCGCAGAGCGCCGCGAGCCAGTGGGACGCGGCGTATAACGGCGGCGACATGGACGCGCTGGCCAAGCTCTACACGCCCGACGCGATCGTCGTCACGAAGGGCGCGCCGCAGACCAGCGACGGCATCCAGAAGTTCTTCGCCGGGCTGAAGGCGAAGGGATGGGACGAGCACAAGACGACGGTCAAATCCGCGCTGCCGAAGGACAACCTGCTCATCGTGTCCGGCCGCTGGGAGATGACCGGCCCCGGGGACGGGGGCGCGAAGAAGAAGCTCGAGGGCAACTGGGTGAACGTGCTGGAGAAGCGCGACGGCGCCTGGCGCACGGTCCTGCACACCTGGAACTGATCGCTCCGCCCAGCCGGGGGACGGCCGGGCGGAGCGCCTCCCGGTCTCAGTGGATCGGGCGCGGAACCGTGCCCCGCGCCCGGGCGGCCGGGCCGCCCTCGGCCGGCGCCACGCCGGCCTCCAGGCTCTCCAGGCTCTGGCTGCGCGGCTCGACGCCGAACGCCGCGACCGCCACGATCTGCAGGGCGAGCAGCCCGATCATCAGGCCGGTCACGCCCGCGATGCCGTAGGTCTCGAACAGGGTCACGACCAGGAAGGGCGTCACGATGGTCGCCCCGCGCCCGACCGTGTTGCACAGGCCCGACGCCCGCAGGCGCACCTCGGTCGGGAACAGCTCGGGGATGTAGATCCCGAACAGCAGGGCCACCAGCACGTAGATCGGCACCGTCAGCCCGAAGCCGACCAGCGGCAGCAGGACCGGGTCCAGGGTCATCGGGTAGAGGATCCCGAACAGGATGGCCGCCGCCGAGGCGCCGATGATCGTCGGCTTGCGGCCCCAGCGGTCGGCGGTCAGGGCGCCGATGGCGCTGCCCACCGGCGCGCCGAGCCCCATCAGCAGCGCGTAGCCGAAGGATGTCGCCACCGGGAGGCCCTGCCGGATGAAGAAGGTCGGCAGCCAGGTCACGAAGCCGTACAGCAGGGTGTTGATCACCACGAGGCACAGGCAGCCCAGAAGCAGCCGCGACAGCAGCGGCGGCCGGAACAGGGCGGCGAGCCCGAGCTGCGTGACGGGCGCCGCGGCGGCGGCGGGCGGCAGCGGCGCGCCGCGGCCCGCCTCGGCCTCGATCGCGCGCATCAGCGCCTCGGCCTCGGCGTGGCGCCCCACGGCCTCGAGCCAGCGCGGCGATTCCGGCAGGCTCTTGCGGGCGTACCAGACGGCGAGCGCCCCGAGGCCGCCCAGCGCGAACATCGCCCGCCAGCCGAAGGTCGGGATGATCAGGTAGCCGATCAGGGAGGCGGCCGGCAGGCCCGTGACGACGAACACCGCCATGAGGCCGAGGAAGCGCCCGCGCGAGCGTGCCGGCACGAACTCGGTCATGGTCGAGTAGCCCACGACGTTCTCGGCCCCGAGCCCCACGCCCATGATGAAGCGGAGCACGATCAGCACCGTCATGTTGGGCGCGAAGGCCGCCCCGATGGCGGCCAGCCCGAAGACCAGGAGGTTGGCCTGGTAGGTGAAGCGCCGCCCGTAGCGGTCGCCGAAGAAGCCCGTCAGGAACGAGCCCGCCATCATCCCCACGAAGGTGGCCGAGACGAACCACGCGTTCTGCGGCAGGGTCGAGAAGCCGCTCTTCAGGGTCGCGCCGAGCACGGTGGCGGCGATGTAGATGTCGAACCCGTCGAAGAACATGCCGATCCCGATCAGCCACATGATGCGGCGGTGGAACGGGCCGATCGGCAGGCGGTCGAGGCGGCCTCCGGCGTTGACCGCCGGGCTCACGGCTTCGGACATGGGGCGTTTCCTTCCTCGGGTTCGGGGCCGGCGCGGAAGGGGTCCGTCTGGCGCGGACCTCGCATCCCCCGCGCCGCCGGTCGTCAGTTCAGGCGGCGCTGGCCGGCCGTGTCGCGGTACCAGTCGAAGGGCCCGTCGCCGGTGGCGACCATTACGCTCTTCACGTCGAAATGGTCGTTGAAGCTCTCGATCCCGCACTCGCGGCCGAGCCCGCTGTCGCCGACCCCGCCCCAGGGCGAGGCCGGGTCGAGGCGGTGGTGGTCGTTGATCCAGACGATGCCGGCCTTGACCGCGTGCGCCACCCGGTGGGCCCGGGCGACGTCGCGGGTGCGCACGGCCGCGGCGAGGCCGAAGGGCGAGTCGTTGGCCAGCCGGAGCGCGTCGGCCTCGTCCTCGAAGCGGGTGACGCTGGTGAAGGGCCCGAACACCTCCTCCTGGAAGATGCGCATGTCGGCGGTGACGTCCGCGAACACGGTGGGCTCCACGAAGTAGCCGCCCTCGAAGCCCGGCACCCGGGCCGCCTGCCCGCCCGCCACCGCGCGGGCGCCCTGGTCCCGGCCGTAGCCGGCATAGGCGAGGACGCGGTCCCGCTGGCGCTCGGAGATGACCGGCCCGAGCTGGGTCGCCGGGTCGAAGGGGTCGCCGAGGCGGATCGCGGCGGTCTTGGCGGCGAGCCGCTCGACGAACTCGTCGTAGATCGAGGCCTGGACGAGGTGGCGGCTGCCGCACACGCAGGTCTGGCCGGCGCCGATGAAGGCGCCGAAGGCCGCGTAATTCACCGCCCGCTCGACGTCGAAGTCGTCGAACACCATCACGGGGGTCTTGCCGCCGAGCTCCATGGTCTGGTGGGCGAAGACCTTCGCGGCCGCGGAGCCGGCGATCCGGCCGGCCTCGGTGCCGCCGGTGAGCACGAGCTTGTTGATGTCGCCGTGCTCGGCCAGCGCCTTGCCGGTGGAGGCGCCGAGCCCCAGCACGATGTTGAACACGCCCGGCGGCAGGCCGGCCTCGGTGAAGATCTGCGCGAGCTTCAGTGTCGTGAGCGGCGTGTACTCGGAGGGCTTCACCACTGTGGTGCAGCCGGTGGCGAGCACGACCGCCAGCGACTTGCACAGGATCATCAGCGGGTGGTTGAACGGCGTGCAGTTCGCCACCACGCCGATCGGGGTGCGGCGGGTGTAGTTGAGGTAGTTGCCCTCGACCGGGATGACGTCGTCGCGCCGCGCCAGCGCCACGCCCGCGAAGTAGCGGAAGAAGTCCGGCAGCCGCGAGAGCTGCGCCCGGGTCTCGTTGACCGGCCGGCCGTTGTTGGTGGTCTCCAGCCGGTAGAGCGTGTCGAGGTTGGCCTCGAACGCGTCGGCGAGCCGGTTCACCAGCCGGGCGCGCGCCCGGATGTCCATCCCGCCCCATTCCCGGCCCTCGAAGGCCGCCCGGGCCGCGCGCATCGCCCGGTCGACGTCGGCCGGCCCCGAATTGGGGATCCGGGCGATCACCGCGCCGGTGGCGGGATTGCGCACGTCGATCAGCGTCCCGTCGCCGGCCTCGACCTCGCGCCCGTCGATGAAGTTGCCCCGTGTCTCGACGGTCGGTTCCGGCGCGTGCAGGGTCATGGCGTCTCTCCCGTGTCGGGTCCGTAGTCGGGCCGGGTCGGGCCCGGTGTCGTGTTCGACCGCGTCCCTCGGCTCCGCGCCGGGCGCGGGCTCGTTCAGAGGACGATCGCGCTGCGTTCCAGGGCGGTCAGGATGCGGCGCTCGGCCTGGGCGACGTGCGCGCGCACGAGGCGGCGCGCCCCGCGCCCGTCGCGCCGCTGCACGGCGTCGATGATGGCGGCGTGCTCGTCCACCAGCTGCGCCGGGTCGCGCCCGCGGATGCCGTCGAGGCTGACCCGGACGAGCCGGTCCGCCTGCTCGACGAGGTCGCGCACGGTCGCGGCCATGCGGCGGTTCCCCGACGCCTCGGCGAGGGCGATGTGGAAGGCGCGGTTCTCCGCGATGAAGTCGGCGCCGTCCGCGACGGCGCGGAACGCGTCGAGGGACGCCAGGACGGAAGCGGGCGCGCCGGCCGCGGCCTCGGCCGCGCAGGCCGGCTCCAGGGCGAGGCGCATGCGCAGCAGATCACGCGCGTCCGCCACCGAAATCGCGTTGATCTGATATCCCTGACGCGCGTGAACCGTGACGAGCCGCTCGCGCTCCAGGCGCAGCAGCGCCTCCCGGACCGGCTGCCGGCTCACGGCGTAGCGCTGGGCCAGTTCCTGCTCGCGCACCTCCGCGCCGGGGCGCAGGACGCAGGCCAGGATGTCGGCGCGGATCGCCGCGTAGATGTTGTCTCGGAGCAGCACGCACGGCCTCGTTCGATCGACACATGCTGCCATTCGTGAAATATCACGTCAACCGGATTGCGAGCGAACGCGTCGGATGCGACAGCGTCGTGGAGCCGCCGGCAGAGGCGGCGGGGGAGGTCTCGGATGCAGGCGATGTTCGCGGATGGCCAAGTCGCGGTGACCCTGTCCGGCGAGGGCCCGCCCCTCGTCCTGCTGCACTCGCTGCTCGCCGACCGGACGAGCTTCGACCGGGTCACCCCGGCGCTCGGCCGCGACTTCCGGCTCCTTCTCCCCGACCTGCCCGGGTTCGGCGCCTCCGCGCCCGCGCCGGGCGGCCTCGAGGCCGTCGCCGACCGGGTCGGCGCGGCATTGCGCGCGGCGGCCGGGGGCCGACCGGCGGCCGGGCTGGGCAACGGCTACGGCGGCTTCGTGCTGCTGCTCTGCGCCCTGCGCCACCCCGACCTCTTCGACCGGCTCGTCTTCGCCGATTGCGGCGCCTGCTTCCCGGAGCCCGGCCGGGCCGCGTTCCGCGGCATGGCCGGCGCGGCGGCCGAGAAGGGGCTCGCGGCGATCGCCGACACGGCCATGCGCCGGCTGTTCGCGCCGGCGTTCCAGGCCGCGCACCCGGACCTGATGGCCGAGCGCCGGGCCGCCTTCCTGCGCACGGACGTCGACGTGTTCCGGGCGGCCTGCGCGGCCCTGGCCGGCCTCGACCTGCGCGCGCGCCTCTCCGAGATCCGCGCGCCTGCGCTGGTGCTCGTCGGGGAGGAGGACGAGGCGACCCCGCCGGCCATGGCGCGCGAGCTCGCGGCCGGGCTGCCGGACGCGCGGTTCGTGACGCTGCCGGACTGCGCCCACGTCCCGCAGCTCCAGGCCCCCGAGCTGTTCGCTCGCGAGGTCCTGGCGTTTCTCCGGCCGGGTGCCGCCTGAGCGGACGCGCGGAACGGTGCTAGGTTCGGCCGCTCCGGCGGGGTCGGCGGCCCCGATCCGCGCGGCCGCGGCGGCGCGCCATCCAGCGAGACGGACATGAAGACATTTTTCGTGCAGATCAAATGCGAGATCGGCAAGACTTACGCCGTGTCCGACGCGCTCGTCGCGATGGAGATCGCGTCCGAGATCTACTCCACGGCCGGACGGTTCGACATCATGGCCAAGTTCCACGTGGACAACGGCGTCGATATCGGGCTGTTCGTGAACGACTTCCTCCTGCGCCTCGACGGCGTGAAGGATTCCGAGACGATCATCGCCTTCAAGGCCTTCCACTGACGCGCCCGACCGCGCCCGTCGCGCGGAGGCCGCGCGCCGCGAACGTCCGGCGCGCCCCGACTCAGCGGACGCGCGACGGGTCGATCACCAGGAAGTACTCGCACGCCTCCGTGCCGACATTGGTGAAGGCGTGCCCGGCATCGGCCTCGAAATACAGGCTGTCGCCGGTCTCCATGATGACCGCGCGCTCGCCGATCACCGCCCGCAGGCGGCCGCGCAGGACGTAGATGTACTCGGACACGCCGCGGCGATGGGCGGTGAACTCGCCGGTGCTGGCGCCCGGCGGCAGCGTGTTGAGCACCCAGTCGATGCCCCGCCCGGGCAGGACCGGCGAGATGCAGCGCCGCAGGTAGCCGGACGCCTCGTCGCGCAGGATCGGCTGGCGGCTCGCCGGGATCACCAGGATCTCGCGCTCCGTCGCGGGCGCCATCAGCCGCGAGAAGGTGACGCCGAGCGCCTCCGCGAGGCGGGACAGCACCACCGTCGACGGCACGGCCTCGGAGCGCTCGATCTTCGAGATCATCGAGCGGCTGACGCCCGAGCGCGCCGCCAGCGTCTCCAGCGACAGGCCCTGCTCCCGGCGGCGCCGCCGGATCTCCTCGGCGATGTGGATCTGCGGGGACGTCTCCGTCGCTGCCGGGTCCGCCCCGATGATCGTCCTCGCCGTCATGCCCCGTCTTCCGCGCCCGCGTCCGGGCCGCGCAACCGGGCGCGGCACCGAGAGAGTCGCCCCCGCCTAACGCAGGGGCTGCCGAAATGCACCTTGCGCCGCACCTTGCGCCGAAGCGCACTCCGAAACGCGCGTCGCCGGGCTGGCACGCCGCTTGCCTCCACAAGAATGGATTTTTATCCATCACAGTGGAGGATGTGCCGTGGCCGATACCGCGTTGCCCCTTGAGGCGTCCCCGGCTCCCGATGCCGGCCCGGTGCCGGTCGCCGACCGGCGCCAGATCGTCTGGTCGAGCGTCATCGGCACGACGGTCGAATGGTACGACTTCCTGATCTACGGGACGGCCACGGCGCTCGTGTTCAACAAGCTGTTCTTCCCGAGCTTCGACCCGCTGGTCGGCACCATCGCGGCGTTCGGCTCCTACGCGGTGGGCTTCCTCGCGCGCCCCCTCGGCGGCGTCATCTTCGGGCATTTCGGCGACAAGATCGGCCGCAAGGCGATGCTGTCCCTGACCATCATCATCATGGGCCTCGGCACGTTCCTGATCGGGTGCCTGCCGACCTACGCGCAGATCGGCATCTGGGCCCCGATCCTGCTCGTGGCGCTGCGCCTGGTCCAGGGCATCGGGATCGGCGGCGAGTGGGGCGGCGCGGTCCTGATGGTGGTGGAGAGCGTCCCGGCGGAGCGGCGCGGCTTCTTCGGCAGCATCGTCCAGCTCGGCTACCCCCTCGGCGTCATCGCGTCGATCGGGGCCTTCGCGCTGTGCGGCTTCCTGCCGGAGGCGGACTTCCTCGCCTGGGGCTGGCGGATCCCGTTCCTGGCCAGCGCGCTGCTGGTCGGCCTCGGGCTGTTCATCCGCCTGCGCCTGCACGAGACGCCCGCGTTCCAGCGAGTGAAGCGGCGGTCAGCCGTGGCGCGGCTGCCGGTCATGGAGATCCTCACCGAGCACCCGCGCACCTTCCTGAAGGCCGTGGGCCTCAAGGTCTCCGAGATCGCCTACGTCAGCGTCGTGACCGTGTTCTCGATCTCCTACGTGACCGGCCAGCTCGGGCTGTCGCGCAGCATCATCCTGAACGGCATCCTGGTGGCGGCGGTGATCGAGCTCTTCACCCTGCCGGCCTTCGGCTGGCTGTCGGACCACTACGGCCGCCGGACCCTGTTCGTCGCCGCCTGCCTGTTCTCGATCGCCTTCGCGTTCCCGCTGTTCACCCTGCTCGACACGCGCGACCCGACGATCATCACCCTGACCGTCGCGGTGGCCCTGAGCTTCGGCCAGGGGATCATGTTCGCCACCGGCGCCGCCTGGATGTCAGAGCTGTTCGACGCGCGCCTGCGCTACAGCGGCGCCTCGCTGGGCTTCCAGGTGGGCGCGGCCCTCAGCGGCGGCTTCACCCCGCTGATCGCCGCGGCCCTGCTGGGCTGGAGTTCCGGCGCGACCTGGCCGATCTCCGTCTACCTGATCGCCCTCGCCTGCATCACCCTGACGGCGACGCTCCTCGCCCCGGAGACGGCGCGCAAGCCGATCGACTGACCGGATGAGCCGCCGCCCCGGACGCGCACGGCGGCTTCCCATACAGTGGATTATCGTCCACTATCTGAAACAGACCGACGCGAGATCGACCGCATGACGAAGCACACCATACGCACCGAGAAGGCCGCCCCGGCGGTCGGGCCCTACGCACAGGGGATCCGGGCCGGCGGGCTGGTCTTCGCCTCCGGACAGCTGCCGATCGATCCCGCCACCGGCGCGTTCCCGGAGGGGATCGAGGCGCAGACCCGGCGCTCCCTCGCCAACCTCGCCGCCGTCCTTGAGGCGGGCGGCGCCAGCCTCGCGAGCGTCGTGAAGACGACCGTGTTCCTCAAGGACATGGCGGAGTTCGCCGCGATGAACGCGGTCTACGCCGAGCACTTCCCGGGCGAGGCCCCGGCCCGCTCCACGGTCGAGGTCGCGCGCCTGCCGCGCGACGCCCGGGTCGAGATCGAGGCGATCGCGCTCGCCACGGAGGCCGCATGACAACCGAGGCGACCAGCACGATGACCGGCGAGACCGCACCCCGCATGGTCGAGGCCTTCGCGCACGCGGCCGGATCGGCCGCCGTCCGGGTTCCGGGCGGCGCCGCCGGCTGGGTCGGCAACCTGACCCACATCCACATCGCCCCCGCGGCGAGCTACGAGATGGAGGAGGTGTCCGAGGCCGTGTGCGTGGCCGGCCGCGGGATCGAGGGCGACCGCTACTTCCTCGGCACCGGCACCTACTCGCCCAAGCCCGACGTGCGCGAGGTCACGCTGATCGAGCAGGAGGCCCTCGACGCCCTCAACCGCAACGACCCGCCGCTGCAGGAGGGGCCGCTGCGCCTCCTGCCGGGGGACCATCGGCGCAACCTCACGGTGCGCGGCGTGCCGCTCAACCACTTGGTCGGCCGGCGCTTCCGGGTCGGCGCGGTGATCCTGCGGGGCGGGCGCCTCAACTTCCCCTGCCGCTATCTCGAGGAGCTGCTCGGAATGCCGGTCTACCTGCCGCTCTACAACCGCTCGGGCCTGAACTGCGGGATCGAGAGCGGCGGCGTGATCCGGCCCGGCGACGCGATCGCGCTGCTGGACTGACGGAGCTGCGCGCGATGACGGCCCGCCTGATCATGAAGCTGCGCGTCGCCGACGCGGTCGCGACGACGCCGGAGGTGCTGCACCTCGGTCTGGTCCATCCCGCGCGCCCGGAACTCCCCGCCTGGACGGCCGGCGCCCACGTCGACCTGCGCCTGCCGGACGGGCGGGTGCGACAGTACTCGCTGTGCGGCGATCCGGCCGACCGGAGCCGCTACGAGATCGCGATCAAGCGGGAGGCGGCCGGCCGGGGCGGCTCGGCCTGGGCGCACGAGACGCTCGCGCCCGGGGCGTTCGCCCACGTCTCGGCGCCCCGCAACAACTTCCCCCTCGACCCCGAGGCGCGCCGCCACCTGCTCGTGGCCGGCGGGATCGGGGTGACGCCCCTGCTCGCCATGGCGCGCGCGCTCGCCGCGTCGGGGGCGGAGTTCGCGTTCCACCTCTGCGCCCCCTCCCCCGAGGCGGCGCCGCTGCTGGCAGCGGTGCGGGCGGTCTGCGGGCCGCGCCTCCGGTGCTGGTTCGGGTCCGAGGGGCAGCGCTGCGACCCCGACGCCCTCGGCCCGGCCGAGACCGGGACCCACGCCTACGCCTGCGGGCCGCGGCGCCTCATGGACGCGGTCCAGGAGGGCCTGGTCGCGCGGGGCTGGGCCGCCGAGCGGGTGCACAGCGAGCATTTCGAGCCGCTGCGCGACGAGGGCTTCGTCCCGGAGCCGTTCGAGGCGCGCATCGCCTCCACCGGGCAGGTGCTCCACGTGCCCGCCGACCGATCGCTGCTCGACGTGCTGCGCGGCGCGGGGCTCGACCTGCCCTCCTCCTGCGAGCTCGGCGTCTGCGGCGCCTGCGAGTGCGGCTATCGCGACGGCGCGGTCCTCCACCGCGACGCGGTCCTGCCGCTCGCCAAGCGCCGGAGCCGCATGATGCCCTGCGTCTCGCGCGCGCGGGACGCCGTGACGCTCGAGCTCTGACGGCCGGACCCGCGCTGCGGCGTTATCAGACGTGCGGCCCCGCGCGGGCGACGACGCCGGCCGCCTCGCCGCGCGGCCCGCGCGACCGTGAGCTGCGCCAGCGCGCCGCACGATTCGGATCAGCGAACCTCACGCGGCGGATGGCGATGCCGCTCGGGCTGGGTTAGCCCGCCTCGACAGTGCCATCGCCGTGGGGCAGTGCCCCGCCCGCCAAGAGGAGGTTGTGAGAATGAGCCGATCCACGCTGTCCATCAGCGCCGGTCTGGCGGCGGCCGCAGTCGTCCTGGCGGGCCTCTGGATCTCCTACGGGCCCCGCCCTCACGCGAGCCGCGACAGGCAGGCGTCCACACCGATTCCCGTGTCCAAGCAGGACCGATCCGGGATCGACCCGCAGGGCGAGGCCATCCGGTCCGTCTATCCGGGGCCGAACGCCGGATCCGCCCCGCGCGTCGCCCCAGCACCGCGGAACGCGACAGCCGCCCCCCCGTCGTCCCTGGCGGCAACCCCGCCCGCATCGCCGCCCGCATCGCCGGATGCCCCCGTGGCGAGCGGGGTGGCGAAGCCGGCGGCGCCGCCGCAGCAGGTCGAGGGCGCGCCGGGCTCCGGCCAGCCGCCGGCCTCTCCGGGCCAGGGCGTCGACCTCAACACGGCGTCCGTCGAGGAGCTGAACGCCCTCGGGGCCGGCATGATCGGGCGCCGGATCGTCGCGTTCCGGCCCTACGGCTCCCCGGAGGATCTCGTGACCCGGCGTGTCCTGAAGAAGGCCGATTACGAGGCGATCAGGGCTGCCGTCGCGGTGCGGCAGACCGAGTCCGCTGGCGCGGGCCGCCCGGATTGAGGGTCGAAGCCCGTCGGCACCGAGCCGGGCTCGCCGGTCCCACGGTGCCAGGGGCCACGGCCCGGACGCTACGCGCGCTTCGACGGGGCGGGCTGCTTGGCGGCGAGACGTTTGCCGAGCCGCTCGATGTCGACGATCATCCGCTCGTGCGTCCCGGCCCCGATCTGCTCCGACTCGTCCCAGGCCGCGACGCGGAACTGGATCTGGCGTCCGGCGACGCCGACCACCTCGGCTTCCGCCCGGACGCGGTGCCCGACCGGCGTCGCCGCCATGTGGGTCACGTCCACCTTGGTCCCGACGGCGCTCTCGCCGGGATCGAGGTACTGGCGGACGGCGTTCAGCGCCGCGTTCTCCATGATCAGGACCATCATCGGCGTGGCGAAGACCGGCGGCAGGATGTTGTCCTTGAACTGGCTGGCCAGATGTGACGGCCCGACCAGCATGGCGAAGCTCCCCTTCGCCCCCAACGGGATGTCCTGCATGCGCGCGCTCCAGATCCGTTTCGGCCCGATGACCGATAGGTAGGGCTGAGGGACCGCGTCCGGACATCCCGGGACCTTCGCCGCACGCAGCCCAGCCCCCTCCCCGCCGCCCGGCCCGGCACGGGAACCCCGGACCGGGAACCGTGGGGAGGGACGAGCGCCCGCAAGCGAGCCGCGTCCGGTCAGCGCCGACGGCGGGGCTGGCCGGCCGCCTCAAGGATGAGGTCCGCGATATCCGGAGCGCGCGAGATCAGGGACAGGTGGCTCGCCCGGAGCTCGACGGTCCGCGCGTTCATGCGCTTGGCCATGAACCGTTCGAGGTCCGGGTCGATGGTCCGATCCTCGGTCGACACCGCGTAGAAGCTCGGCTTCGAGCGCCAGGCGGCCTGGGTGGTCCGTCCCGTCAGCAGGGCCTTGCGGAACGGCTGCTGGACCGCGAGCAGCACCCGCGCCTTCTCCACCGGCAGGTCGCCCGCGAAATCCCGCAGGAACGCCGCCTCGCTCAGGCGCCCCTCGTCGCCGTCGAACACGATGCCGGCCGAGGCGGGCGGGGTCGGGTAGGCCTTCGCCAGCGCCGCGTAATCCTCGTTCGCGTCCGGCGCCCGCGCCGCCACGTAGACCAGCGCCGAGACCTTCGGGTCGATCCCGGCTTCGGTCACGATCATGCCGGAGAACGAGTGGCCGACGAGGACGGTCGGTCCCTCCTGGCGGGCCAGCACGCGCTGCGCCGAGGCCACCGCTTCCGCGAGGGTGGTCAGCGGATTCTGCACGGAGGTGACGGAGAGGCCGGCCGCCTGCAGGTGCGGGATCACCTCCGACCAACACGACCCGTCGGCGAACAGCCCGTGGACCAGCACGACGTTGCGCGCCCGCGGGAGGTCCTGGGCGGTGGCCGGTCCGGGCAGCAGCGCGGTGGCCGCGCCGGCGGCAAGGGTGCGGGTCAGCGTTCTGCGCGTCATCATGGGGGCGCCTCCATCCGGACTCGTCGATGCGGGACGTACCGTCCCTGTTCGCCGTCGGCGCGGGAAGGATACAGCCTCGGGCCGCCCAAGGCGCATCTCGGCGCGCATCTCGGCGCGCATCTCGGCGCGACCCGGCGGCGGCCGGGACCGCGCGCGGACGGGCACATCCGGGCGCAAGCGTCCCGGGATGTTACCCGGATATGCTGCGCGATGCTGGACGAGGGCGGCCTTTCAGCCTCTCATGGCGGCACGAATTGAGTAAAAACCGGGAGAGGAAACCGAGATGCTGCGACGCGTGCTGCGTCGGCTGACGGCTGCGGCCTCGCTGACAGTGCTGACATTCGCCGTTCCGGCCTTCGCCGAGGAGCCGCTGCGCTTCGAGGTCGATCCGGCCTGGCCGCAGCGCCTGCCGAACGACTGGATCATGGGTCAGGCGGCGGGCGTCGCGGTCGACGCGCAGGACAATGTCTGGGTGATCCAGCGGCCGCGCACCCTCACCGACGACGAGAAGGCCGCGAGCCTCGATCCGCCCCGCACCCGCTGCTGCAAGCCGGCGCCCCCGGTCCTCGTCTTCGACCAGGCCGGGCGCCTGGTGAAGTCCTGGGGCGGCCCGGGCGAGGGCTATCAGTGGCCCCAGAACGAGCACGGCATCCACGTCGACCACAAGGGCTTCGTATGGCTCGCCGGCAACGGCGACACCGACGGCCAGATCCTGAAGTTCACCCCGGACGGCAAGTTCGTGCTGCAGATCGGCAAGCAGGGGCCGCAGACCGACAGCCGGGACACGAGCCGCCTCGGCAAGCCGGCTGGCATGATGGTCGATCCGGAGACGAACGAGCTCTACGTGGCCGACGGCTACTACAACCACCGCGTCATCGTGTTCGACGCGGAGACCGGCGCGTTCAAGCGGATGTGGGGCGCCTACGGCAAGCCGCCGACCGACGACAAGCTCGGCCCCTACGATCCGGCGGCGGCCCCGTCCCAGCAATTCGCCAACCCGGTGCACTGCGTGCAGGTTGCCCGCGACGGCCTCGTCTACGTGTGTGACCGGACCAACGACCGGATCCAGGTGTTCCGGAAGGACGGCACCTTCGTGAAGGAGATGTTCGTCGAGAAGAACACCCGGGCCAACGGCTCGGTCTGGGAACTCGCCCTGTGGCCGGACGAGCGCCAGACCTACCTGCTCAACGCCGACGGGGCCAACAACGAGGTCCGCACCCTGAGCCGCGACACCGGCGAGATCCTCGGCCGCTTCGGCCGCAACGGCCGGATGGCCGGCGACTTCCACTGGGTCCACAACCTCGCCATCGACTCCAAGGGCAACGTCTTCACCACCGAGGTCGACACCGGCAAGCGCGCGCAGAAGTTCCTGTTCCGGGGCGACATGGTGCTGCGCAAGCGCGCCGCCCTGCCGGAGGGCGGCGCGCGATGATCGCGGCGGCCGATCCGGCCACGCCGGTCGCCGGCGCGGGCTGCGCGTGCTGCCTGCCCCGGCGCGGCTTCCTGGGCCGCCTCGCGGGGCTGGGGGCGGCGGCGCTGACGGCCGGCGCCGCGCGGGCCGAGCCGTCGCGCTACACGGGTCTGGTGATCGACTGCCACGGGCACTACACCACCGAGCCGGCCGCCATGCTGGACTGGCGCAAGCGCCAGATCGGCGCGCTCAACGACCCGGGCCAGTCCCCCAAGCCGTCGGACCTGCAAGTCAGCGACGACGCGGTGCGCGCCAGCGTGAGCGGGCGGCAGCTCAAGCTCCAGTCCGAGCGCGGCATCTCCCTGGCGCTGTTCTCGCCGCGGGCCGGCGGGATGGGCCACCATATCGGCACGGCCCGCACCAGCCTCGACTGGTCGATCGTGTCGAACGACATGATCCACCGTGTGACGAGCCTGATGCCGCAGAACTTCGTCGGCGTCTGCCAGCTGCCGCAATCGCCGGGTGTCTCGCCCAAGAACTGCACGGCCGAGCTCGAGCGCTGCGTCAAGGAGCTCGGCTTCGTCGGCTGCAACGTCAACCCGGACCCGTCCGGGGGCTACTGGACCGATCCGCCGCTCTCCGACCGGTTCTGGTACCCGCTCTGGGAGAAGATGGTCGAGCTCGACGTGCCCGGCATGGTGCATGTCAGCGCCTCGGCCAATCCCAACTTCCACGCGACCGGGGCGCACTACATCAACGGCGACACCACCGCCTTCATGCAGTTCGTGACCTCGGACCTGTTCAAGGACTTCCCGACGCTGCGCCTGATCATCCCGCACGGCGGGGGTGCCGTGCCCTATCACTGGGGACGCTACCGGGGACTGGCCCAGGACATGAAGCGGCCGCCGCTGTCCGAGCTGATGCGCAACGTCTTCTTCGACACCTGCGTCTACCATCAGCCCGGCATCGACCTGCTGCTCAAGGTCGTCCCGCGCGAGAACGTGCTGTTCGCCTCCGAGATGGTCGGCGCGGTGAACGGGGTCGATCCCGAGACCGGCCACGCCTACGACGACACTAAGCGCTACGTCGAGGCCGCGGCGATCCCGGACGCGGACCGGGCCAAGATCTACGCCGGGAACGCGCTGCGCGTGTATCCGCGCCTCGCGGCGCGGCTCCGGTCGGCCGGCGTGACGCCGTAGGGCCGCCGAGGGCCTCGGAGGAGCCGCAGAGGCGGGGCGGACCAGATCGCGGGTCCGCCGGTGCGCGCCTGCCGGTGACCGGGCGAATGTGTCTCAGATCGACGGCGCCGCCGCGCGAACGATGTTGGTCCCAGGGCCGGACCGGCGGGTGAAGCGGGGATGTCGTTCATGAGGGTCACGATCTGCGCCGTCGCGCTCTGCCTTGTCGCGGGCCTGGGCCACGCTCAGGAGGCCGGACAGACGGTCGCCGGCGAGGGCGATTGGGTGCTCAGGAAATCGGCGGCCCCGTCGAGCGGCGACGCCGCCTGCGTTCTGGCGCCGAAGGCGCGGTCGCGCATCCAGATCGTCGGCGACCGCATCGAGATCACCGGCCTACCGAAGAATTCCATCTTCAATTATCAGTATCGGATCGACGACGGACCTGTTTCAAACGCGATGTTTCCCACAACGCAGATGCAGGACGCCGGAGTGATCACGCTGAATGGGGACGTATTGAAAAATATTCTGGCCGGTCGACGCTTCAGCATCCGCCTGCTGGACCGATGGCACGAGGCCATGACGGAGGAGATCAGCCTCTCCGGGCTGCGCGGCCTGATCGACAAGCGGGCCGAGGCCTGCAGGTAGCCGGCGCCTCACGCAGCGCGCCGGAGCCCCCTCCCCCGTGCGGGCGGATCGCGCGCGGCGGATCTCGGGAACCGGCGGCCTCGCGACCGGTCCGCCCCGGCGGCGCGAGGCCCGCGCGGCGCGACCTCAGAGCCCGGATCGCTCCGGGCCGCGCGCCTGTTCGCGCTCGTAGGCCGCGAACAGCTCGGGGAGGCGCGCGACGAGGAAGTCGCCGAAGGCGGGATGGAGCGTCTCGTCGATGATCAGGCCCACGGTCGTCGGGGTCCGCTCGATGCGCGCCAAGCGGCGCCCGTCCTCCGCCAGCCCCGCCTCCGGCCCCGCGCGGACCACCGGCGGCGCCGGGACGGGGACCGGCGCCACGGCCGCGTACACGCGCACGAACCGCTGGTCGGAGGACAGGGTCGCGAAGGCGTCCGCGGCGACGATCTCATCGACCCGCGCCCGCATCTCCGGGCTGGCGAGGCGATCCGCGAGGCTCATCCACCGGCGGCGTCCCGCCTTCGGGGCGGGACCGATGGCGGCGATCACGGAATCGGGCAGGGCGCGCCGCGCCGCGATCAGGCGCGACAGCTCGGTCTTGTCGACGAGCAGGGCGGCCATGATCACGTCGCGCCCGTGCCCGAGCCGCTCCAGCGTCAGGGCGAAGGCGGCCCGCTCGATGAAGCTGAGATCGGCCCGCGCGTTGTTCTCCTGACCCTGGGCGACGACGAGTTCTGCATCCGTGAGCGTCCGCACCAGCGCGCGGACCGGCCGCCCCAGCGCGGCCGCGGCCCGCAGCCGCCGGTGGCCGAACGCGACCTGATAGCGCCCGCTGACGGTGGGATGGGGCCGCACCAGGATCGGGGTCTGCTGCCCCTGCGCCCGGATGACCGCCACGAAGGCGTCCTCGCCGGGGCCGTCGATCACCGGCAGCCGGTCGGGGGCCGGCGACGGGTCGACGAGGCCCGGATCGAGATCGACCGCGACGCTGCCGGACCTGAGCTGGTCCTCCGCGGCGCGCGCCGAGACGACCTCGGAGGTCAGGCGCTCCAGGGACCGGCTCATCGCGCCGACCGCGCCGCGGCCGGTGAAGCTGGGAACGGCCGGGGCGGGGCCCCGCTCCGATCGTCCGGCCGCCGCGTCGTCGCGGGGCGAGTTGACCGCGGTCAACTCGGTCTGGTCGGCCGGATCGAGCAGGCCGGCGAGGAGGTTCTTGCGGGCCATCGGATCAGCGTCCCCATGCCGTGCGGATCAGCGCCTCGATCTCGCCGTTGACCGCGTCCAGGCTCTCCATCGCGCGGTCGTAGGTCGCGCGCGTGAACTGGTCGCGACTGACCTCGAACAGGGTCTGCTTGGTGATGCCGGCATCCGAGACCGCCGTGCTCTTCAGCATCGCGTTGGTGAGCACGCGCTCCCCGAACAGCGTCCGCATGAACGCGACCATCTGGGTCTGCGGACCGTCGGTCGGCTCGTAGCGCGTGACGAGGTAGCGCATCCAGTCGTAGTTCATGTCGCCGCCGGCCTTGGCGACGACCCCGAGCATCTCGGAGGTCATCAGCAGGAACTGGCACATCGACATCACGTCGAGCATCTGCGGATGCACGGTGACGAGCACGCTGGTCGCCGCGCACAGGGCCGAGAGCGTCAGGTAGCCGAGTTGCGGCGGGCAATCGACCACGACCACGTCGTAGCGGTCGGCGACCGGCGCCAGGGCCTGGGCGAAGCGCGTGAAGAACAGCGAATCGCCGTCGCTGCTCCGCTGGAGGAGGGCGCGCGGTGTCTCGTGCTCGAATTCCATCAGCTCGAGATTGCCCGGCACGAGGTCGAGGCCCGGAAAGTAGGTCTTCTGGATGACGTCGGTCAGGGGACGGCGCGCCGCGTCGTACCGGATCGCGGCGTAGAGGGTCTCGTTGTCCCGCACGTCGAATTCGGGCTGGATCCCGTGCAGGGCCGACAGGCTCGCCTGCGGGTCGAGGTCGACGGCGAGGACGCGGTAGCCCTGCAGCGCCATGTGCTGCGCGAGATGGGCCGCCGTGGTGGTCTTGCCCGAGCCGCCCTTGAAATTCACCACCGCGATGATCTGGAGATGCTCCTCGGCCCGCCGCTCCTTCCGGTACCGCCGGCCAGTCTTGGCCCCTTCGTCCAGCATGCCGCGCAGCGCCTGGATGTCGGCGCTCGAGTAGGATCGCCGCCCGGACGGCCCGATCTCGGGGGCGGGCCCCTTGCCGTCGAGCGAGAGGCGCCGCAGGTAGCCGTCGTCGACCCCGATCAGCTTGGCGGCCTCGCCGGACGAGAATCGCCGCAGCTGCTTGCGCGCCTCGGGCGGGAACAGCCGCTGCCGGTGCGACTGCAGTTTGGCCGACAGCGCCTGCGCGTCGCCGGCGATCAGATCGTGCATCGCCATGGAGGTTGACCCCGAAGAGGGTAGGGCGGCGAGCGCCGCGGGGCTGGCCACGGTTCCGAACTCCTGTCACGGTTTTCTCGGCCGCAAACGCCGCCGCACCGTGACAAGATCACAGTCAACCTTAACAGAATGTTGACGCTCGCGCCGCTCCGCTTCCGAGCGGGCGAGCGTGTTGACCGCGGTCAACTCCCGCGACGCGGACGGGACCGCTTGGGCCGTCGGCTGACGCTCGACGGCGCTGGCGCCACAGGGCGAAGAGCATCGGCCAGGCCGAGAACCGACCGGAGCGGGACTTCCGCGTCAGGTCGCGGAGATAGGCGCCGGGCGCGCCGATCGACTCGGCGCGCTGGAGGATCGCCGACAGCGCCGCCAGCGCGTGGTCCCGCCCCATCGCGGCCAGGGCCGCCTCCCAGACGTCCGGACCGATTCCCAGCGCCGGACGAACGACCTCCGCCGCTCCGGCCAGATCGGACCAGCTCCGGATGCCGTCGCGGGCGTAGAGCACGACGTCGGGACAGGCCTCGAGCACCATCGGCAGAGGCAGGGGCGAGGGGAGGGAAGAGGGGATCGGCGCGGGGAGGGGACGCGGCTGGCCGGGCGCGGGAGCGACGTCGGATCGCGCGGCTCCGGCCGGGCCTCGCCGGGGGCACCGTTCAGAATCGTCAGCAGGATCTGGATCTGAATTCTGATGGTGGCGCTCACCGTGAGACGCAGTGCCGACCATTTCCGGCGCATTCGCCAAACTTGGCAGCCACTTGTCCACCTCCCGGCGCAGCGCGCGCAGCGGTTCGGCGGCGGCGTGCAGGTGGGGCTCGCCGGCGGTCCGACCCGGCATGCCGCCGCAGGCCGCGAACCGGTCCGCGAGCGCCGCCCAGGGCCCGGGCCATCCGGATTCGGCGGCCAGGGCGAGGATCTTCGACAGGTCGCGGCGGTGCAGGGCGATCTCCTCGCGCAGGAGCAGGCGCCGGCGCGCGGCCGCCCGCACCGCCCGGGCGAGCGCGGCGAATTCCCCCGCGCGCGCCACGAGCGGCGTCAGGTCGAACCCGAAGGCGCGCGCGATCGCGCCGGCGCCGTCGCGGCGCGCATAGCGCTTGCCGTTCGGGCTGTCCCGCCGGATCACCAGGCCGGCCGCGACGAGCTGGGCCAGCGCGCGCCGCAGCGTCGCCGGGGACGGGCCGTGCGACCGCAGCGACAATTCGCGGTTCGACGGGAAGACCACGAGCGGCGAGCCGGGCGACAGCGCCGTCTCGGGATGGAACGTGAGCAGCGCGCTCAGCACCGCGAGGGCGCGGTCCGAGACGGCGAGGTGATCCTTCGCCTCGGTCACGTCGCGGAAGATGCGCCATTTGTGCCCGACCGCGTCGTCGGGGCAGGCCTTGGCCGCCGCCTGCGCGGCCATCATGCCGAGCGAGAGCGGTCGCCGCCCGAAGGGCGTCGTGGGTTCGTGTCCGGGATGCATGGTCCTCGCCCGCGATGAGGCAAGAGAGCAGCGCCCGCCGAGGCGATGGCCGCGTCGCGTGGTTGACAGCGATGTCCGGGAGTGATTCTCTGAGGTTGTCCAGACGACAGAGAGGGCTTCCGGGGCGAACGTCTCGGGGGCCTTTTCTTTTGCCGGGTTGCTCCGTCTAGAGGAGTGGGGGTGGCCCGCCGTCAGGCGCGCGCGGCACCGGCCGGCGTCAGCAGGTCCGCGCTCTCGCAGGGGCCCGTCTGATCCGGGACCCACGCGGCCTTGCGCGCCCGCGGCGCGGCACGGGCGCGACGGGTCGGGCCCCCCGCGACGGCGACGAAGGCGCGCCGCAGCTCCGCCGGATCCGAGTGCCGCAGCACCAGACCCTCGTCCGTCATCGCGACGTTGGCTTCCGGGTACGCGTCGAGGGTGCGCTTGATCGATTCCGAGAAGGCCTGCTTGAAGCGGGAGGCGAATTCCGAGGATCCGAACTGCGCCATCAGATCGCGCCAGGTCAGCAGTTCGCTCTCCCCGCGCGACAGCAGCGGCAGCCGGTAGCAGAGGTACACGAGGATATCGATCGCCATGGCGTTGTGGGCGACCTGGCGCAGCCTGGCGGTCGGCACCGGGATCGAGTGCCGCGTGAAGCGGTCGTAGGCGTTCTGGCTGAGCATCAGCGCTTCCGGCCAGCGCATGGCGCTGTGTCCCCCGGCGGCCCAGACCTCGAGGTCGTCATCCTTGAACGCGCCCCCCTCGATCAGGCTCTCACGCTTGAAGACGTGGCCGCCCTCGTCGCCGTTCAGGACCATCGTGAAGATGGGGAAGCTCAGCCGGACGAGCTGGTCCTTGGTCGGCCCGATCGAGCCCCGCTCGCCGCCCGTGACCGGCAAACCGACGGCCTTCAACCACTCGGTGATCCGCCCCATCTCCATCCAGCGGTCGCCGGCGCTCCGGCGCGGATCGCGGGCCTCCGTGGCCAGCCACATGGAGAGGAGGCGCGCCTTGGGTCCGAACGGGACGCCCACCTCGATCTGGCGCCCGTTGGGCAGGACGAACCGGGCCGGCTCGACGGTCAGCGAGAAGCGACCGTCGCGCCGGTTCCACGGCTCCATCGTGTTCTTGGGCCGGCGCAGCGGCAGGCCGGCGATGCAGAAGCCCTTGTGGAGGAACGACACATCCATGCGGCCGTCGAGCGCGGGACCGAGCCCGGTCGTCGGCCGGTCGGCTCCGGCCTCGGGGCGCAGCAGGCTCTGCTCCCACAGGCTCAGCTGGCGGGTCTCTGCCGCGTTCATGCCGGTCTCGCTCTCCTCGTGCCGAGCACAGGGCAATTTGGAGGCTATCAGTCGCGAGTCGCCGACCGGGCGCAATCATCGGGTTTCCAAATCTCAGCGCGCCGACCGGGATTCTTTACAAAACTCAGCGTCGGCGACCCACGGCCGCCCAGCGGTCGAGCCGCGACGGCGTCCCGGCACGGCTGCGACCGCCGTTGGCGCCGGTCGCGGCGGCGCGAGTGCGAAAAATCAGCGCTCGCCGACCGTCCGCTGGCAAAAGTCAGCGTGGCGCACGCCGTCGGTGACGGGTGAGGGCGCTTGGCGACCTTCCAAACCGCGGCAGGCGCGTCCACTTGCGCTGATTTTTGTAAGTCCCGCGCCGTCGGACACCGCTTGGACCGCGCTGAGTTTTCTCAGGAGCGGACCGGGGGCGCTGATTTTTGTAAGCGGTCGCGTCGGCAGGCCCGGCACCAGCGCGTTGGGGAGCCACTGACCGGCGACGCGTCTCGGGTGCGCTCGGACGCCACAGGACAGAGACGCGAGGCGTGCGATCAGCCGCACGAAGGGTGGCGACCCGGCCTGCTCGGGACCTCGCCGACGCGCTTCCAGCGGCGGACCGTAACCCGCGCGCCCGTGAGGCGGCGTGAACCGATCGGCAGGGACGACCCAGATGCGAGCCGCGCACCGCAGGATCAGGATGGTGGTGCGGCGACGCGTCGGCCAGTGGCGTCGCTGACCGGAAGGTCCGCGTGGCCCAGAGACGGTCGGGCATCCGGTCGCGGCCCGCGACGACGCGGTCGGTGACCGCCCGACACATCGGAGCGCTACGGAGCGGGACCGGGAGGGGAGGGGAGGGCGCCTTCGGGCCGCTCGCGCGACGGGCGTCGGCACCGGGCCGGTCATGGACGCCCCGTGCGCCCCTGCGCGGGCCGCGCGTCCCGCTCACCTATCGACTGCGAAGTTCCAGGACGTGCCGCGTCGCGAGCGGCAAGTTGTCGCTTGAGGACAGGACGCGCGCATCCGAGGTGAACCGAATCTTCCTGTCGTTGTTTACGCTCGCCACCGAGAAGCGTTGACGACGTGACACCCCGATACGGTGTGTGACGCGGCGATCCGGGCCGTCTTGCCTTCCCGGAGCACGGTCGCGCGCCGCGATCTCTGTCGACGCCCGAAGATCCGATTTGTCAGGAGGAGATCCATGAAGGGATTCACGAAAATCGTGTCGTACGCGGCGGCCGCGGCGGCGGTCTGCATGCTCGCGGTTGTGGTGGTCCAATCGGCGGGGCTCCTCGCCGGGTGATGGGCCCCACGCGGTGATCCAAGTTCAAAGTTCGTACAGGGTCAGGAGCGATCGTCTAAATCTGTCTCATCGACGATGATGCCGGTATCGGGACCGTGGAGGAACAAGCGGCTTGGCGATTCTTCCCGGCATCGTCCGAGCCGAACACCGACTCAGACCGGGGTCGGAAGACGGGCGATGACCTTGATCTCGAAGTCGAAGCCCGCGAGCCAGGTCACGCCGACGGCAGTCCAGTTCGGATAAGGCGGTTCGCCGATCATTACGTCGCGTACCGCCATCACTGTGTCGAACTGCGTTTCAGGGTCGGTGTGGAAGGTTGTCACGTCCACCACGTCGTCGAAACTGCAGCCGGCCGCCGCGAGAACGGCGTTCAGCCTGTCGAAGGCACGGCGAACCTGCGCACCGAAATCCGGTTCAGGCGAGCCATCCTCGCGGCTGCCGACTTGGCCAGAGACGAAAAGCAGGTCGCCGGACCGGATCGCGGCCGAGTAGCGGTGCTTGTCGTAGAGGGCTTGCCGTCCGGGCGGAAAGACTGCATCGCGCTTCGACATATCGCGTGTCCTCTGCGAAGGGTGCCGACGGCTTCCATCGACCTCGCGGCACCATTCACATACGCCGCGTATGTAGGAACATCGTGACATACGCGACGTATGTCAACACATGCGGGCATCCGCGAAGGATCGAGGCATCCTGTGGCATCGGGACGGCGCGCGCTGAAGATGGAGGAAACCCGCGCGCGGCTGATCCGCGCGGCGCGTGCAGCCTTTGCCGAGAAGGGCTACGCAGCGGCGTCGATGGATGAGCTGACGGAAGCGGCCGGCCTGACGCGTGGCGCGCTCTATCACAACTTCGGCGACAAGAAGGGCCTGCTTCAGGCCGTCATCGCGCAGCTCGACGCCGAGATGGTCGCTAAGGCGCGGGTCGCGCGCGAGAGGGCGCCAACGCCCTGGCTCGGCTTCCTCGACGAGGGCGTCGCCTACATCGAGTTGGCCCTCGAGCCGGAGATCCAGCGCATCGTGCTCCTCGACGGACCGGCAGTGCTGGGCGATCCGTCGCGGTGGCCGGGCCAGACCGCCTGCCTGCGCACGACGACCGAGACGATCCAGGCCCTCGTGGAGGCCGGGACGGTCAAGCCTGTCGATGCCGAGGCCGCGGCGCGCCTGATCAACGGCGCGGCGCTCAACGCCGCGCTCTGGGTCGCCGCGTCCGACGATCCGCCGGCCGTCCTCGCCAGGGCCACCGAGGCCTTCCGGTGCTTGGCGAACGGCCTCCTCAAGTAGGCCGCCCCACCGGTCTGGACGCGTCATCCGCGGGCGCGCGCTACGCGTTCGTCGGGGGACACCTTGCAGGGTGGCCAGCGCACGAACAGCGAGAGAGGAGACGAGAACGACGTCTGCTCCGGACCTATGTCGCTCAAAAGCCGACCAGCCGGAAGCCATCCGTCTGAGACGTTCAGGCGGGCGTCGCGCGATGGCGGATGCTGGCCGAGAGCGGAATGGCCGCCGTGGAGCGCGACCGCTGCGAATGCGGACGGCCTCCCACCGACCCGACCCTGCCGTCAGAGCGTATCGGCGCGTGTCCCGGAAGCGGATCTCCAGCGTGCAGAGACCGGACGATGCGCGCCCTGCTCAGTGCGCCGGCGATCGGTCTGATGCGTCCGACGAGCGCTTCTTCCTCTTGCGCTTGCTCGCTTTCAAGACCACGTCCGCGTTGTCCTCGGCGATGCGCTCAGCCAGCGCGAAGTCGTGAAGCTCCGCGGTCGCGCCCTCGGTAGCGGTCCGCCCTTCTGTCACGGCGTAGAACGCGGCGCGGACGATCTCCTTCTTGCTCGCCTCCGGATGCCGCTCACGGATGGCGGAACGGATCGCCTTCGGCTTCATGCCCGGCGCGGCGATCCTCCTCAGCGTGTCCGCGATCTCCCGGATCGATGCCATACCGCTACCTTCACCTGACCCCTTCTGCCGGCTCACAAACCCGTCAGCCGACGGGGCGTTCCGATGCCGCGGCCACACAGGCGGCTTCCCGCGCGCGACGTCCCGCACCCGCGGACGTGAGCTCGCGCCGAACCGCCGCGCTCCTCCCGAGACCGCAACGCGCTCGGCGCGCGCGGGGGCACGCAAGCGGGCCGCGTTCACCTCAGTAGCGGGTGATGGCACGCAGGCCGAACACCGCGGCGCCGCGCACCCGCTTGCCGTCAGGATCGCGCGGATTGGCGATCCCGCCACCCGGATGGGCGATGTACTGCACCGTCGGCTGCAGGGCGATGCCGGGCGCGAGCACGGCCTGATAGGTCGCTTCGAGCAAGATCTCGGCGCTCCGGCGCGGTGCGGGTGTCGTGCTCTGGAGCGCGGCGATCGCATCGAGCCGGCGTGCCGCCGGGGAGATGCGGGTGATGCCGACGGCGAGGCCCAGCGTGTCGTCCGACCGTCCGGGGATCAGGCCGCGATAGGCGATGCCGCCGTCGATGTAGAGGTCCACGAGATTGCGGTCCCCCGGCGAGACGGACGCACGCAGGAAGACGCTGGCGCCGTCGTTGGGATCGTCCGGCTCCTGGTAGATCGTCTGGTCGATGAGCCCGTAGAGGCCCGAATTGCCCGAAACCCTCCGATCGAGGCCACTCACCGGATCCGGCGTGAGGGCATCGACGCGGCCGAAGCGGTACCAGCCGCCCAGCGTGACGGTGCCCGGCCGGCCTTCGGAACCCGGACGGGCGTTGTAGGCGTAGGCGACCTCGGCGATGACGAGCGGGGGGTCGGAGACGGGGAAGCGGATACCGTTCGGATTGCGGCGCTGCGGGTCTACGCCCGAGCGGGGACGGCCGCCGCCGGGTGTGCCGTCGATCACGCTCGCCTGGAACGAGAGATCGGGCGTCGGGACGTACTTCAGGCGGACGGTCGGCGCCGAGAGCGGATAGGCCGGCCCTCCGTCCACCATGTTCGCGGCGAAGATCTCCGGCCAGCCGAAGGTACCGTTGGTGAACAGGATGCTGGTCTGGCTCACCATGTACTCGGTGTCGGCGGAGAGCTGGCCGATACGGACGGACAGCCTGTCGTCGAACAGGCTCTGCTCCAGCCACAGCTCCGAGAGTCGCGAAGCCGGCAGGGCCTCGATCTCGCTGATCGTCATGAGGTTGCCGACGCGGCTGCGGGAGGCTCCGCTGCCCTGGATCTGGTAGACGGTGGCGTGGGCCGTCGCCCCCTTCCACCCGGCGAGTGTGTCGAGATCGACATCGACGTCGAGATCGAGCAGCGTCAGGCCCGTGGAACCCCGCCGCAGGCCGCCGCGCAGGTTGCGGTAGGTCTCGGCCACACTGATCAGGCCGAAGGTGATCCCGCGGCTCTCCAGGAAGGCGCGGAACCCGCCGGGATCGCCGGCGGCTCCGAGGAGAGGCTGGAACGAGGTCGTGACCTCCGCCGCGCGACCGGCCGAGAACACGGGCTGAGCGACCGAGGTCTGCGGATCGCCGCCTGCGCCGGAGGGTGAACCGATGGCGAGGCCCTCCGCGGCGATCCGCGCGGCCGTCGCCAGCGGATCCGCGGCCGGTTCGGCCAAGGCACGGCCGACCGGCGCGATGAGAACGAGCGTGATGCCAGCGAGGGCGCAGATGACAGAGCGCACCAGGACCTCTGGAGACATCGGGCTCGGCGAACGAAGGCATAGCCTCGTGACCATTCGACGACGGCGGTGGCGAGACATCGCCGCGAATTGATGGGACAGACGCGGCACTGACGCTGGCTCGTACAACCGCAGGTCGCTAGGGTTCTCCGCATCACCGGAGGTCCTCCACCGTGCGTACGCTCGCTCTCGCCTCGGCCCTCGTCTTCGCCTGCACGGTGTCCGTCCGAGCGCAGGCCCCCGCACCCTCGGCGGCTCAGACCGCGCAGCGGGATCGGATGAAATCCTGCAACGTGGATGCTGGGACGCAACGGCTGTCGGGCGCCGCCCGCAAGAGCTTCATGGCAGATTGCCTCGCGGGAAAGAGCGCCGCGCCGGCCAAGGAGCTGACGCCGCAGCAGATGAAGATGAAGAGCTGCAATGCGGATGCCTCGGCCAAGAGCCTCAAGGGCGCCGAGCGCAAGGCGTTCATGAGCACGTGCCTCAGAGGTTAGTCGCCTGCGCCCATACCGCGTCCCTGTTCGGCTTCTGACCAATGTCAGGGCTGCGTGAAACGGATGCCGTTCGAGATACCGACCGATCTCGGGCGTCCTGAACGTCACTCGGGCTTCCACGAAGCGGTCGACGTCCCCCTCACTCTCCCCCCGCTCCGTCGCGGAACGGTTTTGCCAGCCTCGCCGTAACTGACCCATCGAGCCGCGACGGCGCGGGTCAGATGGCCGAGGCGGTCCCAGCATGAAGCGCGCTCCCTTCCGCATCCTGATCCGCATCGAGGGCGATCGGCGCGTCCTGCGCGCGACCTCGGAGCGCGAGGCGGCGCTCAAGGCCGAATCCGTTCTCCGGCGCTACGACGGCCCGCCCGGCGGCGCCGGCCTCATCATCGAAGCGTCGGACACCCGGGCGAGCGCGCGCATCGCGGCCTATCTGGCCGACGTCGCGCTCGAGATGGAAATCGCGTGATCGGCCTCCGAGGATGACGGTCTCGGACAGCGCGGTCCCCTACGTGCTGGGCGCTGCGGCGGTGCGCTCGGTCGAGGTCATCGACGGCGGCGGCACACTGGCGATCCGATTGCGGTCGCCCGACGACAGTGAGTTCTGCGTCCTGCTGCCGATCGGTGTCGTGGGCGACCTCCTCTTTCAACTCGCGGATGTGATGAGCGTCAGCCTTGACCCACGCCCATGACCGAGAGGATGCCCACCTGGGCGAAGGGGATGACCCGGTGCTCGACGCTGTCGCCGTGCTTCGGTGCCGCGGGTACACGGTCGAGCCGGATGACGACTGCGCGCGCTGGCGGATCGACGGTGCTGACTGGATCACGCTCAGCGACCTGTTCGCGCGGGCTCTGCGGCTCGGCTTGAGAGACGGGCCGGGACGCGCGCAGTAATCCCCGGCCAGACCGGGAGCCTGTCCGCTGAGGGATCGACCGGCGGGGTCCTAGAGCGACGCGCCGCGCACCCGCGTGCGGGCCGATCCGCCACGCTGCGCTACGCAACGTTCGGCCGCAGCGCGGCACAGCCGACCTCCGTATGCTGCCGAGTGAGCGGACCGACCGCTCGCCTCCGCTCCGATCGCGCCACGTCGACGGAGCGATGGCCCTACCGTCGCGTCGTGCTGCGCCGCCCCGATCGGGAGGCGGCCAGGATCCCCGATCTAGTTGATCAGGCAGAAGCCGGCTTCCGCCCTGTCGACGCCGCCGACGCGCCTCCCGGTCTCGCAACTCGGGGCGACGGCGCGCACCGCTTGGACACGCGGCGTTTCGGGCGGCGGGCGGCGGAGGGTCGGCTGTGGCCGAAGCTCCGGCTCGCGCGCTTCGGCCGGCGTGTTCGCCACCGCTGCCGCGGCCGCCGCAGGAACGGCCGCAGCGATGGGGGCCGGCGCGATCGCGATGGTGGGACGGTAGCCGGCACGGCCGCTCGGGGCCGTGTCGGTCGCGGCGACAGACGGAGGCGACGCGGGTCGCTGCGCCGTCGACGACCGCCCGAAGAACAGACGCCCGCGCCCGCGCGCCTCGACGGTGTCGATGCTACCCACAAGTGTAGAGAACGCCACACCTGCCACCAGCCACGCGCGCATGATGTCCCCCACCGCACGCGAGGAGTATGGCAGCGAACCAATTCAATAGTGCTGCCATGACCTTTCAAATTCGATTGATTTGATGAATGCAGAGCGCGGGATCTCCGCGCGCCTGACCTGTCGGCACCGAGCCGCGATCGACCAGACAACGCGATCCCTCGGCAAGAGCGGCTCCCGGCGTGCCGATGACCGATTGCGCCGTGCACCGTCTGCCGTGTCGCGTGCTGAGCCGACCGATACGGTGTGGCCGCGCAGCCAGGAGGACACGCCCCCGCGGCAAGTCTCGCGGGCAGGACTTCCGGGCACGACCCAGCGGCAAGCCTTCTTACGCCCCCCGGACCCGCGGCGCCGGAGACCGGAGCCGAGACAGCCGGGCGTCAGGTACCGGGGCGGCCCAACCAACGACACCCTGGAGCCGCACCGCCCGGCGGGCCGCGCCGTGCCGGAGGGCCGGATGAGAACGGTGACTCCACCCGTTCTCGATCGAGGGCCCGTCGCCCGCCGGATCTCCTGCCCGTGTTTCGACGCCGCAAGACTTCTCCGACCGACGCGTCGCCCGGCGCCGGTTCAGGTCCCGCTGCGGGGCAACTCACGGTGTCGGGCGTGAGCCGACGCTACGGCCGGACGCTGGCGCTGGACAACGTGTCGCTGACGCTCGGTCCGGGCGAGATCCTGGCGGTGCTCGGCGCCTCCGGCTGCGGGAAGAGCACGCTGCTGCGGCTCATCGCCGGCCTGGACGCGCCGGACGCGGGTGAGATCGCCTTCGGCGATCGCCGCGTCGCCGGGCGCGGCCGCAACGCGCCGCCCGCGAGCCGCGGCGTGGGCCTGATGTTCCAGGACTACGCGCTGTTTCCCCACCTCACCGTGCTGGCCAATGTCCGCTTCGGCCTCGCCCATCTCCGCGGCGCGGACGCGCGGGACATCGCCCGCGAGCGCCTCGATCAGGTCGGGCTGGCACACCGCGCCGACAGCTATCCGGGCACGCTGTCGGGCGGAGAGGCGCAGCGGGTGGCGCTCGCCAGGGCGCTGGCCCCGCGTCCGCGGGTGCTGCTCCTCGACGAGCCGTTCTCGAACCTCGATTCCGGCACCCGCGAGCGTGTCCGCGCCGACACCCTGGCGGTCCTGCGGCGGGACGGCATCGGCGCGATCCTCGTCACGCACGACGCGGCCGAGGCGGTCGCCTGCGCGGACCGCATCGTCCTGATGCACCGGGGTCGGATCGTCCAGAGCGGCAGCGCCGAGGCGCTGTACGCCGCGCCGGCGACGCCGTTCGCCGCCCGGGCGCTCGGCGAGATCATCGAGATTTCGGGCCGCGCCGTCGACGGCCACGTCGCGACACCCCTCGGCACGCTGCCCCGGCCCGACGCCGTGCCGGAGGGCGCGGTCAAGGTCTGCCTGCGCCCGGAGGCGATCCGCCTCGGGCCGGCGGGTGCCGGGGTGCCGGCCAGGATCCTGGGCCGGGCCTTCGCGGGGCCGCGCCTGCGCCTGGACATCGCGGTCGCGGGCCTCGGCGCGCCGCTGCGCCTCGACCTCCCGCCGGAGGCCGTCCCGGGCGAGCAGGTCGGCATCGAGCTGCTGCCCGGGCGCGCCCACGTCTTCCCGCTGCCGGACGGAGTCCAAGTGTTGTCAGATTGTAATTAGAATACATCTAAATAAATCCGCCTTGCAGGGGAGCATTCTTACTGTATAGCACCGGCTCGTCGCTCGACGAACGGGGTTTATCATGTTGGACGTCTGCAGAACCGGAGCCTGGGCGAGCCTGTGCCTGTCTCTCTGCTTCGGCGGACCGGCCTACGCGGCCGAGGTCAACCTCTACACCACCCGCGAGCCGGGCCTGATCCGGCCGCTGCTCGACGCCTACACGGCGCAGAGCGGCGTCACCGTGAACACGGTCTTCGTGGAGAAGGGGCTGGCCGAGCGGGTCGCCGCGGAGGGCGCGCGCTCGTCCGCCGACGTCCTCATGACGGTCGATATCGGCAACCTGATCGAACTCGTCGACCGCGACCTGACCCAGCCGGTGCGCTCGCCCGTGCTCGAAGCGGCCGTGCCGGCGCCCCTGCGCGGCGCCGACGGGCGCTGGTTCGCCCTCTCGATGCGCGCGCGCGTGCTCTACGCCGACACGGGCCTGAACGATCTCGCGGCCGAGACCTACGAATCGCTCGCCGACCCGCGCTGGAAGGGCAAGGTGTGCCTGCGCTCGGGCCAGCATCCCTACAACACCGCCCTGATCGCCGCCTTCCTCGTCCGCCACGGCGCGGAGAAGACGGAGGCGTGGCTGCGGGGCGTGAAGGACAACCTCGCCCGCAAGGCGACGGGCGGCGACCGGGACGTGGCCCGCGACATCGCGGCCGACCTCTGCGAGGTGGGCCTCGGCAATTCCTACTATGTCGGACTGATGCGCTCGGGTCGCGGCGGGGCGGACCAGCAGAAATGGGGCGCGGCCATCAAGGTCGTGCTGCCGACCTTCGAGGGCGGGGGCACGCACGTGAACGTGTCGGGGGCGGTCGTCGCCAAGAACGCGCCGAACCGCGACCAGGCGGTCAAGCTCCTCGAGTACCTCGTCTCCGACGCCGCGCAGGCGCTCTACGCCAAGGTCGACTACGAGTATCCGGTGAAGGCCGGCGCCCCGATCGAGCCGCTGCTCGCGGAACTCGGTCCGCTGAGCGTCGATCCGACGCCGCTCGTCGAGATCGCCCGCAACCGCAAGGCGGCGAGCCTGCTCGTCGACAAGGTCGGCTTCGACAACTGAGTTCGAGCCGGGCCGGATGTCGGTGACCCGCTCTCTGGGCTGGGCGGGGGCGGTCGCCCTGGCGGCGCTGCTGCTCGCGCCCGTGATCTCCCTGGGCTTCACGGCGTCCGAGGGCGGCGGCGAGCTGTGGCCGCACCTCGCCGCCTACGTGCTGCCGCAGGCGATCCGCGACACCGCCCTGCTGCTCGCGGGCGTCGGCCTCCTGGTGATCGGGCTCGGGACCGCGACGGCGTGGCTGGTCGCGGCGTTCGACTTCCCCGGTCGGCGCCTCCTCGAGGCCGCCCTGCTGCTGCCGCTGGCGATGCCGACCTACGTGGTCGCCTACGCCTATCTCGACCTGCTGCACCCGCTCGGGCCGTTCCAGGTCGGGCTGCGGGGCCTGCTCGGCCTGTCGAGCCCGCGCGATCTCGCCCTGCCGGACCTGCGCTCGCTCCCGGGCTGCAGCCTGCTGCTCGGCTTCGTGCTCTACCCTTACGTCTATCTGCCGACCCGCGCGCTGTTCCTGATGCAGGCCGGCTCGCTGCTGGAAGCCGCGCGCACGCTCGGGGCCGGGCCGTGGCGCAGCTTCCTGCGGATCGCCCTCCCGCTCGCGCGGCCGGCGATCGCCCTCGGCACCGGCCTCGCCCTGATGGAGGCGCTGAACGATGTCGGCGCGGCCGAGTTCCTGGGGGTGCGCACGCTGACGGTGCAGGTCTACGCCACCTGGGTGAACCGCTCGGACCTGCCCGGCGCCGCGCAGATCGCGCTGGTGATGCTGGCCGCGGTGGTCGCGGTCGTCGGCCTCGAACGGCTCGCGCGGGCCGGCCGCGGCTATGCCGGGGGCGCCCGCCGCCACACGGCCGGCGCGCGCCGCCGGCTGGACGGCTGGCGGGCCGGGGCGGCCCTGGCCCTGGGCACGGCCCCCGTCGCGATCGGATTCCTGGTGCCGGCGGGCTCTCTCGGCCTCGAGGCGTGGCGCCGGATCGACGCGAGCGGCTTGCCCGACGCGCTCGCCGCCCAGGCCCTCAACACGGTCTACTACGCGGGCCTCGCCACGGCGGTGACGGTGCTGGCGGGCCTGGCGGTGGCGGCCGTTCCCACCCTGCTGAGCGCCCGGGCCGGGCGCCTGCTCATCGGCGCGGCCGGGATCGGCTACGCCATGCCCGGGACCGTGCTGGCGGTCGGGCTCCTGGGTCCTCTGGCGCTGGTCGAGGCCGGGTTGTTCGAGGCCGGCCTGACGACCGCACGGGTGGGACTCGGGACCGGCGCCGCCCTCGTCATCGCCTACGCCCTGCGCTTCCTGACCGTCACGGTGGGCGCCAGCGAGGCCGGCTTCGCGCGGATCCCGCGCACCATCCCCGACGCCGCGCGGGTGCTCGGGCGGGGTCGGCTCGCCACGCTGGTCACCGTGCAGCTGCCGCTGGCCTGGCCCGCGGTACTGAGCGGCGGCCTCCTCGCCTTCGTCGACATCGCCAAGGAACTGCCGGTGACGCTGCTCCTGCGTCCCCTCAACGTCGAGACGTTGAGCACGCATCTCTACGGCGAGGCGGCGCGCGGCACGTACGAGGACGGCGCCGTCGCCGCCGTGCTCATCGTGATGATCGGTCTCCTCCCGGTGACGCTCCTGCTCAGGCTCGACCGGAACGTGATCGGGCCAGGACGGTTGGCCGGGGAAGAGCCGCGGACCGGCCGGGGATAGGCCGGGGAGAGGCCGGGGAGAGGTCGGGGATCGATCGCCCGCCCTTCGCGCCGCCCGCTCCCCGCGCCGGTATCCGGCCCGCGCCGCGCGCCCGTCTCCGCGTCGCGGGCCTCGGCGGTCAGGCGATGGTCGGCACGATCCCGCCCTCGACCCGGAGCGCGGCGCCGTTGGTCGCGGCGGCGAGGGGACTCGCCAGGTAGGCGATCATGGCGGCGACCTCGTCCGGCTCGATCAGGCGCTGGATCAGCGACAGCGGCCGATGGAGCCGGAAGAACTCCGCCTCCATCGCCTCGGGCGACAGGTCGGGATCGGAGGCGACACTCTTCAGGAAATCGCCGATCCCGTCGGAGCGCGTGGGCCCGGGCAGCACCGTGTTCACGGTGACGCCGCTGCTCTTGGTGAGCTGCGCGAGTCCGCGGGCGATCGTCAGCTGGGCCGATTTGGTCACGGCGTAGTGGATCATGTCGGGCGGCGGCACGATCCCGGACTCGCTCGAGACGAACAGGACGCGCCCCCAGCCGCGCGCCTGCATCCCCGGGAGATAGGCCTGCGCGAGCCGGGCCCCCGACACGACGTTGACCGCGAACAGGCGGTGCCAGTCGTCGTCGGCGATGTCCGGGAAGGCCTTGGCCTCGTAGATCCCGAGATTGTTGACGAGGATGTCGACCGCGGGGGCCGCGCGCACGAGCGCGGCAGCGCCCTCGGCCGTGGCGGGATCGGCCAGGATCGCGCGCGCGCGGCCCGCCGCGGCGACCGCGGCCGCGGCCGCGTCGAGCTTGGCCTGCTGGCGCCCCGCGATGATGACCTCCGCGCCCTCCGCGGCCAGCCGTTTGGCCACGGCGAGACCGATCCCGGCGGTCGAGCCGGTGACCAGGGCGCTTCGTCCCGTGAGCTGAAGATCCATGACGGTTCGTCCTCGTTGCCGTGTCGGTCCCGGGGAGATGGACGGCCGCCGGATTGCTGAGTAGCAGGCATCGCGGCACGATGATCGTGACTTCGGTGCACGAGTGGCGGCGCGATGGACAATCGGCTCGGGGACATGGAGGCGTTCCTCCAGGCGACGCGGTGCGGCAGCTTCGCGGCGGCCGCCAAGGCCCTGCGGCAAACCCCCTCCGCCGTGAGCCGGGCCGTCGCCCGCCTCGAGGCGCGCCTCGGGGTCGCTCTGCTCCGGCGCACGACCCGATCCCTGACCCTGACCCCGGAAGGCGAGGCCTACCGCGAGCGGGCCGCCGAGCTGATGGCGGAACTCGACGCGATGGAGCGGGGCCTCACCCAGACCGCCGCCGAGCCGAGCGGGCGGCTCCGGGTGAACGCCTCGGTCCCGTACGGGACCCACGTCGTCCTGCCGGTCCTGCCGCGCTTTCTCGCGCAGCACCCGCGGATGAGCCTGGATCTCGCCCTGACCGACGAGGTGATCGACCTGCCCGCCACGCAGGCGGACGTCGCGATCCGGATCGGCCCACTCCGCGACACCCGCCTGCGGGCCCGACGCCTCGGGCGCAGCCGGATGATCGTGGTCGCCGCCCCCGCCTATCTCGCGCGGGAAGGTGTCCCGGAGCATCCCGACGGCCTCGCGGCGCACAATTGCCTCAACTTCAGCTTCCGCCGCTCCCTCGATACCTGGCCGTTCCGCGTCGGAGCCGGTCTCAACCAGCGGCCGATCCAGGGGAATTTCTACGGCAATTCCGGCGAGGTGGTGCGCCTGATGGCGCTCGGCGGCGCCGGGATCGCCCGCCTCGCCCGGTTCCATGTGGCGGCCGATCTCGCGGCCGGTCGGCTCGTGCCGGTGCTGGAGGCGTTCAACCCCGGCGATGCCGAGGACGTCCACGTCCTCTATGTCGGCCACGCGCGCTTGGCGCTGCGCATCCGAAGCTTCGTCGATTTCCTCGCCGCCCACGCGACGGTGGAGGAATGACATTGGCGCGGCAGACGCTTCACGAGCGATGCCTCGACTGCAGTAATATTTATTTTCATTGCTCGAAGACGCGCAATATTTGAGACGCTTGGGTCCTGAACAGGATCAGATCCGGCGACGGAGAGGCCGGCTCGCGGTCCGGGCGCTGGAACCGAGCGTCGCCGAGCCCGTCCTGCGCGGCCCGACCTCGGTGCAGCGCGCGCGTGCGCGCGACCCCGAACCGCTCTGGCAGCCATCGGCCGCTCTGAGTGCTAACCGACTGAGATCACGGGCGATTCGGCGTTTGTTAACAGCTCAGCCGGCAACTTTCTTGCTTCGTCGTGGGTCACTCTCACGATGCGCGCAGGAGGGGCCGCCATGAGCGTTTCGACCGCCTTCCGTCGTCAGCTGGAAGGCTACAGCCTGACGACAGCCGAGATCCTGTATCACCTGCCCGACCATCCCCACCTGCTCCAGACCTTCATCTGGCAGCAGCACGATCTCTTCCCCGTCTTCCCGGAGCTGAAGCGCTTCCTGGCCTTCTGGCAGGGCGCCCTCGATGGGCCGCTGCATTCGGTGAAGGTGGCCCACAGCCGCCTGATCAGGCCCGCGGAATTGCGGGCCGTCGGCAGCGAGTTTCACCTCCACTGACGCCGGGGGCGGGAGCCGAGCTTTCCGCGGGCCCGCGCGGGAAGCGCGATCGCGATGGTCGCGATGGTCGCGGAGATCGCGGAGATCGCCTGCGCCGGCCGGATGCGGGCGCAGGATCCGCGCTCAGATCTCGCCGCGACTCATCCGCTTGGCGATGTGGTCCGCCTGCCGCAGGGCCAGCGCGACGATGGTGAGGGTCGGATTCTCCGCGGCGCCGGTCGTGAATTGGGAGCCGTCCGAGACGAACAGGTTCTCGACATCGTGGGCTTGGCCGAAGCGGTTGACGACGCCGTCCCGGGGCTTCTCGCTCATGCGGTTCGTGCCGAGGTTGTGCGTCGACGGATAGGGCGGGGTGCGGATGGTGCGGACCGCGCCGACGGCCTCGTAGAGGGCGCTGCCCTGCCTGTAGGCGTGCTCGCGCATCGCCTCGTCGTTGGGATGGTCGGCGAAATGGACCGACGCGACCGGCATCCCGTAGGCATCCGTGTCGTCCGACAGGGTGATGCGGTTGTCGGAACAGGGCATATCCTCGCCCACGATCCAGAGGCCCGCCATGTTCCGGTACTTGTCGAGGGCGCCGGCGAAATCGCGGCCCCACGTCTGCGGGTCGAGGAACGCCGCCATGAAGGGCAGGCCCAGGGAGAGCGTCTCGAGCTCGTAGCCGCCGACGAAGCCGCGGCTCGGATCGTGCCGGGCCTCGTCGCGCACGATGCCGGCCATCGTGGTGCCGCGGTACATGTGGACCGGCTTCTCGAAGATGGCCTAGACCGAACCGGTCGTGTGGCGCATGTAGTTGCGCCCGACCTGCCCCGACGCGTTGGCCAGACCGTCGGGGAACTTCGCCGAGTGCGAATTGAGGAGCAGCCTCGGGCTCTCGATGGAGTTGCCGGCCACGGCGACGGCCCGCGCTCTCTGCCGGTGCTCGACGCCGTCCTTGTCGGCGTAGACCACGCCGGTGACCTTGCCGCCGGGATCGTGCTCGATCCGCAGCACCTGGCAGCCCGAACGGACCTCGAGCCGGCCCGTGGCCTCGCCCTTCGGGATCTCCGCGATGAGCGTCGACCACTTCGCACCCGACTTGCACCCCTGGAAGCAGAAGCCGAGCTGCATGCACGCGGCGCGGTCGTCGCGCGGCTCGGAGTTGATGGCCATCCGGCCGGTATGCACCTCCGTGTAGCCGATCTTGCGGGCGCCGGCCTCGAGCACCTTGAAGTTGTTGTTGCCCGGCAGGCCCGGGATGCCGTTGGTGCGCGTGACGCCCATCCGGTTCTCGGCCATGGCGTACCAGGGGTCCATCTCCGGGAGGTCGACGGGCCAGTCGAGAAGGTTGGCCCCCTTCACGGCGCCGTAATGCGTGCGCGTCCTGAACTCGTGCTCCTGGAAGCGCAGCGACGCGCCCGCCCAGTGCACGGTCGAGCCGCCGACGGCCTTCACGATCCAGGCCGGCAGGTTGGGGAACGTCTTGGCGATCGGCCACGGCCCGGTGGCGTGCCGCTTGTCCTTCCAGGCGAGCTGGGCGAACGAATCCCACTCGTCGTTGACGAAGTCGAAGGTCTCGTGCCGGTCGCCCGCCTCGAGGATGACGGTGTCGATGCCCTTGAGCGCGAGCTGGGTCCCGAGGGTCCCGCCGCCGGCGCCCGAGCCGACGATGACGAAGACGGAGCCGTCGCTGAGGTCGTAGGGAGCTGACATGGTTTCCTCCTGCCGCGGATCAGCCCCGTCCCGTCTTCGCGCGGGATGGTCGGACCGAGCGGTGAATGCGTGTCGCGCGCGGCCGCCGGCGCGGGCGCCGGGCCGCCGTCAGAGCCAGTCGATGTCGTCGAATCCGCGCTCCAGGTAGCCGCCCTTGTCGAAGGAGGCGCCCTCGTAGCCGAAGATCGGCCACAGCTCCTTCTGGTTGTAGAGACCGACGATCAGGTTGGCCCGCACCTTCTGGAAGAACGGGGTCGGCTCGATGGTCTCGAGGAGGGCCGCCCGGTCCGTGTCCTGCGGAACTTTGGCGTAGGGCAGGCGGTGCCTCTCGACGGCCGTCCGGTTGAGCGCGGCCATCCCGTCCTCGAGGAGCGTCAGTTCTCCTGGAGCGGTCCGCGCCGCGTCGTCGAGGATCTGCACCGCGGCGGCGTAGTACCTGTCGGCGACGCGGTCGTGCGGGTAGCAGTCGCGCGACATCTGAACGAGGGAGGCGAAGGTCTCGGGCTTCGTCGCCTTCGGCATCTGCGCCCAGGCCCGCCCGGTCACGCTGCCGTCCGGCATGACCGCGACCGCGAGCAGCGTCGAGCCGGCGGCGCCCAGGAAGCCGCGGCGGGACAGGTATGCGCCCGTCTCCTGCATCCTCATCCCGTCCTCCCCTGTCCGTGTCGGTCGTGCCGGTGCCGCGGCGGCCGATGGCGGGCCGTCGCGGGTCATCAGGCGAAGCGCCAACCGCGGGCGAGCACCTCGATCTTGTGCTCGTCCGGGTCGTCGATGAAGCAGGAGCGCGCCGTGCCCCGGGCGGCCCCCACGCCCAGGCCGCAGGCGCCGTCGTGGCCCGTGTTGACCGTCAGCTCCGACGCGAGACCGGACGCGGCATGCGCGAGATCGATCGGGGTGAAGGTTTCGAAGCCGGGCCGGTCGGCGGTGTCGAGGCGGAAGGCGGCCCGGTAGAAACGCGCGGAGCGCGCCGCGTCCCGGACCCGGATCATCGCGGGGATCCGCTCGGGCATGTCGCGCATGATCCCCCCTGTCGAGGCCCGAGGCCGACGGCCCCGAGGGGTCCCGCCGAGCGGAAACTTAGAGCCGCTCCAGCGTGCGGTGGTAGTATCATGCTACTGCGGAGCGGGCCCGCGACGCTCCGCGGAGCGCGTTGCGCCAGGGCCCGGGACGCGGTGGAAACGGGCGCGCGCTGCATTATTGTTCCTCATCCCGGGGAAGCGCGGGCGGCCGCCGCGGGTGAGCGGCGCGGATCGCAGGGGTGGACATGTGCAATCTGTACTCGGGGATGCCATCCGCCGACTACGAGGGCGAGACCCGCTCCATCCGGCTCGGCGGACACTCGACCTCGATCAGGATCGAGGTGATGTTCTGGAACGTGCTCGAGGACATCGCCGCCGCTCAGGGCATGACCCTTCCGCGCCTCGTGACCCTTCTCTACGACGAAGTGCTCGCTCTCCACGGTGAGGCACGCAATTTCGCCTCGCTCCTGCGGTGCGCGTGCCTGAGGCACCTCGAGATGAAGGCGGACCGCCTCGCCTCGGCGCAGCGGCGCGCCGTGGAACAGCGCGGCAGGGTCGCGGGGGACGTCGACAGCGCCCTGGAAAGGATCGACGACCGTGACGTCGGCGTCGGACACGTCGCGCGGACCGCGCGCGCCCTGCGCGGCGACGCGGTCCGGTCGCGCGATGCCCGCGGCGAGGGCTGAGGCGCGTCCCCCGGCATGGCCGATGCAGAGGGCTGGCGCGGTCGGCCGCTCCGGCCCCGATGAACGGATACCCGACATGCCGCTGCAGGAAGCCCCGAGGTCGCCCATCCGCGGCGGTCGCATCGCGATCGCCGGCCTCGGCACCGTCGGGCTGGCCGTGGCGCGCGCGCTCGATGCGGGCGCCATATCGGGGCTGAGGCTGACCGCCGTCGCGGTTCGCGATGCCGCGAGAGCCCGGGCCGCCCTCGCGGCGCTCGCGGAGCCGCCGGAGGTCGTCACCGCGTTCGACGCCCTGGAGCCGCGGGCCGACATCGTGCTGGAATGCGCGCCGTCCCAGCATCTCCCGGCGATCGTGCGGCCCTTCGTGGCGGCGGGGAAGACCGCGATCGTGCTGAGCTGCGGCGCGCTCCTCGATCACGAGGACCTCGTGGCGACGGCCCGCGCCCACGGCGGTCAGATCGTCGTCCCGACCGGCGCGCTGCTCGGCCTCGACGCCGTGACGGCCGCCGCGGAGGGCACCATCCGCACGGTGCGGATGATCACCCGCAAGCCCGTGCGCGGCCTCGTCGGCGCCCCCTACCTCGCGGAGAACGGCATCGAGATCGGCGGCATCACCGAGCCGATGCGCATCTTCGCCGGCAGCCCCCGCGAGGCGGCCCGCGGCTTCCCGGCGAATCTCAACGTCGCGGTCGCGCTCTCGCTGGCCGGCATCGGTCCCGACCGGACCGAGCTCGAGATCTGGGCCGACCCCGGCCTGGAGCGCAACACGCACCGCATCGAGGTGGAGGCCGACGCCGCGCGCTTCGCGATGACGATCGAGAACGTCCCGACCGACGAGAACCCCCGTACGGGCCGCATCACGGCCCTGTCGGCCATCGCCTACCTGCGCAAGCTCACAGCCCCGCTCCGGGTCGGAACCTGACAGACCGGACCCGGCCGGCACGGCCCCTGCCGCCGCGCCCCCGCGCCCGGAGCGGTGCCCGGGCGCGGTCGCCTCTCAGAGCCCGGAGCGGTCCGTGACAGCGGCGAGCGGCGCGATCCCGTCCGCCATCGAGCGGGCCACGGCGGCGCCGTCAAGCGCGGGCGGCGCCGGCCGCGGGCCGCGCGGCGAGGTCGAGGCGCGGCCCCGCGGGCTCCGCGCTCACCTCCCGGACGCCGCCCGCGATCTCACCCCGCCACTTGGCGACCGCCGCGGTGGCGAGCCCGTTACCGAGGACGTTCGTGACGGTGCGCCCCATGTCGAGGATCTGGTCGATGCCCATGATCAGCAGGATGCCGGCGGCCGGGAGACCGAACATCGGCACGGTGGCGGCCACCACGACCAACGAGGCCCGCGGCACGCCGGCGATGCCCTTGCTCGTCACCATCATGACGAGCAGCATCGTCAGCTGCTCGCCGAAGCCCATGTGAATCCCGAACGCCTGGGCGATGAACAGGGCGGCCATGGCCTGGTACATCATCGAGCCGTCGAGGTTGAACGAGTACCCGAGCGGCAGCACGAACCCCGTCACGCGCGGGCGCACCCCGAAGCGCTCCAGCACCTCGACGGTGCGCGGGAAGGCGGCCTCGCTGCTCGCCGTCGAGAAGGCGAGGATCATCGGGGCGCGCAGCAGGCGCAGCAGCTCCACCACGCGGCGGCCCAGCACGGCCCAGCCGGCACCGATCAGCAGCAGCCAGAGCAGGGACAGGCCCGCGTAGAAGCTGGCGATGAACTTGCCGTAATCGAGAAGGACGCCGAGCCCTTGGACGGTGACGACCGCCGCGATGGCCGCGAAGACGGCGATCGGCGCGAGCCGCATCACCGTGTCGGTGACCCTGAACATCACGCGGGCGAGGCCGTCGAGAAGCTGCACCATCGGCTCGCTGTAGCGCCGGTCGATCGTGCTGAGACCGAAGCCGAAGAAGATCGAGAAGACCAGGATCTGCAGCACCTCGTTGCCGGCCATGGCCGAGACGATGCTGGTCGGGAAGACGTGGACGAGGAAGTCGCGCAGGTTCAGCGAGGCGGCCTTCAGGCCGGTCTGCGCCCCCGCGTCGGGCAGCGGCAGGCCCAGGCCCGCGCCCGGCTGGAACAGGTTCGCGGTCAGGAGCCCGAGGGTGAGCGAGACGACCGAGGCGGTGACGAACCAGCCCATGGCCAGCGCGGCGACCCGGCCGACCGAGCGGGCGTCGCCGAAGCTCGCGATGCCGGCCACGATGGTGGCGAACACGAGCGGCGCGATGATCATCTTGATCAGACGCAGGAAGATGTCGGTCGCGAGGGTGAAGTGCGCCGCGAACGCCTTGGCCTCGTCGGGTCCGGCCGCCAGTCCGTGCAGGACGGCGCCGACGAGGATGCCGAGTGCCAGCCCGAGCCCGGTATAGAGCGTGAGCCGGCCCGAGCGCGATGTCGTGGAATCCGGGTCCGTATCGGCGTGCGTCATCCGTTGTCCTCCCATGGGATCGTGTTGTTCGGCGTGCGGGATCCGACCGCTGGCGTCGCGGGCGCGGATCCCGGATTCTGGATCAGGCCCCGGCGACGGCCCGGGCGATGACCGGATCGGGGGCTTGCGGGCGGGTCAGCCGCTCGGGCCGGAGGACCGCGTCGAGCTGCGCGCGGGCCATCAGCCCCTTCTCGAGCACGAGGTCGTAGACGCCGCGACCGGTCGCGTGCGCCTCCATGGCGACGGCCGTCGCGTTGCGGTAGCCGATATAGGGGTTGAGCGCGGTCACGATCCCGATCGAGTGCTCGACGCTGGCGCGCAGCCGTTCGCGGTTGGCGGTGATGCCCCGCACGCAGTGGAGATCGAGCGTGCGGCAGGCGGCTTCGAGATGCGCGAAGCTGCGGAACAGGCTGTAGGCGATCACGGGCTCGAAGGCGTTGAGCTGCAGCTGGCCGGCCTCGGCCGCGAAGCTGATCGTCACGTCATTGCCGATCACCTCGAACGCCACTTGGTTCACCACCTCGGGGATCACCGGATTGACCTTGCCGGGCATGATCGAGGAGCCGGCCTGCCGGGCCGGCAGGTTGATCTCGCCGAAGCCCGCGCGCGGACCGCTGGAGAGCAGGCGCAGGTCGTTGCAGGTCTTGGACAGCTTCACGGCCACCCGTTTGAGGACGCCGGACACCTGCACGAAGGCGCCGCAATCCTGGGTTGCCTCGACCAGATCGTCGGCCGTGACGAGCGGGATGCCGGTGATCTCGGACAGCCGCGCGCGGACCGCGGCCGCGTAGAGGGGATGCGCGGTGATGCCGGTCCCGATCGCGGTGGCGCCCATGTTGATCTCGCGGATCAGCAGCTCGGCCTCGCCCAGCCGGGCCTCGTCCTCGCCGAGCATACGCGCGTAGGTGCCGAATTCCTGGCCGAGCGTCATGGGCACCGCGTCCTGCAGCTGGGTGCGGCCCATCTTGAGCACGTCCGAGAACTCGGCGGCCTTGGCCTCGAAGCTGCCGCGCAGCGACGCCATCGCGGCGACGAGCCGACGGATCGCGCCGATGCCGGCGATCTTGAGGGCCGTCGGGTACACGTCGTTGGTGCTCTGGCCCATGTTGACGTGCTCGTTCGGGTGCAGCTGCCCGTAGGCGCCGCGGGCGTGGCCGAGCAGTTCGAGCGCGCGGTTGGCCACGACCTCGTTGGCGTTCATGTTGGTCGAGGTCCCGGCCCCGCCCTGGATGAGATCGACCACGAACTGATCGTGCAGGCCGCCGGCCCGGATCTCCTCGCAGGCCGCCACGATCGCGTCGCAGCGCGCCGCGTCGAGCAGGCCGAGTTCCCGGTTGGCGAGCGCCGCCGCCTGCTTGATCGCCGCGAGCGCCCGGATCAGGTCCGGGCAGGTGGCCAGCGTAGTGCCGGTGATCGGGAAGTTCTCGACCGCGCGCAGGGTATGGATGCCCCAGTAGGCCGCCTGCGGAACCTCGCGGTCGCCCAGGAGGTCGTGCTCGGTGCGGGTGGCGGCGGCGGAAGCGATCTCGGACACGGCTCTCTCCTCGCGCGCGGAAGCGATCCGGCGCGCCGTAGGGCAGGACGGTTGGGCGGACGATTGCGCGTGAGTGACCGGCCCGCGTGAGGGGGCGTCGACGCTCTCGACGGTGCGCGATGAAGGGTCGCCGCCAGTCGCCCCGCCCTCACGGGCGGCCGCGCCTGACCGGCCGGCGTCTGATAGTCCCGGTGCCGGCGGGCCGCCAATGCTAGTTGCGACCAGAACTATTCCGAACCGGAATAGTTCTTCGAATCCGCGGCGGCGGCCGACCAGACGGCCTCCAAGAACGGCCGGGCCCGCTCCGCGCTGCGGTACAGTCGGATCTCCATCGACATCTCGGGGCTGACGATGGCGAGCGCGCCCGCCGCGATCTCGCCGGCCACGAGGCTCCTCGGCAGCCACGCGACCCCGTGTCCCGCGAGCGCCATCGACCGCAGGGCCTCGGCCATCGAGTTCTCGTTCGTGTGGACCGGATAGGTCGCGGGCGCGCCCTCCCGGGCCTGGGCGATGGCGGCGAGCCGGCCCAGGAAGGAGCCGCGGGAATATTGCAGGAGCGGCAGGCGGCCTTCCCGGTCGCGGGGGAGATCCGCCGGCGCCGCCACGGCCACGAGGCTGTCCTGGCCCACGACGAGGCAGGGAAAGCGATCGGGCCCGAGCGGGATCGGGATGCCCGGATGGTGATAGGTCAGCATGAGGTCGTAGCCGCCCTCGACCAGGGCCTGGAGGCAGATGTTGAAGTTCTCCGGCAGCACGCGGCTGCTCATCGCACCGAGCTCGCCCCGGAGCGCGCCGAGCCAGCGCGGCAGGAAGGAGAGACAGAGCGAATGCAGGGCCGTGATGGCGACGACGGGCAGGCTCGACCGATCGCTGCGGTTGCGGAAGTCGGCGCGGCTGAGGGTGAGGAGGCGCACCACCTCCTCGGCGGTCTCGAGGAAGTGGCGCCCGTCCGCCGTGAGGGTGATCGGGTAGGTGCTGCGGTCGAGCAAGGCCGTGCCGAGCCAGACCTCCAGGGAGCGGATGCGGCGGCTGAACGCCGATTGCGTGACGTGCCGCGCCTCGGCCGAGCGTGAGAAGCTACGGGTCTCGGCGAGGCTGAGGAAGTCCTCGATCCACTTCAGTTCCATCGCCGGCCGGGCCACGTTCCAGGGGTCACGGCCTTGAAACGCCGAAAGGGCGGGCCCGGCAAGCGGGGCGGGCGCGTCCGCGCCGACGCGGTCCGGCGCCCGATCCTGGGCGATCGTGGCCGATCCTGCCGAGAACCGCGCGCGCCGACGGCGCGGCCCGGAGCGGCTCAGAGCGGTCCGCCAGGCGCGCCTCGGACGAAGCGAGGCGGCCCGATCGTGGGCTGCGCGATAAGTCTCAACGCGACGGTGGCCGTCACGACGGCGTCGGAGGAGCGGCGCGGGGCGCTCCCCCGGCAGGCGGGCTCAGGCGAAGTGCGTCGGCAGACTCAGGGCCTGCGCGTAAGTCACCAGCGCGATCGCGCCGCCGATGAGGGTCGCGGCTACGGTGATGCGGTTCGTCCAGGTCATCGTCGTCTCCATCGGGCTCGCGACTGTCGTCGCGGTGTGATCCCGATGTAGGCTCAAGCTTTCAGGCCCGGCGTGTTCCGGAGCACCCGCGCTGGCGGCGTTGCCGGAGCGACGGGGTCGCCGTGGCCGCCGGCTCGGACCGCGGCCGGCTCGGGGAGCGCCCGACCGAACGGCCCCTCCGGCGGCTCCGCGGCAATCGTGCAGGCGTGCGGCACATCGAACGACACGGCGCAGCGATGTGACCGCGGGGCCTCAGCCGCGGGCGCGGCGGCCCGCGACAGGGTGCTACGTCCTTCGGTCGAGCACCGAGCACCACAAATGATGGCGACGGAAACGCCCGCGCGGGCTCTGCGCCTGGACAGGACTGGTCCGAGTCTGGGTCAGCCTCGGCGGCCGGCCGCAAGATCAGCATGAGCCGGCTGGCCGCGATCCGAGAGCGTCGCAGGACACACATGCAGGAAACACCCCGCAGAGTCGTGATCCGAACGGATCCCGATTTCGAACACGCCGTGATCGGCGGATTCAAGCTGGTCGAAGACGCCTACGCGCGCGGGATCATCTCTTGGATGCGCCGGTGCGCGTTGCTGGACCTGTTGGCGAGCGGCGAGTCCGAGCTGTACGAGAGGCGCACCTATGTGACGCCGCATTCGGACCCGGATGCGATCCAGATCGGCGTCTACTTGGAACCGACTTCGGCCTTCTTGATCGAACTCGGTCTGCTGACGCCGGAGATGACCGCGCCCGAACAGGCCGATTCCGGGGCCGACCGCGAGCGCTAGGGCCCGAGGCGCCGGGACGGAGGCTCCGGCCCGGCGGATGCGGGGTCGTCCAGGGGGCTCGCGGCGCGAGTTGCCCCGCCTCTGTGCCCCGAGCACCGCCCGCTGACGCGGCGGGGCGCGGCCCCGCGTTTGCCTCGCAGCCTCTCCGAGGGCACCATGCGACGCGACGAGGGTGACGGGCGCACGGTCTCCGATGGCATCCAGCACGAGCGCTCGCCGATGAGGCGCCGCGAGGTCCTCGCCGCCCTGGCCGCCGCCGCGGTCGCGCGGCCCGCCGTCGCGCAGCCCGCCAAGGTCCTGCGCTTCATCCCGGAAAGCGACGTCGCGGTGATCGACCCGATCTGGACGACGGCGACCGTGACGCGCAACCACGGCTACCTCGTCTTCGACACCCTCTACGGCCAGACCGCGGGCTACGAGTTCCAGCCGCAGATGGTCGAGGGCCACGCCGTCGAGGCGGATGGCCGCCTCTGGCGCCTGACCCTGCGCGAGGGCCTGCGCTTCCACGACGGCGCGCCGGTGCTGGCGCGCGACGCGGTGGCGAGCGTGCGCCGCTTCGCCGCCCGCGACGCCTTCGGCCGGGCGCTGATCGACGCCACCGACGAACTCGCGGCGACCTCCGACCGCGTCGTGCAGTTCCGCCTCAAGCGGCCGTTCCCGCTGCTGCCCGCGGCTCTGGGCAAGACCGGCACCTCGATGCCCTGCATCATGCCGGAGCGCCTGGCGAAGACCGACCCGAACACGCAGGTCACCGAGATGGTCGGCTCGGGCCCGTTCCGCTTCAAGGCGGACGAGCGCGTCCCGGGGGCGCTCACCGTCTACGAGCGCTTCGACGGCTACGTGCCCCGCCCGGACGGCGCGGCGAGCTTCACCGCCGGACCGAAGCGGGCCCATTTCGAGCGGATCGAGTGGCGGATCGTGCCCGACGCCTCCACCGCCGCGAGCGCGCTGGCGGCCGGCGAGGTCGACTGGTGGCAGAACCCGACGCCGGATCTGCAGGCGCTGCTCAGGAGCAGATCGGGGATCCGGCTGGAGGTGCTCGATCCGGCCGGCGGCATCGGCTGCCTGCGCTTCAACCACCTGCATCCGCCCTTCGACAATCCCGCGATCCGCCGGGCGCTGCTCGGCGCCATCGACCAGACCGAGTTCATGAGCGCGGTCGCGGGCGACGAGCGCGCCTTGTGGAAGGACCATGTCGGCGTCTTCAGCCCCGAGGCGCCGATGGCGACGCGCGCGGGCACCGACGGGCTGGTCGGCCCCCGCGACTACGCCGCGGTCAGGCGCGCCCTGGCGGAGGCCGGCTACCGGGGCGAGCGCGTCGTCATGCTCGACCCGACCGATTACCCGGCCACCCATCCCCTGGCCCTCGTCGCGGCCGAAGCCTTCCAGAAATGCGGCCTCGCCGTGGACCTCGTCGCGATGGACTGGGGGACCCTGGTGCAGCGCCGGGCGAGCCGCCAGCCCCCGGACAAGGGCGGCTGGAGCACCTTCGTCACCTACCTGAACGGCACCAACAACTTCGATCCCGCCGGCCAGCTCGGCATCCGCGGCAACGGCGACCAGGCCTGGTTCGGATGGCCCCGCGCGCCCCGTCTCGAGGAGCTGCGCGCCGCGTGGTTCACCGCGCCCGATTCTGCGGCGCAGAAGGCGATCTGCGCCGAGATCCAGCGACAGTTCTTCATCGACGTGCCGTACCTGCCGCTCGGCGCCTATTACGAGGCGACGGCCTATCGGGGCCTGACGGGCGTGCGCAACGGCTTCCCGCAATTCTACGACGTCAGGCCGGCCTAGAGCGCTCTGCACCGAAGTGGATACCGGTCCGGCGCAAGCAAGCGCGTCGAAACAGAGGCTTAGAGCCGCGCCCGGTCCTTACGTGGCGCGCCATCCTTCGCCGGGCCGGACCGTCGCCCCGGCGCGCGGCGCCCCGAGGACACCGGAGCCGATGCGCGTCGCCGTCCGGCCTTTCGCGGCCGCGGCGATGCGGGCGCGGTGGCGCGCGCTACATCGGTGCCATGCGGACTGCGCCAGTCTTCTCCTCCCGCCACCTCGACCGCCTCGGCGACCGCCTGACGGCCGATGTCGACAGCGGCGCGATCGCCGGGGCCGACATGCTCGTCGGCGGCGCGGACGGGGCGATCTGGCGACGCACCGTCGGCTACCGCGACCGCGTCGCGCGCGCGCCCCTCGGGCCAGACGCGCTCTGGCGCATCTACTCCATGACCAAGGTCGTCGTCTCCGCCGCGGCCATGGTGCTCGCCGAGCGCGGCGCCCTGCGCCTCGATCAGCCCGTGGCGGCGTTCATTCCCGCCTTCGAGCACCTGTCGGTGCTCGATCCGGACGGCGGCCTCAGGCCCGCCAGGGCCAGGCCGACCGTTCAGGATCTCCTGCGCCACACCGCCGGGATCGCCTACGGCTATCTCGGCGACGGGCCGGCGCGGCGCGCCTACGCGGCCGACGGCCTGCTCGCCGAGGATCTCGACAACGCGGCGTTCGCCGAACGGATCGCCCGCCTGCCGCTGGAGCACGAGCCCGGCACGGTGTGGCACTACTCGCACGCCACCGACGTGCTCGGCCGCGTCCTGGAGATCGCCGGCGGCGCGGATCTGCAGCGGGTCCTCGACGCGACCGTGCTCGAGCCGCTCGGCATGGCCGACACGCTGTTCCAGATCTCGGCCGCGATGGGATCACGCGTCGCGCAGCCGCTGCCGCAAGCACCGGGGCAGCGCCCTGTCTTTCACGATCCCGCGCAGCCGCGGCGCGGCCAGAGGGGCAATGGCGGCCTCGTATCGAGCACGGCGGACTGCGCCCGCTTCCTGCGCATGCTTCTCGCCGGCGGCAGTCTCGACGGCGCGCGCGTCCTGGCGCCGGCCAGCGTGCGGCTCATGACCTCGGATCATCTCGGGGCGGCGATCGCGAAGGCCGCCTACTATCCGCCGGGGCCGGGCTACGGCTTCGGGCTGGGCGTGGCGGTCCGCCTCGCGGCGGGCGAGGCGCCGTTCCCCGGCAATGTCGGCGACTGGTTCTGGAGCGGCGTCGGAGGCACATACTTCTGGGTTGACCCTGTAGAGGGGTTCTTCGCGCTCCTGATGATGCAGACCTCCTCGGCCGACCAGCGCCAGCACTACCGCACGCTGACCCGCACCATGGTCTACGCCGCCCTGGAAGACCGTCGACTGTCCGAGACGTCTCCCTGAGGGACAAGGTCCGCCCGACGCATGTCTACGCCGGCGGCACGACCGAATCCGGAGCGGTCATGGCGCGGACTCCTGCCGCGCCGCCTGGACAAGGCGGTCGCCGTCCTCGCGCAGGAGCAGGCGATCCCGAACCAGCGCGTCCACGGACTTGGTCACGGCAGCCAGGTAGGCATTCGGATCCGGGTAGCGCTCCTCCAGCGAGGGCCGCGGATCCCCGTTGGCCTCCCGCTCCGCCCGGGTCCGGGCGAACGGAAGCTGGCTCCCCTCCCGGTCGCAGAGGGCCCCCGCCGGGAAGGGATCGGCGTAGAGATTCCAGCCCGTGAAGGTCGCGCGCGGTGCGGCGACGGCCGGCAGGCGAATGCCTGCCACGTCGTTGCCATCCGCGTCGACGCGGGGCACGAGCGGCCGGTACTGCGGCCCGCTCTCGGGCTTGGGATCGACGTAGGTGCTGAAGCGGGCGATCGTGTTCGGGGCGGTCGGGACCGGCACACCGACGATGAAGGGATAGCCGGCTTCGGCCGGCTCCACCAGCGTGCCGTCCGACAGGCGCGGGATCCGGCTGTCGGGCGGGGGCGTGCCGAGCGTCACCCAGTCCTCGAGTGCGACGAGAAGCGCCCGGAGGGCAGGCGCCGGATTGAGGGTGCTGCGCATGTTGGCGCAGGGGCCTCTGCTCGAGGTCAGTCCGGCGCGCCCGTAGTGGAAGCCGCTCGAGACCAAGTAGACGCGTGTCGTGTCGGGCAAGGCCAGGTCGGTGCGGCCCAGGGGATCCGTCGCCAGCAGCGAGGCACCCTTCTGCCAGTACTCGGTGCCGGTGTTCACCTCGATCAGCAACGGGTCGAAGCCGTCGTCGCGCAGCAGCGCGCCGGTCCGTCCCGTCACCGGGTCGTGCTGAGCCGCCGCGGAGAACGGGAAGGCATTCTCCGGATAGAGATGGTCCTCGTGCTGCGTGTTGGTGCGGGACGGTTGGCCGAAGCGCGCGTTCAGGAAGACGCCGCCGATCCCCGCGATGTGCGACAGCACGCCGTCGAAGACCCGGCGCCCGGCCTCGTCGCGATTGAAGCCCTGGGCGATGAAGTCGCGCAGGTACCGCCCGCTCTGGGAGATGCCGAGCGCGACCGCGTGCCGGATCGCTCCGCCCGCCGGGTTGGCGCCACCGGCGGCATCGCCGCGCAGGTAGGCGACCACGTCGCGCGTCGCGGCGAAGCCGATGCCGAGCACCTTCGGCTCGGTGGCGCGGTAGGTGAACTGGTAGATCGAGCCCGGCAGCGGCTTCGTTCCCTTGGGCAGGAGCTCGAGTTGCCGCGGCGTCGCGTAGTGCCACGCCTCCTCCGGAACCGGCCGAGGCGGGTCGGCCGCCCGGCGGCGCACGGTCAGCTGCGTGCCGGCCTTGTCCTGGCTGGCCGCCTTGAAGGTGAGATAGAAGGGCGCCTCTGGCGGCCCGCGCGTCGCGCTCACGAGTTCGTCGCGCACGATCTCCACGATCGGCTTGCCGTTCCTGGAGGCGACCGGCACGTCGATGGCCATGCCGCCCTGCTGGCGCAGCGCGTCCGCCTCCCAGCCCGACCAGACGATCGTGTCGCCGCGACGCAGGACGAGGCCGGTTCCGGCGTCGACGGCGTTGCGCGGATCGTTGACGGCCTGGGCCCCTTGGGCCGGCGCGTCCAGCACCCAGTTGAAGAGGAACTTGCGGCCGCGGTTCAGCACCTCGAACAGCAGCGTACCGCTGCCGCGGGCAGGGTTCTTCGGGCGCAGGATGAACAGGTCGGTCCTGTATTCGACCATGCCGCGCGCATTGCGCGGCGCCAGCGCGATGTCGACGATGCCGGCATTGGCCGGATCTGCCGGATCGAGCTCGCCGCGGGCGGCACCGATGACCCGCTCGTACGCGCCGGCAGGTCCGAATTCAGCGCCGTCGGCGAACGGCTCGACGGTGACGACCTCGATCTGAGTGATCCGCGCCTGTGCCGGCGTGACGCCGAGCGCGCAGCCGAGCGCGCCGGCAAGAACCCAACCGGTCCGCATGGTCCCCCCTCCCGCGCGGCTCGTTCTCCTGGCCGGCCGTGTCAGCAAACACAGATGGAACGGGCCGTCGAGCGCGCTGCCCGCGAAGGCATTGCGTTCCCGGACCGCCTGTCAGCCGGTCTCGGGAGGCCCCCGGGCGGGCAAGGCGAGCATCCGCGAGGGGCAGCCTAGCGAGGCGCGAAGATCGTCACGTTGCTGTTGATCTGGTAGGCGGCCGTCGGCTTCGTGTTGACCAACCGCAGATAGATCGGGCTCTCGCCGAGGATCGCGCCGAACGCCTGTGTCACCTTGAGCGGGAAGCAGCGTGCCAGCACAGCGGATGCCGCCTCCTCGTAGCGACGGTGCGCGTCCTGGTCGCCGACCAGTCGCCGCGCGGTGATGAGCGGCTTGCCCCGGATGGCACCCGTCTTGTCGAGGCCGAACCGGTAGGCAATCAGGGATCCCTCCGTGCCGGGCGGCACCGTCCAGCACGCCGCCATCGCCTCGCGGAACTCAGCCCAGTTGTTGACGGGCGCGACCTGAGATCGCGCCGGCAGATCTGACAGAACAGAGACGGCTGCTGCGAGCAGCAGCGTGGCAAACGGTTTTGCCAAGGGCACCTCCGCGATGACCGCCGTATCTCCGAAGTATTCTGCTCGAACAGGGCCGCGATCTCGTTGCCGCGGCTTCAGGTCATCGCCGACAGGGGAGGATGTGCCGTCGACCCCGATGCCAGTGACCCGGGCCGATCCCGGGGCGTGCTCGACGTTGCGGACCCACCATCGACGCGCCCGGATTCGCTCACTGACGCGGTGCCGGCGCGGGGTTCTGCGGCGACGCCCCCGGCTGTGCGGGTGCCTGCGGGATCGAGTTCTGAGGCGGAGGCGGCGGCTGCTGACCGGTGCTGGCCGGCGCCTGATCGTTCTGCAGGGTCTGGTTCGCCTGAGTCTGGATCTTGTCGGCCGTCTGCTGGCTGATGACTCCGTAGGAGACTGCAGCGGCGAGCGCGACGGCGATAACGGCTCCGATGATGGTCTTGGTCAGCTTGGGCGGCATCGTTGCGTCCTCCACGATCAAAGTCAGTCCGACGGCGGCTCCCGGTCAGATGACATAGGCGGCAACCGTGCCTGAGGTAGTTCCCCGGCCCGGATCAGCAGCCGCCCGGCCTCTGAGATCGGGGGGTCTGCCGGGACCGGAGCCGTCGGGCCCGAAATGCGGCCAGTGCCCGGGCTGGTGAGGGAAGGCGCGTCGCCGCGGCGATCAGGGCGGACTACCCGAGGGAGAAGGATCTCCAGCGCGCGCCGGCGCCGTCGGAACCCGACCCTGCCACCGGGTTGCAATCGGTTAAAGAACGGTTAAGCTTCTACGTAGGTAATACGGGGGAGCGGTCATGAAACCAATCTATCCGCAGCGTGAGGACGGTCTGCGTGTCCCGCAATCGACCGCGATCACAGTTTTCCCTCGGCACGAAGACGAGATCCTCCAAGAACAGATGCGGCGGCAGCACAATGCGCGTGCCCGCCACCGTTCGGCGCGCCGCCATCTCGCCGCGCGGGCCCATAGCTGAGGGCACGGCCATGCTCGAACCATTGCTCTTCATCGGCCTCATCATCGCCGCTGCGGCTGCCGCGACCCGGCTCGGGATCGCCGCCGCGGCACCGATGGCGCCGTCGCGCCTCGACGCGTGGGACGGACGCGCCGACGCGGACGCCTGAATCGGCAGCGTCCTCCCGACAGCACCGTCGTCGCGCCCGCGGACGGGCGGGCTGGACCCCGGGCGTCGCCGAGCGCCGCGCCCGTCTTCCCGGGTTGTCGGGTCCCCGCCGCGGAGGCTTACGGGGGCGGCGCGTCGGAGACCGTGGCGGTGTCGCCTGAGACACCGATCGTCGCCTATGAGCCAGTCGATCCGTCGGCGATCCGTCCCGACGCGAAGGTCTTCGTCACCGCCGAGCGGGACGGCGGCAAACTGACGGCGCTCCGGGCCAGCGTGGGCGAGGACGGCCTCACCCCGGCATGTAGCCGACGATGTGGCCGGCGGCGGTCAGTCGCCGCGCGGCCATGGCGTCGCGGCGCATCCCGGAGGCGTGCCGGCGATCGCGCGTGGCGCCGTGGATCGCTCACCGAGAACGGCGTCTCAACTGATTTGGTGCAATCCAACGCAATAATCGAAGCAATAACGGCGCAATCCAGCTTGGCCATATGACCGTCCTGGGACAGCCGATCCACGGCTGCACGGATGAGGCAACCACCGATGGCCACCAAGATGATGACCAAGGGCATGACCGTCACCGACCACATCGTGGCTTGGTCGATGCTGACTGGCTTGGCGCTCGCCGTCCTCCAGATCGCCCTGACCGCGGCGCTGCCGACGCACTTCGTCTGATCCGCCGAGAGTGATGCCTGCAGGGAGTGGTGTGGGGATGGCTCGGGTTCGGGATAGGCGGAGTGTCGGCAGCGTGGCGCTGCGAGGCCTGTTGACCGCGGTGTTCCTGGTGGCCGCCGGCATGAAGTTCGCCGCTGTGCCGTTCGAGGTCGAGGGCTTCGTCCGCTTCGGCTACCCGCTGTGGTTCATGGACGTGGTCGGCGCCCTGCAACTCCTCGGCGCGGTGCTCCTCTGGACGCCCGGTTGCGTCGCCCTCGGCGCCGGTCTTCTCGCCGTGCTCATGGCCGGCGCGGTCGGCAGCCATCTCCTCGCGGGCGACCCCGTTCTGATGCCGCTTCCCGCCTTCGTGCTTCTCCTCCTGCTGGGCGGCGTCGCTCACGCGCGCCGGTCCGAGCTTCTGCCGTCCGGCAGCGACACGGAGATGCGGCAGGCCTGACCGTTCCGACAGGGCGGATTCGGCCATTCACGTCCGCGCGGGGGCGCAGTGGGGGCGCAGTGGGGGCTCGTCGGTTCGAGCCTTGACCGGCGCGGCCGCGAGCGGAGTGACGGGCACGCGGCAGTCCGGACACCACGCCCGGCCGCCGCGGCTCGGTGCCGGCGACGTGGAAATCGTCCCCGGGCGCCGATCGATCTGCGGCGACGGTCACGCATGTCTGCCGTGCCGACACGGGTGTGGCGACCATCGCGAACCGCCGTTAAGCCCTCCGGCCCTACCGGCGACGCGGTACATGCGCCGGGCCTGGCCCATCGGGACCCCCATGAGAAAGTTGCTCGCGTTCGCCGTGGCCGTCGTCGTGTGCGCGGGTCCCGCGCTCGCCCTGGCCGATCAGCCGGCTCGGGATTGCGACCGGGACCCCGAGACGACGGGCGCGTTGCCCGGTGATCCCCGCAGTCTGTACCTGCCTGGCGAGCGACCGGTGAAGGCCGACCGAGACCCGCCAGAGGCCAGCTGGCAGGACGAGGCCCGAGAGACGTCCGAGCAGCGCAGGCGCGATCTCCTCGCCTGCGGCGTGGACTGAGGCGGGTGGCCGATCACCGCGACGGAAGGATCGGCGGCGTCAGCGTCAGCCTGGGACATCTTCGGTCCCCCGCCGGTGACGATCCCCTAACCGGGCCCAGGCACCGTGATGGCGGGCCGCGTTGCGTATCGGCTCACGGGTGGTGACACCGGACGCGCTCCCGCCCCGTGACGGGGTCGGTGGCGCAGGACGGCCGATGCTTGGGGGGGCCTGCACGCATGAGGGACGAGCCGGACCAGACGCTCTCGGACGAGGAGCTGGACCGTCTGGCGCGCGAGCTGTTCGCCGAGGTCCGCGGCGAGTACTCGGAAGCGAAAGTGGAGCGGGCCCTGAAGACCGCCGGTGAGGTCGCCGGGGAAGTGCTTCCCGGGATACCGGACTGGCTGCTCGACGGTAGCGACGACGCCAGCGCCGGCGACAGCGGGACCTGAACCTCGCCGTGATGCGTCCCAGCGTGCGCCGGCGCGGCTCTCCCGCGCCGGCGCACGCTGGGCTGGCCACCGTCAATGCGGCACGGACCCTACGCCCCGCGCCGCCAGCACAGCCCCCAGCGCGCCGGCCAGCCCCTCCGGTGTGAACGGTTTGCGCAGGTAGCGAGCGCCCATCGGCATCTGCTCCTCGGCCGGCCAAGCCACACCCGACACGATCAGGATCGCCAATTCGGGCCAGCGCGCCGCGACGGCTTTGGCCAGGGTGAAGCCACTCAAGGGCTCGCCTGCCAAGTCCACGTCCGCGACCATGGCCACAAGTTCGGGACGGGCCGCCAGATGAGCCTGGGCGGCTTCGACAGTGGCGGCCTCCGCGACCTCGTATCCCGCGTCGCGAAGGGCTGCAGCCGCATCCATGAGCTGCACGGGATTGTCCTCGACAATCAGAACAGCGCGTTGCGACGCGACGGCGTCTGCCATCCTGGATCTCCACACTTCGTCGCCGCAGTAACGCAGTTGATCCCGATTGCGTCCCACACAAACCTGTCCGATGGGGACCGGGTTCGGGGCGATCACGCGCCGAACCCCTCTGCACCGAGAGCGCCGGGTGCCGCGGAACCTGCCCGGCCTCCTGGCGGAACGGCACTGCAGGCGCCTGACCAATCCGGTATCGCTCACCGACACGTCACCGCGGCGGTCTTCCGTGAAGCGAGGGCGCCTGCCCGGCGCCCGCAGGGATCGGACTCTTCGCGTGGTTGTCGGCGCGCTAGACCCGGATCTCCTCAATGGCGAGTCCACCGGCCCGGAGATGGTCGGGGATATCGGAATGATCGTAATACCCCGCCTCGTGCGCCATGGCGTCGAGGGCAGCGAGCGGGTCAGGCGCCGAGCCCGTCCAGAGGATGGCGCCCGTCACCTCGTGCCGGATCTGAAACACCTTCACCGCAAGCCTCCCATGTTCAATGGCCGCGCAAGCGTAGCGTGAGTTCCGGGATCCGGAGGCTACCTACATCGGTCAGGATCCGGGGGTCCGGATTCGCTGCCGCGGCGTGGCGCATCTGCAGGGCTCCGCGGTCCGGGGCGGGTGACGTTCGCCCGAGGTCACGTCATCTTCCTCCTGCGCATCGCCATGAGCTCGGCTTCGAGCCCGTAGCGACCTTCGGAACACAGGCGGACGAGCTGCCGGAAGTAGCCGCCTGGGTTCTTGATGCGGATCTCACCCCGGCGCACGTCGTCGTCGTGGAGCTGCGCGACGATCAGCACGAGCACCGAGGCCCGGAACGGACCGAGGGCTTCGCAAGCCTCGCTCCAGGCCGACGGATGCGCGCCGATCCCGCCCCGCATCAGCCGGCCGATCTCGATGACATCCGCTTCCGTTCTGAGGGTGACGCCGAATTCGGCAGCGACAGGGCAAGCAGCCGCGACGAGTGACGGTTCGGGCCTACGGGTCGGCTCAGGCTCCTTCTCGGGAGCCTTTGCACAAGGATCGGTAGGAGATCCGGTGTCTTGTTCTGTGTGGCGGCCGGAATTGCCGGCAGAGGCGGCTTGATAGAAACGATCCTCCGCCATGACTTGCAGTTCTCCCCAAGCGTCGAGAACGACGTCAGGGCCCATGCCGGAAGCGCGTCTCCTCGGCGTGCTGCGCTCCAGGGCCTCCTGCGCCGCGAGCAGATCGGCAGCATCCGTCGCCGGGAAGCGGGCGCGCAGGGCGGCGAGGGCCTCCGACACCGCGCGGCGACGAACGGTCAGGAGATCGAACGCGCGGCTTCGCTGAGCGCCCCTCGCGGTGGCTTCCATGATCGCGGTCGCCCATTCTCCCTTCCGGGCGACGATGGGAGTCAGGTCGAAACCGTACGCGTCGATGACGGCGCCGCCCGGCCCGCGGATGGCGAAACGCTTGCCGTTCGCGCTGTCCCGAGGTGTGATGACCTCCAGGGCCACGAGGTCGCGCAGGCCGTAGCGGAGCGCGCGCTCCGACAGCCCGGTCATCCCGCACAGGTGCTCGTTCGAGGGCCACACCACCAGGCGTTCCCAATCCTGCTCACCCCACACGGCGCAGAGCGCCGAGAGGATCGAACGCAGGGCAGGGCGCAGGTTCAGGGCCTTGGCCGCGTCTCGGCCCGCGGCCGAGAGCTCCCTGCGCGAGACCGTCCGCCCGTCTTCGAGCGCACGTCTCCGGCCGGCGAGCGCAGCGCGCGTGAGCGGCCGGCCACCGGAATGAACTGTCTCCACCTCGTCCGCCTCCTCTCAGGAGGCAAAGCGGGACCGTTCACCCCGAAGGGTGTTCTTGACGACGGCCTGGGGGAGGGGGCATAAAGGGGGTGCGAATCGCCTGTCGCGCCCCATCCCAGGGTATGTCAGGTCCAAAGGCCTCGAGGTTCCCGCCTCGGGGCCTTCTGCTTTGCCCGTTACATCATGCCGACTTCTCCTCGAAGGCAGACGCGAGCGCCCACTCGATCGCCTCGGTACGGCTCCTGAACCGACCGTTCTGGATCGCCTGGTCGATGACGGCCTTGACCGACGGCTTCAGCCACACGTTCTGCTGGGTCATGCCCTTCTGCTTCAGAGCCTCCCTGCGACGTGTCTGACGGCGCGTGTCCGCCGCCTTCAGCTCAGCCAGCCGTTCCTCTGCGGTCATCGGTCCCCGCCCGATTCTGCCAACGTGACTGTTCATGTGGACCGATTCTGCAAAGTGAGTCCAGCGGCGACCCGGATTCGTACGGGGATGGGTGAGTTCGTTAAGGGCGACCTGTTCCGCGGCGGCACCGGAGACCGCGCCGAGAGCCTCCGCGGCGAGGATGCCAGACGCGGCGCTGCCCAATGGTCGGTGACGCCACGGCCGACCTTCGTGCGACACGGGCGACGCGTGGAGGCGGAGCGTCCGTCGAGGTGCCCGGGGATGATCTCTGGCTCGGACCGGGACGAGCGGCCTGCTGCGGCGGCAGCGACCGGGACGGGCCCGAACCTTGCGGAAGCGCGGGGCTGAACCGCCGCGTAGTCCATCGACGATGGCGGCTGCGTGGTGCAGTCGCTGCTCGCGACACGCTCGTGCGGCTTGAAGCGCGATGGGGGAGGGCGTTTCGCGGCGGTTTCGCGATCGCGATAGGGGCCGAGACGGCTTTGCCGGCCTGCGCCTGGCCTTTCCCCGGCCTTCGAGCGTGTCGCGCGCCCGACCTCGTCTCTCTGCCCGGGCTATCCGTCCGACAAGGATGGTCGAGCCGTCGAGGTTCGACACCGGCAAGGACGGCGGGGGAACGTTCCCAGGTCGTCGCCCGTCGGGACTCGCCCCAGGGCGGAGCGCGGATGGGCACCTGTCTCAACCATGCAGGGGCCGTCGAGCGTGGAAAATCCGCCCTCGGTCAGGATACCCGTCTCAGGCGAGATGCGCGACGAGCAAGGCCCGGGCGCGGCTCACCCGGCTCTTCACGGTCCCGGTCTGACAGCCCATCACCTCCGCGGCAGCCTCGTAGGTCAGGCCTTGGGCCCCCACGAGGAGCAGGGCCTCACGCTGCAGTTCCGGCAGCTTGCCGATATGGGACCAGACGATCTGCAGATCGGACCCGTGCTCCTGGGCTGCGGGCGCCGTGAGCTGCGCCGCGGCGGCACCGTTCACGTCCTCGATCTCGCGCTTTCGCTTGCGGCACTCGGTGTAGAACTGGTTGCGCAGGATGGTGCAGAGCCACGCCTTCAGGTTCGAACCTGGGATGAATAGGTCCTGGCGCGCCCAGGCTCGGAGCACAGTCTCTTGGACCAGATCGTCGGCGCGCGAGGCATCGCCGACGAGCGAGAGGGCGAAGGCGCGCAGGCCGGGCAGCGTTTCGGTCAGGCCCTCGCGAAACGCGGTGGCATCGTCCTGGCGCGGCCCCTCCAGCGCTGCATCGAGCCGCGCGACGAGGTCCAGCAGACGCGGCGGTGTCTGTGCCCGTGTCACGGCCTCGTAGGCGGCGCGCAGCTGCAGGCCGAGATGATCCCGCACACCGGTGGGCAGAATCGCGGGTTCCGGAGGGTCCTGTCGGCTCGGCCGATCGACTCCGCCGTCTTGAGCAACCAGCGTGTCCGTCAACTCACGTCCTCTCAAAGCGCTCGCCGCACGAACCGATCTCGGGCCGCCGTGAACCCCGCCTGACGAACCGGCGATCTGCAGCGGGCCATCCGGCGGGAGTGGCCCGACCACGCGCGTCATCGAGCGTCCACCCCTCCAGATAGGACCCGCCACCTGACTGTACAGTGAACATCTAACCCCGCAAGCGGCGGATCGTTCTCCGCGGCCTACGCGTTGGGCCACGCTTCCGTCCCTGGGGGGCGGACATGTTGAACCGAGAAGGAGCCGAAGATCATCGCGCGCGCAGGTGAACCCCGACGTGGTCTGAGGCCGAGCGAGGAACAACGGATCGAGGTGAACGAGTCACGTCGGCGAGAGGCGCGCGTTCGCCGTCAGACTGCGAGCTGCGTGGGCGGGGCGGCTGTTGCCGGCCAGGTGAGGATCTATTGGGCAGCGTCGATGCCTCAGAATGTCGAATACTGGATCACGGACAGGCCGGACGGCCACTTCGACGTTGTTGTCAAGCTGGAGTCCGGCAAAATCTTTCGCCGCAGCGGGTGCATCTCGCGGACCGAGGCCGATACGTGGATCGAGGGATTGCGAATGCTGATGGCGGCGATCGGCGCGCCCGTATCGGCCGCCGACGTGACGTCTGACGACCCCTCGCCCCTCGGATCACAGACGGTGGACGGTGCGGATCACTCCACCTCCTGAGCTGCGCGGGCGGTCGTCTCCAGGCTGGAGCCGTCCCGCGCGCCTCGCGCATCCGAACGATCCGGGCCCTGAGAGCGTCGACGGCCTACGCCTCGTTGCCCTCAGGCTCCGCGCTCCGATCGCCGAACAGGATCTCGTGGGTGATCGGGTCGTAGAAGCGCATCACGTTCCGGACGAACGCTCTCGGCTCGATCGCCAGCGCCTCGGCCCACGCGCGGTACCGATCCGGAGGAATACGACCGCGCCCGGTCTCCAGCTGCGAGATGAAGGTGTAGTAATCCGCACCGACAAGAGCTGCGAGCTGTCGTTGCGACAGGCCGCGCGCCTCCCGCAGTTCCTTCAGATACCGTCCCCCCTCCCGACGCAGCTCCAGCACCTCCTCGGAGTCCAGGCGTTGCTGATGGGCATACACGGGGTTTCACCTTCCTGCCGACCGAAGCCACTCGGCGCGGCGCTTATACAGCAAACACCATATAGCTGGGACGGAGCCGCGCTGTCCAGATGCGCGGCGGCACCCGTCGTCCCCGCGTCCTCCCCGAACGGATCCCGTTGCTTGGCAACTACCTGAATAGCGCTATCATCCTGCAAGGAACGATTTGGAGAATGGCGCCGGATGCCCCACTACCGGTGCATGTCTCTGGATAGCGGCCCATGAAAGTCGAGAATCGCACGTACGATTGCCGCTCGCGGATCTGAGCGCCCGCGGGTCACTGACGCGAGCAGCACGGGAATCTGAGCCACCGGGTATCGCCGGTCGTGCCGATCGATCGCAGGAAGAGGGCAGAATGAGCGATCCTTCGCTGCAATCGGCATTGACCATCGGCCTGCGCTCGCTCCGGCCGGTCCTGGCGACCGCCGTGGTGTTCGGGCTCTTCATCAATCTGCTGCTGTTCGTCAGCCCGCTCTACATGCTCCAGATCTACGACCGCGTGATCCCCAGCCGGAGTGAGACGACCCTGGCGGGGATCACGCTGATCGCGGCGTTCGGCCTGGCCGTCTACGCGATGCTCGAGATGCTGCGCGCCCGCCTCCTGGTGCGCGGCGGTGTGGTGTTCGATCAGAAAATCGCCACGCCGATCTTCGATGCCGCCCATCGCGGCACCTTGCTCAGGCCCGGCGCGCAGCACGATACGGCGCTGCGCGACGTGGACGTCCTGCGGGAGTTCCTGACCGGCGCCGGCATGCTGGCGTTCTGCGATCTGCCCTGGATACCGATCTTCCTGCTCGCCTGCTTCATCCTCCATCCCTGGTTCGGCTGGATGGCGCTGGTGGGCGGCGGCACGATCCTCGGCCTCACGCTGCTCAACGAGGTCGCCACCCGTCGGACGCTCGACGCCGCCAGTCAGGCCTCGCGCGAAGCGGGGCAGAGCGCCGCCACGGTCTTTCGGAATGGGGAGGTGCTGCAGGCCATGGGCATGGTCGCGTCCATGCGCGGGCTCTGGGGGCGCCGCCACGACGACGTCCTGCTCCTCCAGGCGCGGGCCAGCGATCGCGCGGGCCTGATCGTCGCGGCCACGAAGTTCGTCCGCATGCTGCTGCAGACCCTGGTGCTGGGCATCGGCGCGTATCTGGCGATTCACCGCGAGATCTCGGCCGGGTCGATGATCGCCGCGTCCATCATCATCGGCCGCACCCTCGCGCCGATCGAGGCGGTCGTCGGCAACTGGAAGGGGTTCACGGCGGCGCGGGCGAGCTACCGGCGATTGGTCGATCTCGTGGCCGTCGCCGGCTCGGAGACGCGCCGCCTCGTCCTGCCGCGGCCGCGCGGCCTGATCGAGGCCGAGACCATCTCGGTGGCGGCCCCCGGCGCGACGCGCCCCATCCTCAAGGCGGTGAGCGTCCGGCTCGAGCCCGGCAGCGTCGTGGGGATCATCGGCCCGAGTGCCGCCGGCAAATCGACGCTCGTTCGCGCGCTCACCGGGGTCTGGCCCTTGCTGGAAGGCACGGTGCGCATCGACGGGGCCGACCTGAACCACTGGGACAGGGCCCTGCTCGGGCAGCATGTCGGTTATCTGCCTCAGGACGTCGAGCTGTTCGACGGGACCGTCGCGCAGAACATCGCGCGCTTCGCCGACCGGGACGACGCGCGCGTCATCGAGGTTGCCCAACGGGCTGGCTGTCACGCGCTGATCCAGTCGCTTCCGGAGGGCTACAATACGGTCATCGGTCGGGGGGGACACGGGCTGTCAGGCGGTCAGCGGCAGCGCATCGCTCTGGCCCGCGCGCTCTACGGCGAGCCGAGCCTGGTCGTGCTCGACGAGCCCAATGCGAGTCTCGACCAGCCCGGCGAGGCGGCGCTGATGCGCGCCGTCGCGGACCTGAAGCGATCCGGGACGACGGTGGTGCTGGTGACCCACAAGGTGAGCCTGCTGGAGGAGGCCGACCGTATCCTGCTCATGAGCGAGGGCCGCGTACAGCTCTCCGGCACGCCCGAGCAGGTCCTCGCCCACGTCACCGGCCAGCGGCCGGTCCCGACCCTGGTGCCGCCCGTCGGCCCCGCGGCATCCCAGAGCCGCCGCAGCTCCGACGAACAGCGGAGCGCGGGATAAGCGATGACCGTCACGCGCGCCGCGATCCAGAGCCCGTCCCCCGTGCGAAGAAGGTCCGATCGGGACCGGTCGGGCTCCGCCGACCTGACGAACTGGCGCGCGTACGCCGTCGCCGGCTACGCGCTCATCGTCGCGACGTTCGGGGTGGTCGGCACCTGGGCCGCCGTCGCGCGCCTCGACCGGGCGGTCATCAGTCCCGGGGTGGTGGTCGCGGAAGGCAGCCGCAAAGTGGTGCAGCATCTCGAAGGCGGCATCGTCCAGGAGGTGCTGGTCCGGGACGGCCAGGCGGTTCGCGCGGGCGACGTCCTGCTACGCATCGATCCCGTACAATCGCGAGCCAGCAACGATCTGCTCCGCGGCCAGCTCGACGGGGCCCTGATCCTCGAAGCGCGCCTCCGCGCGGAGCAGGGCCAGGCGCAGGATCTGCTCCTGCCGCCGGAGATCGCGGAGCGGCGCGCCGAGCCGGCCGTCGCCGGCCTGATCGACGACCAGGCCAGCCAGCTGTCGGAGCGCCGCGCGTCCTTCCAGGCGCAGCTCGGCCTCATCGAGGCGCGGGTCACGCAGCTGAAGACGGAGATTTCCGGGCTGGCGGTCGAGAAGGCCTCGGGCGAGCAGCAGGTCGCTCTGATCCAGCACGAGCTGGAGGGCCTGCGCGGCCTCCAGGAGAAGAACCTCATCCCGCTCTCGCGCGTTCTGATGATGGAGCGCGAGCACGCGCGCCTCCGAGGCGTGATCGGACGGTCCGTGGCGGAGACCGCCAAGGCGCAGAACGGCATCAACGAGGCGGGGATGCAGACCGCGCAGCTCAAGCAGAAGCTGCAGGAATCGCTGACCGCGCAGCTCCTCGACACGCGCCAGAAGATCGCCGAACTGCGCGAGAAACTCATCGTGGCCCGGGATGTCCTCCGTCGGCACGAGGTCCGGGCGTCGCACCAGGGCGTCATCCAGGGATTGAAGGTCTACACGATCGGCCAGGTGGTCCGCTCGGGTGAGCCGCTGATGGAGATCGTTCCGACGACCGACCGGCTCGTGATCAGCGTGCAGTTCGCGCCGAACGATCTCGAGGCGGTTCATGCCGGCATGCGGGCCGAGGTGAAGTTTCCGGCTTTTCAGACGCGCCGCATGTCGGCGATCTTCGGGACGTTGACGATGGTCTCCCGCGACCGCCTGATCGACGACGGCACCAAGCAGGCCTATTTCGCCGGCACCGTGGAGATCGACGACCATCAACTCCCGGACGACGTACGATCACGCCTCCTGGCGGGCCTGCCCGCCGAGGTCGTCGTCTCGGCCGGCGAGCGCACGGCGCTCGACTATCTGGTGGCGCCGTTCTTCGATGCTCTGGGACGCAGTTTCCATGAACGATAGAGTCCGCTTCTCAGTCACTGTGCGGACGTGAGGTCCCGATGGGCGCGGTCATCTCGTTCTTCCGACCCGCAACGACGTGCCAGGGCGGCTGGTCGCAGCAGGAGCTCGCGGAATTCTACCGCGTCGAGGCCGCGCTGATCCGGGCCGGCCTGCAGATCGGCAGCGAGCAGGGCCTGAGCGACGAGGCGGACCCCTGGTTCGTCTTCTGCCGGCCGGATGGCGACGCCGTCATGCATTTCGCCAGGATCGACGGCAGCTACGTCATCGCGTCCGATGTCTTGGACAGCCCGATGCGAGGCAGCGATTTCCGCGCCCTCATCAACGAGATCGCCCGACGCTATCCCGAGCTTCTCCCGATCCCGCAGGATGCCCGCGGGACGAAGCTCTCGGTTCACCCGGCGGCGCTGCTCGCGGCTCTCGTCGCGGCTGCGGCTCTGAGCCTGTCGCCCGACGACGCCCGCGCGGATGACGGGGAGCGATCGACCGAGAGCGCGGCGCAGCCCCCTCACGCGGGCCACGCGCAACAGCACGGGCCGTCCGAAGCGCGCGACACGGGCGATGCCGATGAGCGCGACGGCCACCGTAAGCAGGTCGGGCTGATCGTGTTCTCGGCCATGGTCTTCGCGGCGGATGCCCTCGTCGACCACCCCGCACAGGGTATCGAGGCGACATCATACCTCGGCGCGCGGGGCGCCAGCAGCGCCGTCCCGGGTGACCAGGGCAGCCTGTCGCCGACGACGGGTGGAGCGGCGAGCCCCGTCCAGTCGGAAGGTCCGCTCGGCACCGGCCGCCACGAAGGTCCCGCGAGCGGCGCGGCCGGTCTCCTAACGGCCGAGTCGGCCGCGGTCGCTTCCGCCCGATCTGACGCCGCCGATTTCGGGCTCATCGGCCTCAGAGACCCAGCCCTCGGCCATGGGCCGACCCGGGCAGGCGCGGAATCCGGATTTCAGCCGCTCGCGCGCGGCGCCGAGGCCAGCGCAGCCCTCGCAGCGGGTTCATCGTCGTCTCCGGATTCCAGATCGGACGGTGGCGCCGCGCCATCGGGGGACGCCGCGGCACGGGAACAGGGAGCCCCGTCGTCGAGCGCGACCGGTGAGGCGCCATCGCTGGCCCAGAGCGCGACCCCGACGACCGGTCACGCGGCATCCGAAGCTCCGCCAGCCCCGGTCAACGGGCTCAATGCCGCCGCACAGCCCGAGTTGAGACACGCGCAGCTCCCGGTCGAGGAGCGCTCCGGTAGCCCGGACAACGGTCTGCGAATGGGCGTCTCGCCGGAGGCAAGGGGACGGCACGACGCGGTCGCGCATGCGGATCCTTCAGGCATCGGCGCAGGTGCATCCGAACGGGAGTTGCACGGCGCGGCCGGCGACCCCAGTGCAGCATCCGATCCGAGCCCGCGTCCAACAGCGGGCCTCGCGCAGATCCGGGGGGAGGTCACCGATCAGGGCCGCGGTCAAGATGGCGACGGGCCTGGCCGGAGCGCCGATGCGCCAGGCCATCACAAGGACGCGGCGGCCGTTCCACTGGACGCGGCCGGCGGCGCGAGTCCGGATGAACCGCCGGGTCTGGCGCAGGCTCAGACAAGCACTGCCGATCCAGGCCCGACGCGGGCCGGCGAAGGTCCCGGTCGGAGTGCCGCTGTGCCGGGCCACCTCCGGGGCTCGGCGCCGCACGCCCAGGACAATGACGGTCAGGGCACGGACACCGGCACGCAATCAGCGCCGCCCTCAGCCACCGTGCAGGCGAGCGGCGCGGTGGCTGCGCACGCTCCGGCCGGCGAAAGCCCCAGCCGGAGCGCCGAGGCACCGGGATCTATCCAGGGCCCGGCAGGGCACGCACAGGATGCCGGTAGCCACGGCACGGCGGCCACCGATCCCACCCCCTCAGCTCCGGCAGCCAACCTGCAGATCGAGGCCAGAGCCGTCGAATCGGATCACAGGCAGGCTGGCGAAGGACCGGTTCGGAGCGCGCTGGCGCCGGAGCATATCCAAGACGCGGCGCCGCACGCCCGGGATGCCGGCCATCACGGCTCGGCCGCCGACACGGATCCGGTCCAACCATCCGCGAGCGCGCAGACGCAGGCGAATGTTGCTGATCCCGGTCACGCGCGGGCCGGCGCTTCACCTGGCCGGAGCGCCGAGGCGCCGGGACATCTTCACGATACGGTACCACCCGCACAGGATAGCCGCGGTCACGGCTCGGCCACCGACGCGGACCCAGGTCCGCCGTCAGCCGGCACGCAGGCGCGCGCTGCCGATCCAGGCCACGGGCAGGACGATCGAAGCGGCGAGCTGCCCGGGCACCTCCAAGACGATGGACCGCACGCACAGGGTCCAGCCGTTCACAGCGCGGCTTCCAACGCGGACCCAATCGCTTCTTCGGCCAGCGCGCTGGCGGGGGTGAGAGCGGACGATCCAGGCCATACTCAGACCGCCGACGGGCCCGGCCGCAGCGGCGAGGCTGCGGATCACGCCCGAGAGACCGAACCGCATCTGCGGAACTCGGACGGCTCCAACCCGGCAACCGGTGCGAACGCAGGCATCTCGCCGAGCGGCACGCAGGATCGAGCGGTCGGGGCGGATCCCAATCCCGCGAACCTCGACGCGGGCCCGCACCACACAGGTCACGGCACTGCCGTTGCGGCCGCGAACGTCGGCACCCCGGTGGCGTCAGACCAATCGCTCTCGCGCCAGGGATCGGGAGGCTCGACCGGCGTGAGCCGCGATCAAGAACCGTCAAGCGAGCCGAGTCCCCCGACGAGCGGGGGCAGTCACGGTCCGAGACCGGCAGCCAGCATCGGCCCGAACGGCACCATCGAATTCGCGTCCGACAGCAAACCCGGCCCACCGGCCGGACCGAGCCACGCACCGGCGGACAGTGGCGTCCACGGAGACGTCAGCCTGATCGGGGTTTCAGATCACGGCGCCAACGCCCATCACTTCGACCTCCACTCCTGACGGGAAACCGAGGATCCGCGAACGGCAGGCATTCTCGTGTGTTCTCGACGGTGGCGCTCGACCGCCCTGAACTCGACCGGGGAGCGCGAAGCACTTGGACTGACGAAGAGCGGTTCATATCTCGACGCACGCAGCAGAGCGCGCGGGTCGATGATCGGCGTCGCCACATCCAGCACCGCCTCGTCAGACGACGTGGCCGTCGCCATTCGTCCTGCGAGAACGCTCCGCGGTTTCACCGGTCAGGATCGATGCGTCGCCTGTCGGGTGCAGCGTTGCCGACATCCGTCGGATCCGCTGTCTCACGCTTGGAGGGCGAGAGGCTGCTCCGCATGATGGTGAATGTCCAGGCTCGAAGATTGCTACGAGGACGAAAGCGATCCTGACTTATCCAAGCCCTGAGCAGCGTCTCTTGAACCAAGTCCTCAGCCTGATCGGCCGTCTTCGCCATCGACCCCGCGAATCGCTTCAGGTCGGGCAGCAACTCCACGAGGGCTGCCCGGAAACGGTCCGCGTCGAACGCCGGATCCCGATCGGCCGCCGCATTGAGATCCCCTGAATGCGGACGACGCAGATGGATCTTGTCGGGGCCGGACGCGGCAGGCGGACACTCTGGTCCGCCATCAGGCCTGAAGGACGGCGATCCAGCCCTTTCACCGGGGACCGACCGTGAGCGCGTGTCCGGATGGCACGGCATGCGATGCTCGATTCCACACTGACCGGAGGCATTGTACAGCAGCATTATAATAGAGGTTTGCTGTACAGCCCTCAAGGCCGCGCCTTCGGCACAGCGCGGTCGTCGGTGCCGGGCGAACGACGACTGGCCGAGGCGTTCGGCACGACCGGTCGGGAAAGGCTCGGAGCAGGCAGATGTCCGGGATCAGTCAGCCCTCGCGCGACGCGGGGAACCGCCTTCGCGGTTGCGCACGATCTCTCGGCTGATTGGGATGGCTGTGCGGCCGATCGAACGCCCATCACAGAAGGTGACGTGGCTCAGAGAACCTGCACGGGTGCGGAGCGACCGATGAGATCCGGCGCGGGCTCTGTGTGAGCGTGCGCAGTGTCCGGGGCCGGATCGGTGTTCGTGTCGAGGGAATGGTGATTGCGATGGGCAGGTCTGGCGGCGACCGACTCTCCCGTGTCTTGAGACACAGTACCATAGGCGCTGGCGTGTTTAACGGCCGAGTTCGAGATGGGATCGGGTTCTGGGCACGCCGCTCAGGCCACCAGACCGGCGCATCGCAATTCTTTTGGCACTTGGCCTTCGCAGGGTGCTGCGACGGCGAGTGCTGTGTTCGGCAAGCAGGCAGCGGTGTCGCTGCGGGTCTTCTTGTTTCGTGTGTCTCTGGCTTCGCCAGCCTTTGCGGCTGCCGAACCAGTCCGGACACGGATCACGAGAGCGATCAAGCCAATCGGGCGATTAGTACCGGTCGGCTCAACGCGTCGCCGCGCTTGCACCCCCGGCCTATCGACGTGGTCGTCTTCCACGGCCCTCAAGGGAGGTCTCGTTTTAAGGGGGGTTTCCCGCTTAGATGCCTTCAGCGGTTATCCCGTCCGTACATAGCTATGCTGCACTGCCGCTGGCGCGACAACAGCTCCACCAGAGGTACGTTCATCCCGGTCCTCTCGTACTA
>NZ_FOMM01000058.1:0-8061 GCF_900112625.1 Methylobacterium sp. 13MFTsu3.1M2
ACGCGCTCTACGCCGCCACCGGCCTCGACCTCGTGGTCACGCCGGCCGCCTACGGCAACCTCGCCGGCCTCGGCCTCGCCCAGACCGGCAACGCCCGGGCCGTGGGCGCGGCCCTCGACCTCGCCCGCCCGGCCGCCGGCACGCGGCCGGACGCGGCGCGGGCGCGGGTGTTCGACCCGCTCTACGCGGCCGGCCCGGCGACGCTGCCGGGCGGCCTGGCGAGCCTGTCGGGCCAGAGCTACGGCGACGCGGTGATGACCGACCTCGCCGCGCGCCGACTGCTCTCCGACACGATCGACCGGCACCAGCGCGGGCTGGGCGGGGGCGCGGACGCGTTCAGCGCGGGCGATCCGGGCCCGGGCCCGAACCGCACGGCGCTGCAGGTGCGCGGCGGCGCCGGGGCGGCGGCGGCGCCGCTGGCGGTGGGCGAGGGCCGGGTCTGGGCCGACGCGCTGTACGGGTTCGGGGCGCGCGCCGGCGACCGGACGGCGGCGGGCGCCGGGTTCGACGCGGGCGGGCTGCTGATGGGCGTCGACCGCCAGGTCGGGGCGGACACGCAGGTCGGCGGGGCGTTCAGCTACCTGCGCGCGGGCGGCACGTCCCGGGGCGCGGGGCTGGGTCGGTTCACCACCGACAGCTACGGCGGGACGCTGTACGCGAGCACGCGGCTCGGCGCCGTGGTGCTGCGCGGCACGGCGGGTGTGTCGTACGCGGACGGGCGGGTGGACCGGACGGTGGCGCTGGGCGCGGCGGTGTCGCAGGCCTCCGGGCTGTCGTCGGGCTGGAACGGCGGGGTGTCGGGCTTTGCCGGCTACGCGCTGGCGACCGGCCTGCCGGTCGAGGTCGTGCCGGAGGTGGGCTTCAGCTACGACCGGCTGACGCGGGGCCGTGTGTCCGAGCGGGGCGGTCTGGTCGGGCAGGGCTTCGGCGGGCAGGGCTTCGGCGGGCAGGGCTTCGCGGTGGCCGACCTCGACGCGGCGCGCAGCCTGGTCGGCGGGCGGGTGACGAGTTGGGCGTTGGCGGGCATTCCGGACCTGCGCCTGGAGGGTCGGGCGTACTGGGCGCACGAGCTGGCCGACACGGCGGCGGTGGTTCGCTCGAGCCTATTCGGGGCGGGGTTCGCGGGCCGGACGAGCGCGCTGGGCCGGGACGGCGCGGTTCTGGGGGTGAGCCTGACGGGGGCGGTCGCCGAGGGCGTGCGGCTGTCGGTGGGCTATACCGGCGACGTCCGCCCGGGCGCCACCGCCCAGGTGTTCACCGCCGGCCTCCAGGCCGCGTGGTGAGGGGCGCCGCCTTTACCCGGCCGGCGCCATGGTCCGGAGGCGCGCATGCGCGGGAGAGACGGCCCGGATAAGCCACCGCCCGAGCCCGCACTGGCAGCCCGCCGGCGCGGCTTCTTCCGGCGCGTGCTCGACGGTCTCGAAGCCGTCGAGCTGCTGGTCCAGGCGGGCCGGCTGGTCTGGTGGCTCCTGAGAGGCCTGTGGCTGGCCGCCGGCGCGATCGCGCGCCTCTTCGGGGACCGCTGACGCGCGGCGCCGGCAGCAGCGCGGGAATCGATGCCCGCGCGGATGTTTCACGGGAAACATCCGCCGCGCCGCCTCGGCTCGCGCCACCGGCAACCGGGAAATGTCAGCCGAACAGCGCCCGCGCTACGACCTGCGGGTCGATCGGCTTCTGGCAGAGGGCGACGGCGCCGTGGAGCGACGGCACGGCGACCGGATCGTAGCCGGTCGCGAACAGGAAGGGCACGCCGCGCGCGTGCAGCGCGTCGGCCACCGGATAGACCAGCTCGTCCTGCAGGTTGATGTCGAGGACAGCGGCGTCGATCTCGGTCGTGCCGGCGATCAGCGCCAGCGCCTCGCCGACGCTCGCGACCGGACCCAGCACCTGGGCGCCGCCTTCCTCGAAGCCGGACTTGAGATCGACGGCGATGAAGTAGTCGTCCTCGACGAGCAGGACCCGCCTGCCGGCCAGCGCGCGTGGTTTCGAGGTCATGCGGGGTTGCCTGTGGCTTCTCCCTCGGGGAGCGGGATGTTGATCGAGCAATGTAGCGCCGTGGCGCCGAGTTCGTAGCTGGTAGTCGCCTTCAGGGCGTAGGGCAGGGCGTGCTCGATCAGTTCCCGACCGTAGCCGCCCCGTGGCGCCGCGTCCGCCAGCTCCGGTCCGCGAACGAGACCCTCCTCCACCCATTCCACCAGCAGCCGGCCACCGCCGTCGTCCGCCCGGTAGGTCCGCCACGTCACGCTCAGGCGTCCCTGCGCGGTGGTGAGCGCGCCGTATTTCAGCGCGTTTGTGGCGAGCTCGTGCAGGGCCAGCGCGAAGGTCTGCACCGTCGCCTTGCGCAGCCGCACCACGGGCCCGTGCAGCCGGATGCGCGCCGGCATGGCCGGGGCGTCGAGGGCGGCGAGTTCCGTCTCGATCAGGGAGCGGAGCGTGATCGGTTCCTGATCGGAGCGCGAGAGGAGGCCCTGGACCCGCGAGAGGGCGGACAGGCGATCGTTGAACCGCTGCCGGAACGTCTCGCCGGGCCCGGTCTGGGCCATGGTCTGCTTGGCGATGGAGCGCACGACGCCGAGGAGGTTCCGGGTCCGGTGCTGCAGCTCGGCGACCATGACCTGCTGCCGCTCCTGGAGCTGGCGCAGATCGTCGATGTCGGTCGAGGTGCCGAGCCACTCGACGATCCGGCCCTGCGCGTCGCGGACCGGCGCGGCGCGGGTCTGGAACCAGCAGAACCGGTCCTCGGCGGCGTTGCGGAGCCGGTGCTCGAAGGAGAGGTGGCCGCTCACCGGCGCCTCGCGCCACGCGGCCGCGGCGACCGCCTCATCGTCCGGATGGACCGCCGCCAGCCAGCCCCAGCCCAGGCTCGTCGCGTCGGTCTGCCCGGTATAGGCGTGCCATTGCGGGCTCGACCAGATGCAGGCCCCGTCGATCGCGGCGCGCCAGACGAGCTGGGGGATGCCCTGGGCGAGGGTGCGGAACAGCTCCTCGCTCGCGCGCAGGCGGCGCTCGGCCAGAACCCGCTCGGTGCTCTCGACCACGATGGCGATGACCCCGGCCGGGCGCCCGTCCTCCCCGAAGACCGGCGAGTAGTCGAGATTCATCCAGACCGGCTCGGGCCGGCCGTAGCGGTGCAGGGTCAGTTGCTGGTCCTTGTACGACAGCGTCCCGCCGGCGAGGCCGACGCGCATGACGTTGTCGTTGAAGTCGGCGACCTCCGGCCAGCCCTCGCGCACCTTCGAGCCGAGGAGCTCGGGATGGCGGCCGCCCGCGAAGCCCGAATAGGCGTCGTTGTAGATCATGATGCCGTCCTCGCCCCAGAGCAGCACGATCGGCACCGGCGATTGCAGCAGCGTGCTGACCGCGAAGACCAGGCTCTGCGGCCAGTCGGCGATGGGACCCAGCGGCGTCCTCGCCCAGTCGAAGCTCCGGACGAGGTCGGCGAGTTCGCTGCAGCCGGCCGAGAAGATGCGGGCCTCGCTCATGCGGTGACCGACTCGTGAGACTCCGGCTCGGGCGAGCGCAGAGGGTGGAAGCCCGGTCCGCGGCCGGTCGGGTCGGCCGGCCCGGCGTGCGGGTCACGCCGACGCTACTACACCGCTCCTCTGCCCGGTAGGGGCGCCGCCGGCTGCGGCCCGGTCGCGTCGTCGGGCCGGCAGACGGGTTCTAGCCGCGGCCCGCGGGCTCCGGGAAGCGCCGGGCGAACCAGTCGCGCAGGATCTGCCGCTCGTAGTAGAGGCCGCCGGTAGAGAAGCGGGGATTGGACGTCAGCAGGAAGTTGATGTCCGTCACCGTGTCGGCGCCCTGTGCCACGGTGCGGCCGCCGCGACGCAGGCTGTAGGCGAGGCGGATCCGCGGCGGCGTGGCGTCCGTCACGACCCGCAGGCCGGTCGGAGTCGCGAAGCCGGGCCGGTCGAAGCCCGCCAGATCGACGTCGAGCACCGTGATGTCGAGGCGTTCGTCCGGGCGGAGCCGCGCCGTGCCGAGATCCGTGAAGATCCGGGTCAGCTCGGCCAGGGTGACCCGGAGCGGCTGCCCGGAGCCGAAGCGGTTCTCGGCATCGGTGAACCGCTCCGGCGCGGCGTAGCGCACGGCCACCTGCGCCTGTGCCGCCGGCTGTGCCCGGGCGGGGGCCGCGGACGACCCGATCACCGAGAGCGCGGCCGCGGCCGCGAGCGCGGCCGATCTTCCGGCGAGACGCGTGCGCATACCGAACTCCTCTCCGCGTGTGGCGGCCTGACCGGGGCAGGCCTGCCGGGAAGAACCGCCCGAACGGGGCCCGGTATCCAGTGCCCCGCGCGGATGTCCGGCTGCGACCGAATGGCGCCCGACCGTCCATAGTCTCGCCGTGATCCGGGCGCCTCGTAGCGCTCCCGGCCCGAGGGGCGAGCCGGTCATGGGAGTCCGACGCGCATGATGAACTCTGTTCTCGCGCTTCTCACCGTCGTGGCGGTGCTGGTGGTCACGGCGCTGATCAAGCTGCCGCTCCTGCCGTTCCGCCTGGTCGGCCGCCTTCTGCGGAGCCGCCCGGCGGCGGCCTGACCCGCGCCGCTCAGGCCGCCGCGTCGATGACGAATTCCATCCCGCGACCCGGCCCCTGATCGGAATAGTCGACGAGCGCCAGACCGCGCTCGGCCAGGGTCGCCTCGACGGTGTCCCGCTCCCGGCGCACCATCTGACCCACCGCCAGCGGGGTCAGCCGGGGACTCGCGCGCCGCAAGCGGTCGACGCCGATATGGGCCGGCGTGCCCGCGTCCTCAGCGATCCGGGCCAGGGCCAGACCCAGGTCGCGCGCCTTGGTCTCGGCGGCGGATCTCGGCTTGAACGCCATCTGCTTCTCCTTCTGCTCGGCCACCCGTCTCAGGCGGCCCGCCTGTCGACGCACACATCCGGGAAGGCCCGGATCCAGATCCGGCGGCCCTTGGCGTCGTAGACCTCGACCTGCCAGCCCGACCAGTCGAACCGCTCCACGACCCGCTCCATCAGCGCGAGCGCGACCCGATCGGCGTGGGCCCGCACCTGCGCCGCGTTCGGAAACCGGCTGCCGCGCAGGTCGGTCACCAGCTCGTGGCCGTCCGTGCAGTGGAAGCGGTAAAGCCGCGTCGGCATTGAGCTTCCCTCAATCAATCCACAGCACTCCACCGCGATCCGGGAACGGGGCGCATCCGCGGTTGAACCCACCGCGCCGATGCGCTTTGTTCGTGATATGTTCTATACAGATTCGGACGGCGATGCACCCAGATCCCGAGGCGGCTCCTGCGGAGATTCGTCTCAGGGAGGCCGAGACGATCGCCGTGGCCTATCACAGGGCGGCGAAGGGTGACGCTTGGGCCGCACTCGTCGCGGCCATCGCGGACGCTCTGATCGATCTCGACGCGCTGGAGCGGCGCCTCGCCCGGCAGGGCGGGCTGATATCGCTGGGCTACGCCCGCGGCCGCACCGGGGCGGGCGGGGTCCGGGAGAAGCGCCGCGCCGGCCCGGAGGGTTGACCGCCCGGCGATACCCGCGCGGTCGGCCGGGCAGCCGGCGGTCTCGCCGCCCGGGCGGCGACGCGCCTGTCGGGGATCAGTGGTCCGTGCCGCCGCGCCGCGCCATGGCGCCGGGCTGGCCCAGGCCGATCGCCTTGGCGAGGGCGGAGCGCTGCTCGGCGTAACCGGGGGCGACCATCGGATAGTCGGTCGGCAGGCCGTAGCTGTCGCGGTAGCTGCGCGGATCCAGGCCGTGGCTGGCCAAGTGGCGCTTCAGCGTCTTGTAGAGCTTGCCGTCGATGAAGCTGACGATCCCGTCGTGCCGGACCGACTTGCGGATCTGGGCCGCGCTCGGCTTCTCGACCTCGGCCTGCGGGGCCGCGCCGGCCTGCGCCGCCGGCGTCCCGGCGACGAGTCCGCTGATCGCGCCGTGCACCCGTGCGATCAGGGCCGGCAGCTCCGCGGCCGGCACCGGATTGTTCGACACGTAGGCGGCCACGAGCTCGGCGGTCATCACGGCCAAGGTGTTGGATGTCTCATCGAAGGTCTCATTCATGATCGGACTTCCAGCGAGCGATTTACGTTCCCACGGTTTGGGCGCAGCAAGGGTTTAAACAGCGTAAATATAGAACGAAGACTCGATGAATATCTCTAGATTTTCTCGCGCCATGCGGAGGCCGACGGGTGCGCCGTTCGTTGCACGTCTGCATCGACCGCAGAGGATCTCGGCGCGTCCGGACGGGGGCGACCCGGCTGATCGCGCGACATCCTCGAACGACGCCGATCAGCGCCGCCGAGCGACCCCGCGCGCCCGCAGGCGACTTCGACGGGCGACCCGCGCGCGCCGGCACAGGCAAAGCGCCGCGCCTTGAGGGCGATGGACGGATGAAGGGGGTTCGCGCGCCTCAGCCGGCGCCGTACCCGCCCTTCCGGTTGTCGGGCTGCGGCGCGGGCGGTCGGGTGTCGTAGCCGCCGCTCTCCGGCGCCGCGTCGGAGCCGGGATCAACGGGGCCCGGGGCGTGGGGACCGCTGCCGCCGGCCGCCGGGTCGGCCCGCTTCTCCGGGGCTGCCGGCCGGCCCGGCGGGACGGTCCCCAGGGCCTCGCGTGCGGCGTCGACATCCTGTCCCATCCGTCCCTCCCTGCGGTCCTTCGTGTAGGCCCAAGGCGGCAGGTCCCCGCATGTTCCCGGCGCGGTCGCCGGGACCGGCGTGCCGGGCGATGCGTCAGCGCGGCCTCATTTCCGCTCGCCGGTGGGGTTGGGCGTCGCGGACGTGTCCGGCGCGACCGCCGGATTGACGGGCGTGACCTTCGACCACGTGGCCGCGATCGCCACGATGGCGAGCAGCAGGACGATGAAGATGCCGATGAGGGTGAGGCGCTTCATGTGGCGGGTCTGGATCTTCCGTGCGGGGGCCTGAGGGCGGGGAACGGCCGGGACGGCCGATCGATCCCGGCCGGAACGGGATCCTGCGGCCGCGGACCCGCGCGGCCGCGAACGTCACGATCCCGCCGAGCGCGGCCGCGCCAGGGCGGCGGCCGCGTGCCGGGCCAGATCCTCGAGCCGGCGGACCGTCGCGTCGTCCGGGATGACCGAGGCGCACCAGTAGGCGCCCAGTGCGGCGACGGGCTCGGGCGAGCCGATCGGAACCATCACGAGGCTGCGCATCGAGGTCAGGCGGTAGAGGGCGAGCGGCACCCGGGGATCGCACTCGATGTCCGGGATCACGATGGTCGCGTCGTCGAGCATCGCGCGGCCCGAGATGCACGCCGTCAGCGGGAACCTGCGGCCGCGCCACAGCGGCTCGATGGCGTCCTCGGCGGCGTAGAAGGAGGCGTCGCCCTCGCGCAGAACCACCGCGATCCCGTCGGAGCCCGCGATCTCCCGCGCGGTCTCGCGCAGGATCGCGACCGTGTCCTCCAGGGACCGGGCGGTCGCCAGGCGGTGGGCGGCCCGAACCAGACCCGAGGCGGGATCCAGGGAGAGTTCATCCATGTGGGACGCGGCCGCGAGCACTCCGATCGATCGGGCAACGACCCATGCGGTGCCACTGTACAAGTCTGTCGGGCACTGGCGCGGTGGGCAACAACCTGGATCAAGCGTTTCGCCGACGGAATCGGGCGCGCGGAAATGTGCGGTCGCAGCGTGCGCATATTGGTCGTCGCGGCGGACCTCCGCGACAGAAGTCGCGAAATAGTTCCGCGACACCGGATCACGACGCCGCGATGATGTGCTCCAGCGCACCTTTCGGTCCACCGGCTCCGGACCCCCGCCGGCGCTGTTGCAACAATGCACTATCGCGCCCGCACATCCTGACGTCCTGTCCGCCCCGCACACATCCCGTCCAACGGGAGACAGAGGACCAGATGATCAAGAAGCTTCTGCTCGCGAGCGCCGCCACGGCTCTCCTGACCGGCGCCGCCTCGGCCGCCGACCTGCCGCGCCGCGCCGCCCCGCCGCCGGTGTTCACCCCCGTCCCGGTCTTCACCTGGACCGGCGCCTACTTCGGTATCAACGCCGGCTACGCCTTCGACGCCAGCGACCGCAACACCGGCAACACCTTCGCCGTCCCCTTCCCCTACGCCGCCCCCGGCACC
>NZ_FOMM01000034.1:0-67456 GCF_900112625.1 Methylobacterium sp. 13MFTsu3.1M2
CGACGACGGCCGCGTCGAGATCGACAACAACACCGTCGAGCGGGCGATCCGGCCGTTGGCCCTGACGCGGAAGAACGCGCTGTTTGCCGGCTCGGACGGTGGGGCCGGGCATTGGGCTGTCGTCGCCTCGCTGGTCGAGACCTGCAAGCTGAACGGGGTCGAGCCGCAGGCCTACCTGACCGACGTCATCACCCGCATCGTCGCCGGCCACCCGCAGAGCAATATCGACGACCTGCTACCCTGGGCCTACGCACCACAGCCCCTCAAAGCCGTGGCCTGAGAACGACGCTTACATCCTGGCACCTCGATCAGCCAGAGGTGGTTGACGCCGTTGAGAGCGACCGGGGCAATCAGGCTGCGGCCGAGGCGTGCTTCGACGGCTCGCTTAAACACCTTGCTGGCGGCCTCCGTCCGCTTGGCCTCATCGTCGCCGTCGGCCAGGTAGATGACGAAGAATGCCGTCCTGGCGGCTTGCAGCGGGACGGCACGAACCGCGGAGTCCTCATTGCCGAACGGCCACGCGCAGATGCCATCGTCGGTGACGCTCGTCCGAAGTGCTTGTCGGAACACCTCTCACGATGTCGGCCAGCGCTCCTTGCTGGCCGCGACGGCTACCGCGGAGGTGCCGTCCGTCTGCCACTTCACGACACAGGTAGTTATCGGCTCGCGGTCGTAGTTCTCGCCGACTGTGACGACCTCCACATCAAAAGAGATCTCGTACCCGCAACGGGTGCCCCGCACCTTCCGGATTGCCACGCGCGTGTTGTTGATGGCGCCGCCCTTATAGCGATCGGCGAGTACGGCGAGAGCCTCATCAGCCAATCAATCGGTCGTCGCCCGTTTGTTGTGGAGGAGAGAATTCTTAAGCCGCAGATTAGAAGCGGCGCAGGCCTTCCCGACTCAGACGGTGATGTCCACCACACGCTCCTGCGCTGCGAGAAGTTTCGGGTCATTCTTTTGCCTTTGGATGCCTGCGTCGTCCGGCGGGGGCGCCGGCATTGAGACGGTATGCAGCCCCGCTTTGTGCTCCATCGCAGCTTCCGCCCTTGCCGACTGGATCATCTCCGTCGCCTTCACCAGTCCGATGGCATTTATAGTGGTAGTGATTGTCATGGCTCTGATCTCCTTATTGGGGATCAAAGCACGTATTCGGTATTTGAATTACTTTTCTAATGTGTTCAATTTGCCGTTCTATCAGCGGTCCATTCTAAGCAGCCCTCATCCTTCTGTCTTGTCGGGCTAGTCCTGCTTGGCACCTCCGTTTATGCCTGTGCTATGCTCACCGCTGACGGAGCCGCTGCCGTGCCCCTGCGGGTTGAGGCGAGGGCGATCCGACGTGAGATCTTCGGGCTTCGTCCCTTTGGTTTGGTCGGATATGAGGTTCCTTCTTACCGACGAACCTAAGACACGAGAAGAGTTCGCTCGCACCAGTGTGCGGGCTATGCGCCATCGGGCACGGCCAACTGCGCTGGAGCGTTCCAGATGTCTGGATGCAAGTTTTCCGAGGACGCGCGGGTTCGCCTCTCCTCAGCGGTCCGGCCGACTACGTCCGATCGCTTCCGCCAATGCAGGGAAGCCGCCGATGAGTTCGGCACCGCTGATCCAGTAGCAATGCCCGAACATGATGTTCAGCCAAGATGTAAAGCGAGCCCGTCTCGTCCAATGAATCCGCGCAGCAGCTTCGGGATCAATCTCCAGCCGGTAGTAGCTGCTCATCCAGAATTGCAGAGGCTTGATGGCGCGGATCGTCTTCCACGGGATCCAATCCGTCGAGAGGCGTCGGTCATAAATCCCTTGAGGACCAATGGAGACGACCACGTCGGGCTGGAACAGCTTCAGGCCCCACACAAGTGCGCCAAGGCCGAAGATCACTACGCCACCGCGCATCTCATAATCCCGAAAGCTTCCAGGAATTATGGTATCAGTGCCGACATTAGGCTGAGTCAGAGCCAGCCAAAGGGCCACTGCGACGAACACACACGATCCCATAAAGCGCGTAAAAATGCGCGAATTGGATCGGTAGAGATCGATTGTGCTCATTGGAATACTCCCTCACTTGAGTATTCGGCCTACGCCTCGCTACGGGCTTCCGAGGTGCGGCGGAGCACTGATGCGACCGCTGCAAGCGGTGCCAGTCACTCCGTCCACCAACTCAGTTGCGCAGGCTTGCATTGTGGAGGTTGACGATGACCTCAGATCCCGGCCGCACCGCCTACTACGCGCGCTTCGCATACGCCCGGCCACGCGAGTTCGACTCGTGGGACAGCCTGACACCGGAGGTGCGTGCCATCTGGGCACAAGTGGAGGTCGCGGTCCTCACCGGCGCTAGCTCTGGCATTCACCCCGGCCAAGCTCGCAAGGTCGCCGACGATCCGGATCGGCCCTCCACCATCTCAACGGCGGCCATAGTCCCGTCCGTGGTGGCTGGTGAGACCTTCGTGGTTATCCAAGACGAGCACGTGCAACTGCTTCAGCGCATTGACCGCGGCCCGTTCTTCGTGCCGCTCCTCGAGCTCGCATACGTGAAGCTCATCCCATGGAACGGTGACACGCTCATCCCGCGTCTGGTGAGCTGCGGCTGGGCTGAGATGGCGCCGCGCGAGTCGCGCGCAGTCCGAATCACCGACGCTGGCCGGCAGGCATTGGCCGATCTCGACGAAGCTAGGCTGAAGGAGCAGGGAGGGGGCAGTGCCGCGTGAGCAGTTGGCCAGCGCCGCCGACTTGGTGCGCGTATTCGGCTTCACCGAACGGCACTGAATCCGCCAGGCTGCGGCCGGGCGAAACGCTGATGCTCGACAGCCGTTCGGCGCGCAGTCATCGTAGGTGTTCGACCAACGTGCCGTGCGTCAGTGGTGGGATGCTTCGACGAGGACGGTGCCGGAATGACCGACACCTACCTCCGCGGTAAGACGTGGTGGGTCCAAGTCCACGCTAGGACACGGGAAACGAGCGGGACCACGCCGAGATAGTTGCCCCAGGAATTCGCCTTGGCTGCGCCTGAATGGGGCGCCGAATGAGGCTTAGAGGTTCACCTTTCTGCCCAGCTGAGATCCGGGGGACCTCCACCGAGGCTGCGTGAAAGGGCCCCGACTTGGCTCAGGCCAGCGTCGGAACCGGGCCGGTGAAGCCCGTGGCCGGCTTGTCGGCGTCGAAGTGATTGGCCAGCGCCACCACGAAGGCGAAGTTGGCGATGGCGGCGAAGGGGAGAAGGGCAACAGCGGTGAGGAGGGTCATCGGTGGCGTCCTTTTGTGCGGTGCGTGAGAAGGTATATCGCACTGCACGCGACTTCTTGGTATGCCACATGCCTCACGCCAGATATGCGGCGCATGCATGAAGGTGTCGGGAATAAGATCGACCCTTGCAACGATCGGGCTGTAGATCCTCGGCCCGCAGGCGAGCGGAGTGCGGGTCGTCGACGTGCGCGCCGCCGCCTGTTCGAGATGCCGAGTTCTCATCCTCTGCATCGAACCCCAACGCGCGGCAGTTGAGCCGCCGCACAATCGCAGCTGAGACATTCGGGCATTTCAACTGCGCTCTCCGAGAGCCGAATGTGCCGGATGGCCGACGAATGGCCACGTTGCGGCCGCAACGCCTCGGACACGTCGCGCTGTTCGCCGGATTGACTCTGGAGAGACGGGGCGCGGGCCGATCCAGTCCGGCACGCGGACTGCTCGCCGCAAGCCGAAAGGGAGGCCGTGTGGACGGATCCGGGGAAGTGGAAAAGCGCGACCTCAAAGCCCCTGGTGATCGCGCTCGTCGTCGTGGAACGCGTCTCCGCGGGTCCATCGCGGGCAACTGGATCTGGCAGGCCGGCAGCCGGCCGCATACTGCCCCGCAGCAGAGCGACGGATCGGCGACGGCTCTCCCGACGTGAGCGGGTGATCCGGGCCGCAGGTCCGGCGGACACTGTCGTCTTGGTCGAGGCGGAATCTTGGGCGGGTAGAGCGCCAGTATCGAGGCAGCGCTTAAAGAAAAGCTCCAGCGATGCGGGCAATCGAGACGGTCCGTGACACCCGGCCTTCAGCCGGGATCAGGTATTCGAGCGGTGCCGACGGAGATCGGCTCAGCCAAGACCTGGAGATCGGTTGATGCTCAAGTCCCTCGCCGCCGCGGCACTGCTCGCCGTCGGCATCGCCGCGCCGGCCTCGGCGCTGCCCGTCGCGGGTTCTCCGCTCCCCGCCGCGCAGGACGGGCTGATCCAGCACGTCTACGGCGGCTGCGGGCCCTATGGCCATCGCGGCCCTTATGGCGGGTGCCGCGCCGGCGGCCAGTGGGGCGGCTATGTCGGTCGGGCCTGTCCGCGCGGCTTCCACCTCGGTCGCGGCGGGCGGCGCTGCTGGCCGAACCGGTACTGGTAGCGGCGCTCCCGCTGTTCGGGGCGATCGGCTGACCGCCGTGGCGCACCGTGACGGAACGCAGGAACACCCTGGGAGCGTGCGCTCCCAGGGTGTTGCCGACCTCGCGGCCAGTTTGATCGGGCTGGGGATGCGAAGGCCAACCGGAAGGCTGCTCTTCGGCGGCGGAGGGCGATGAGGCGGACCTGCCCCCCTCGCCCGCCGCCGCGTCTCCCGGCACGGAGGCCGGGAGCGGCGCGACCCGATCTCAGTAGGAGCCGAACTTGTAGTTCAGGCCGGCGCGGACGACGGCGAACTCGGTCTTGGCGGCGGCGCCGTTGAGGTAGGCGGTGCCGTTCGGGGGCAGGAGGTTGCCGTAGAACACGCCGCCGGCCGAGTTCTTCTGGCGGTCGAGGCTGACGTACAGGCCTTCGACCTTCAGCGTGACGGCCGAGGAGCGGAAGAAGTTCAGGAACGAGTCGGTGGGCAGGGCGTACTCGACGCCGCCGCCGGCGGCCCAGCCGGTGCGGAAGCTGTCGCGGAAGCGGTTGCCGGAGAAGTTCTGGTCGTCCTGGCCCGAGCCGTAGGCGAAGCCGCCGGTGCCGTACACGAGGGTGCGGTCGAAGGCGTAGCCGAGGCGGCCGCGCACGGTGCCAAAGTAGTCGAGGCCGTTGCCGCTGGTGGCGACGAAGGCCGGCGGGTTGGAGAAGGCGACGCCGGGGAAGCCGAGGAAGCTGTAGTTCTGGGTGGCGTTGGCGCGACGGGCGAAGTCGACGTACTGGGCGTCGGCCTCGAAGCCGATCACGACGCCGGAGCCCGGGGTGAACTGATAGTTGTAACCGATCTGGGCGCCGCCCGAGAAGCCGTCGTTGTTGTTGCGGTTGTTGACGCTGACGACGCCGGCGGTGCCGGGGGAGTTGATCAGCGAGCCGCCGGGCAGGGCGTAGCTGGTGGTGCTGCGGCTGTTGGCGTCGAAGCCGTAGCCGGCGTTCACACCGATGTAGAAGCCGGTCCAGGTGAACACCGGCACCGGCGTGAACACCGGCGGCGGCGCGGCGCGGCGCGGAAGGTCGGCGGCGGACGCCGCGGCGGTCAGCGCAGTGAAGGCGGTCAGGGAGGCGAGGAGCTTGGTCATCAGGGTGATCCGGGTTTCGATCTGGTGATAAGACTACCAAGCTCTGAGCAGAATAGCTGTAGTTTTACGGACACACAGGCTCGCGACGTCGGAGAAAACATAGTAAACGGCCGATTAACTCCGGGCGGATCTGTTAAATACTGTTGAAGTTCTGGCGGTATGCTCGGGGCCTGCGCCCGAGGCGCATGCATCGGTCCGCGGCGAGGCCGCGCGGGCGGCCAGGGGGCGACGCGCCGACAGTCCTGCGGGCGGCGCTGCCGGCCGCCTGAGCGGGGAGGGTTCGTCATCACTGTGGGTGCGCCGCGGACGACCCTGGCGCCGCCCGCGCCGGATCCGTCCGGCGGTAACATGGGATCGAGAGCCGGCGCTTCGGCGCCGGCGGGGTGACACTGAGCCGGCGGACGGCGCGCGGGGACCTGTCCGGTGGTCCCCGCGTCCGCGGCCGCGCTAACCCGTCCGGTCGCGCCGGGTGATGTGCTTGACCAGTTCGGCCAGCTTCTCCTCGGCCTTCTTCAGCGCCACGCGCGAACTGTGTCCGGGCGGCGTTCCGTCGGCAGCCTCGCGAAGCTTCGCGATGGTGTCCTGGGTATCCTCTACCTCGGTATCGAGCGCGGCACGCTCACCGGATCTATCGATGGCCATATCGATCCTCCAGGTGTTCTGCCCCTGGCGGCCGCCAGGGCGCCAGGCCCTGAGGTAAGGCGGCATCCCGACCGTGGCGAGCTTCGCGGGCCTCGCCGGAGGCCGTTTCCGGCACGGATCCGGGTTCGGCGACCCCGTCGCCGCCTGTGCGCCACGGCACGCCGCAGCGTGATCCCGGCGCCCGCGGACGGCGTTCTACCGTCACACACACCGGAGACCGCCGCCATGCTGATCCTCAATCCCCTCACCGGCCAGACGGTCGACGTGCGCGTGCCCCGCCCGCAACTCGGGAAGGCGTGAGGGACGGCGTGAGTCCGCTCCCGCGCGGGCTCCCGCCGATGCGCCACGGGGCCCGAGCGCGCCCTCCCCGGTCGCGCCCGCCCGCAGGGTCGGCACGCCGGGTGCTGCGAGCGCTCACAGGGAACGCGGGGGCCGGCGCGCCAGGCGCTCGGCTTCCGCCTGCCACGCGTCGCGCTCGGCCTGAAGCGCCTCGATGCGGGCGTGGAGATGGCCGGCGTCGATGGCGGTCTCCATCAGCATGTCCTGCGCGGTGGCGAGCTGCTGGCGCAGCTCGGCGTTCTCGGTCGCGAGCGCGAGGAGCAGGGCCGCCATGTCATCGCTCATCCGGGCCCCTGCGCCGCCACCGAGCCGGCGCGTTTAGCCCCGGCACGACCGGGCCACAACCGCCCCGCGGGCCCCCCGGACCGATCGCCGCCCCGGGCCGCGCGCGTCAGGCGGCCTCGTCGGACAGGAGGCGCCCGACGTAGTGGCGCCCGACCGACTCGATGACGGGCGCGAACAGGCTGGCCATCCAGGGCACCAGCGCCTCGACCTCCAGCGCGTCATCCGCCACCTGGATGGCGACGCGCGCCGACTGCCCGTAGCCGCTGCCCGAGAAGGAGCGGCGATTACCCAGCCAGTCCTCGGCCTCGACGCGGATCTTCTCCGCCTCCAGGCGACGGAAAGCCCAGTCCATGTGCAGGTCGATGCGCCGGCGAACCTCGGCTGTCCCGAGGTCGTGCGGGACGGTGATGGTCAAGCGCTTCGGCATCGGCATCTCCTCGCAAGCGGGCCCCGGGAGGTGCGGCCGGAAGGTTAACGCCCGGTGATCGGCGCCACCCGATCGACGCGCCGGGCGAACCGCCGGCGGTCAGTACCGGACCGTGCGGACGCCGCCGGCCCCGCCGCTCACGACGCTCCGGATGACCTCCTTGGTCGACGGGCTGATCCCACCGTCACCGCGCAGCCGGCGCCCGTCCGCCCGGTCGAGGCGCGCGACGTCGTCGGAGCACCGGTCCAGGGCGCGGCGGACCTTGGACGACATCGGCCCGCCGCGTTCCGCCGGGGTGCCGGCCATCTCGAACCGCAGGCAGGACGCCAGATAGCCTTTCAGGTCGTCGAAGGCGGCGGCCTGGGCCCCCGAAGTCAGGACGATGAAGATCAGGGCGGATCGGGCGAGCATCACGCGCTCCAGGGAAAGCGGTCCGCGCGGACAACGCGCGAGCGGGGCGTTGGTCCCGGAGGCCGCGCCCTCGCGGCCGCCGCACTCAGCCGCTGCGGCGGGGCGCCTGGGCCGCGTCGCGCCGCTGGTCCTGGGTTCCCCGACACTGAACGTATTCCGGCGTTCCCGGCTCGGCGCCGTAGCCCCGGCAGATCGCGTCGTCCTTCGCGGCGACGTCCGCCTCGCTCATGAAGAGCTCGCCGCGGCCGGGCCGGTTCGCCGCGTTGCAGGCCGTCAGGGCCGTGGCCGCGATCGCCAGAACGATGATGTGCTTCATGGGACTCCTCGCCGCCGATCAGCACCACAGCGGCGGGACGCTGTCGATGACGCTGCCGACGACCCGGCCGCGGCGTCCACAAGCCGGCGGTCGACATGGTTATCCAAGGATGGCCGGACCTTCGGCGCCGCGCCGCGGTCCCGGCCGTCCACCGCACGGGGCGGGGCCGGCCCGGATGCAAGCGTGACGCCGCCGTGACCGGCGGTCCCTGCGGGGCCGGCATGTCGTGTCACCGGTGCACCGGCGGCGCAACGCCGGCTAAGCATCTGCCTCTGCATCCTCCCAAGGCAGACCCACCTTCGGCCCCGCCGGCAGCGCCGCGCGGGGCCTTTTCGTGCGCCGATCCGGAGGGTTGGCGCTCCGCCCGCGGGCGAGACCCTGCGCACCGGGCGCGGCCGGGCACGACGATCGGCGGCGCACGACGACGACGGGTATCGGAAACCAGGTCCGCGCTCCCGCGTTCGGGCACGGAGGCCCGTGCGTGAGGCACAGTCAGGGCCGAGATGCCAAGGAGCACATGATGCGTCATGCCCTCTTCGCCATCTTCGCGCTGGTCGCGGCGTCGCCCGGTTCGGCGCAGACCAGCACCGGTCCCGCACCGATCCGGCAACCCGGACCAGCCCAGCCGGTGACGCCGGGCACCCCGGCCGGAACCGTCGTCGTTCCCGGCGGCAGCCAGAATAGCGGTCCGGGCAGCACCGCCGTCGTCGCGCCCACCGGGACGGGGGCGACGACCATCACGACGGATTCGGCCGCCGGCGGGAATGCCGGCCAGCCGGAGCGCGGCGTACCCCAGGTCGGCAAGGGGAGCGGGGATGGCAGCGGCGGCAGCTGATCGCCGGACCCCGTCCTGAGGATCCGTCCCGCCCCGTGCCGGATCGGGGCGGGACAGGTGGACCGTCCCACCGCCGCCGACCGACGCGGCGGGCTGCGGCGCGGGCACGGGACCAGCGCACCGTTGACCCGCGGCCCGGGACCGCCCGTCGCCGTGGAGCGATGATCCCGCACGGCGTTCAGTCCAGATGTCGGGCAAGCCTGTTGTGGGCCATAGAATTTTGATCGCTATATCTAACTCAGGTTATGCTATCAATCTAAGATAATTACCGGTCGCCAAATCATTGGTATCTATATACCAGTAAAATTTATTCCCGATTTATTGATGCGATTGTCGCATTTTCACGATATGGATATATTTAGATTTCACGCGACGCCGCCGTGCGTCGGTCGGAGATTGCGTTGGCGGATCCTGAATTCGAGGATGGAAAATTCGGGCCGAACGACAAGAGATCGATGCTCCGGCAGATCGCGCACGCCCTCGGCGTGCCCGAAGACGCTTTCCTCGACGAATCCGAGGCGCTCGCCACGATCGACATGACGGGGGAATTGCTGCGCGTCTGGCACGCGCTCACCCTGTCGGACCGCCGCTTGTTGCTGCAGATGGCGCGCGGGATGATCTCCCGCGGCTAGAACGGCCACGGCTCCTCCTGCGGTCCCGGCGCCGTCCGCTCGCCCGGCGCCACGAGGTCCACGATCTCGTCGAGCGGCTGCGTCACCCGGATCGTTCGCCCCACCGCGGTGATGAACGTCTCGTTGCGCATCAGGTCCGTGTCGCTCAGCGCCTGGACGCTCGTCACGCGCAGCAGGTGCCGGCAGCCGTCGCCGTCCTGCACCTGGAGGAAGTTCCCGACCCGCCGAACCGCCGACATGGCGCTCTCCCGCCCCGCTGGTGATCTGTGGCCTAGGCGCCCTGCAGGCTCTCGGCGAAGTCGTCGGGGATCTCCCCCCACTGGCCGAGGATCGTGACGCCCTCCAGCTCGCCGGTCTCGTCGTCGGCCACCACCTTCAGCGCCGCCGCGCCCGGCATCCGCCTGGCCATGTTCTCGGCCTTCTTCACCGCCCCGCTCTCGGTCTGCGCAGGCTCCTGCCGGGCCGGCCGCAGCCGCTTCCGGTGCAGCTCGAAGGGCTGCACCACGAACGCCGTCCTCATCGCCATCGTCGTCCTGCACCCCGGTTCGTCACAGGTTCTCCACAGACCGCACGGGCCGCCCAAGGGCGCGCCACGACAGGGGTTTTCGAGCCGTATCCACACGCGTCCACGGGGCCGGAAGAAAAGTCTCGCCCGCAGATTGTGCCCGGCCCGCCCGTATGATCTGTTCCGCTTTCGTTCTAGCATGGCGAGGCCGCGGGTGCACCTCTCCCGGATCGACGCGCGGCGGATCTCGGGCACCGATTCCGTCAGCGGGCCGGCGCCGCACCGGCCTCCCCGCGCCTGCCCGACGGGCGTTGGGCAAGGCGGCCCGATCATGCCACCGGGTCATACCAAGGTATGGCGTCGCCCCGCATCCGTATAAATGTAAGCCTCCGTCGCGATCGCTACACTTTCCGTCATTCAGCAGCACAGACGGAGAGTTGTCATGACGGAACGTGCCAAGGGAACTGCTCTGATCACCGGCGCTTCGGGCGGGATCGGCGCGATCTATGCCGAACAGCTCGCCGCGCGCGGCCACGATCTCATCCTGACCGCCCGGAACGCGGATCGCCTGGAGGCGGTCGCCGAGACGGTGCGCGGCGCCTCGGGCCGCACCGTCGAGGCGCTCGCGGCGGACGTCAACGACCGTGCCGGTCTCCGGCGCGTCGAGGACCGGCTGCGGAGCGACCCGGCGATCACCCTCCTGGTCAACAACGCCGGCTTCGGCTCGGCGGCCCCGCTGCTCCAGGCGGATCCGGACGAGATGGAGCGCATGATCGGCGTGAACGTCACGGCCGTGACGCGCCTCGCCTACGCGGCGGCGCCGACCTTCGTCGCCCGGGGGCACGGGGCGATCATCAACGTCGCCTCGACCGTCGCCCTCAATCCCGAACTGCTCAACGGCGTCTACGGGGCGAGCAAGGCCTACGTTCTCGCCTTCACGCAGGCACTGCAGCACGAACTCGCCCCCAGGGGCGTCCGGATCCAGGCGGTCCTGCCCGGCGCGACGGCCACCGAGTTCTGGACCGTGGCCGGCGTCGGCGGCCACCGGAACCTCCCGGCCAGCATCGTCATGACGCCGTCCGACCTGGTCGCGGCCGCGCTCGCGGGGTTCGATGCCGGCGAGGTCGTCACGATCCCGCCTCTGGAGAACGGCGCCGCCTGGTCCGCGCTGGACGCCGCGCGCCTCGAACTCGCCGCCCAGCTCGGCGCGGCGACGCCGGCGAGCCGGTACCGGACCCCGCGCGCCGACGCCGCCTGAGGCCCTCGGGGGCGTCCCGGCCGGGGCGCCCCTGCCCGCTCCCTGCCCGCTTCCCGCGGCCGCCCGGTCAGGACCGGGCGAGCGGCAGGCACACCGAGAAGCGGGCGCCCGGCGTCCCGTCGCGGGGCCTCGCGTCGATCGAGCCGCCATGGGCCGCCACGATGGTCCGGCAGATCCGGAGACCGAGGCCGAGCCCCTCGGCCCGCGTCGTGAAGAAGCCGTCGAACAGCCGGTCGACGGTGCCGGGATCGAGGCCTGGCCCGTTATCGACGACGTCGACCGTGATCGCCCCGTCCCGGCAGACGGTCTCGACCGCGATCTCGGGCCCGGGGGTCCGCGCCTGCCGATGGATCTGGATGGCGTTCATCAGCAGGTTGACGAAGACCTGCTGCAGCTGGATCCGGTCCGCGACGACCTGCGCGGCCGCGTCCGCCGGGGCGACGGTGAGCCTGATCTCGGTGCGGTTCAGGTCGTGCGCCACGAACCGCGCGGCCTCGGCCAGGACCTCCGCCACGGCGACGGGCGCGCGGACGCTGTCCCGCTTGGCGGCCATGCGGCGGGTGCGATCGATGATGTCCCCGGCCCGCGTGACCTGATCGACGATGCGCTGGCATTGCCGCCGGAGCAGGTCGCGGTCGAGGTCCGCGCGGTCGAGCAGGCGCAGCATCGCCCCGGCGGTCATGCCGATCGACGACAGGGGCTGCCCGAGCTCGTGCGCGATCGACGCCGACAGCTCGCCCAGCGTCGAGATCCGGGAGACGTGGGCCAGCTCGTCGCGCAGCACCTCCAGCGACATCTGCCGCGCGACGTGCTCGGTGATGTCCACGAAGGAGGCGAGCCACAGGCCGGAGGTGGCGCCGTCCGCCCGCGGGACCACGCAGAACAGCGTCTCGAAGCGCGATCCGTCGAGCCGGACGCTGTGCGCCTGCTGCTGGAACGAGGTCGCGCCCGCCGCGAAGGCCCGGGCGGAATTGACCTGGGCGGTGCAGAGCGGATCGAAGAAGCGCTGCGTGCGCTGCCCGATCATGTCCGCGCGGCCGCCCGCGCCGAACATCCGCACCGCCGCCTCGTTGACGTCGAGGATGATCATCCCGTGCCGCAGGCGGTCGGCCACGTCCGGATGGGCGTCGAGGTGGGCGGCGATGTCGGTGATTCCGGCCGCCCGCAGCGCGTCGAGGGTGGCGACCCGCTCGCGGGCATCGACGACGACGAAGCCGATCGTCGAGACCTTCATGCAGACGAGGTACCACGCGTCGTTCCAGTCGGCCTCGCTGGCCACGACGATCCGGTCGGCCGTCGGCGTCAGACCGTTGCTCATGTCGGCGGTTCCCGGGGCCGGCCCCGATTCAGGCCCGCCGCGCCCCCGCTATACGGCATCCGAAAATCCCGCTTCCAGTCGGGACGCGGGACTTTCGGGGGCTGACCCGGGGGGCGTCGCCCCGGGTTATTGATCGGCGTCAGGTCCCCGAGAGGGTCTCCTTGGCCAGGGGCAGGCTGCGCAGGCGTCGGCCGGTCAGCGCCGCGACCGCGTTGACCACCGCCGGCGGCACGCCGGGCAGGCCGGGCTCGCCGATGCCGCCCATCGGCGCCCCGCTCTCGACGATCGCCACGTGCACCCGCGGCATCCGCTCCCGGTCGAGGATCGGGTAGGCGTCGAAGTTCCGGGCCTGCCGCTCCCCGTTCTCGTAGACGACCTGCTCCAGCAGCGTCGACGAGAGGCCGAGCGCCGCCGCGCTCTCGACCTGGCGCTTCACGATCGCCGGGTTGACCACGCGGCCCGGATCGATGGCGATCCAGAGATCGTGCACCCGCGCCTCGCCGTTCTCGAGCGAAACCTCGGCGATCGTCGCCGTCTCCGAGCCGAACGGCGAGGCCATCGACACGCCCCGCGCCCGCCGCGTGCCGTCCTGTGCCCGGAACGGCCCGCGCGTCCAGCCGCCCGCGAGGTCGGCCACCGCCTGCAGCAGGGTGCGGTGGCGGGCGCTGTCCCTCAGGAGCGTCATCCGGAGGGCGAACGGATCCTGGCCGCCGGCCTGCGCGATCTCGTCGAGGAAGCTCTCGTAGAAGTAATCGTTCATCGAGTGCCCGACCGAGCGCCAGAACGCGATCGTCACCGGGTGCGGCACCTTCACGTAGGTGAGCCGCCGGTTCGGGATCGCGTAGGGCTTCCGGTCGAGGCCCTCCACCACCGAGGAATCCACCGGCCCCTTGAACAGCGCGCCGAACCAGCGCCCGATCGGGCCCTCTCCCACCGCGGTGGTCTCCAGCGCCACCGGCATCCCGTCCGGACCGAGCGCCGCCCTGAACCGCGCGAAGCTCAGGGGGCGGACGGCGTCCATGCCGAACTCCTCCTCCCGCGACCACAGCACCCGCACCGGCTTGCCCGTCGCCTTGGCGAGCAGGATCGCCTGCGGGAACGGGCTCGCCGGCCCGTAGTGGAAGTGGCGCCCGAAGAAGCCGCCGAGCATCGGCGAGTGGATCCGGACCTGATCCGGCTGCAGCCCGGCCGTCTTGGCGGCGACCTGCTGGAACAGCTCCGGCATCTGGTTCGGCACCCAGAGGTCGAGGCTGCCGTCGGGGGCGAAGCGCGCCACCGCCGAGGGCGGCTCGAGCTGCGCGTGGGCGAGGTAGGGCGCGTCGTACGCCGCCTCCACCACCTTGGCCGCGCCCGCGAAGGCGGCGTCCGGGTCGCCGGCCTGCTCGGCCGGGACGCCGGGGCTCGCCGCGTCCCGGAGGGCGGCCAGCATCGCCGCCGAGGAGAAGCCCGCCGAGACGGTGGCGACGCCGTCGGGCGCCGGCCGGGTCCAGGTCACCTGCAGGGCCTCGACGGCCCTGCGGGCCCGCCACCACGTGTCGGCCACCACCGCCACCGCGCCCGGCAGGCGCTCGACCGCCTGGACGCCCGGCATCGCCCGGACCTCCGCGGCGTTGGCGATCGCCTCCGGCTCGGTGCCGAGATGCGGCGCGTGCCGGATCGCGGCGTGGACCATGCCGTCGAGCCGGATATCGATGCTGTAGACGGCCCGGCCGGTGGACTTGTCGCGCATGTCGAGGCGCGCCACCGGCTTGCCGATCCAGCGGAAATCTTTGGGATCCTTCAGGGGGACATCGTCCCGCGGCTGCAGCGCCAGCGCCGCGGCGGCCAGCGCGCCGTAGCCGAGGCTCCGGCCGGAGGCGGCGTGGATGACGCGCCCGTTCTCGGTGGTCAGACTGGCCTGCGGCACGGCGAGCTCGGCGGCCGCCGCCCGCAGGAGCATCTCGCGGGCGGTGGCGCCGAGGCGGCGCATGGCCTCGAAGCTGGAGCGTGTCGAGAACGACCCGCCGGTCATCCGCAGGCCGTTGACGACCGCGTAGTCGGGGCCGGGCGGGGCGCATTCCACCGCGAAGCGCACCGGGTCGAGGTCGAGCTCCTCGCCGATCGTCTGGGCGAGGCCGGTGTTGATGCCCTGGCCGCCCTCCACGAAGGGGCTGAGCAGGCGCACGGTGTCGTCGGGGCGGATCTCCAGGAAGGCCGTCACGCGGGTCCCGGGTTTCGGCGCGACGGCCGCCGGGCCTTCGGCGCGGGTCTGGGCGGTGGCCGGCGCGAGCCGGAGGCCGACCCCGAGGAACAGCGCGCCCGAGGCGGCCCCCAGGAAGCCGCGGCGGGAGAGGTTGCGCACCGGTTCGCGACGGTCGGCGCGGTGGAGGGGCGTGAGGTCGGTCATCGTGCGCCTCCTCAGGCCGCGGCCTGCCGCACGGCGGCGGCGATGGCGTTGTAGGTTCCGCACCGGCACAGGTTGGTCATGGCGCCGGCGATGTCGGCCTCGGTCGGCTTCGGGGTCTGCTTGAGCAGGCTCGTGGCGGCCATGACCTGACCGGACTGGCAGTAGCCGCACTGGGGCACCTCGATGCCGACCCAGGCGGCCACGACCCGGGCACCGACCGGGTCCTGCTCGATCGCCTCGATCGTCGTGACGGCCTGGTCGCCGACGCTCTCCAGGGGGATCTGGCAGGAGCGGGTCGCCGCGCCGTCGAGGAGCACCGTGCAGGCGCCGCACTGCCCGATGCCGCAGCCGTACTTCGTGCCGGTCAGCCCGAGGCTGTCGCGCAGGACGAACAGCAGCGGCGTGTCCGGTTCCGCGTCCACCGTGTAGCGACGCGCATTGATCGTGAGCTGGACCATCGTTCGACCTCGTGGGATGGGGACGCCGCGACGTGTCTCGGCGTGCGAACCGGCCGGGCGACATGTCTTCGGGGACGGCCGAAGGCGCGGTCCGGATCGTGTGCCGTGTCGCGAGAGGTACCGCCGCCCCCGGCCGCGCGGAATCATACGAAGGTTAGGGGTCGTCACCCGAAACGGTGCCCCTCCGCGGCCCGCCCCCGGGATCAGGGCCGGCGGAGGACAGTCCATCGCCCTGGGTCTCGGCCCTGAAAGCTTCGCGGGGCGCTCGGGCGGCCGGTCACGCGCCCGGGCCGCGGCTGCGGCGAACCCGCGTGTTCCGGGATCCGATCTTTCGAAGCGGAGGGCGCGGGACTGCGGCAGGCCGGCCTGCAGAGGCGCCGACCGGAACGGGTGATCGCCCGTCAGCGACGGACGGAGCTGCGGTGATGGGCCGATCCGGCTCAATGATACCGAGGTTCGAGTCGGATCATCCGAGACTCGATGCGCACGAAACCTGCGCGCCGGACGGTCGGGACCGGTCTATCATACCGACGCATGATATCCGTCCGGTCGTGAGGCCTCTACGTTTTCCGCAGATCTCGGGATCGCGGAGGAAATACCATGGACGACCACTACGATGCCCTCGTGATCGGCAGCGGCGAGGGCGGCAAGTTCCTGGCGTGGCACCTCGCCAAGGCCGGCCAGAGGGTCGCGGTGATCGAGCGCCGCTGGATCGGGGGCTCCTGCCCCAACACCAACTGCCTGCCGAGCAAGAACGAGATCTGGAGCGCCGAGATCGCCCACCGCGCCCGGCAGGCAGACCGGTACGGCATCGAGACCGGACCGGTCGCGGTGGATATGGGCCGGGTGGTCGCGCGCAAGCGGGCGATGGTTCGCGACCTCATCGACATGCACCTCGACCGCTACCGCGAGAGCGGCGCGGAGCTCGTCATGGGAACGGCCCGCTTCACGGGCCCCAGAGCGCTCACGGTCGCGCTGAACGCGGGCGGCTCGCGCGCGCTGACGGCGGAGCAGATCTTCCTGAATCTCGGCACCCGCGCGACCATCCCGGACGTCCCGGGCCTGCGCGAGGCCGGGCCGCTGACCCATATCGAGGCGCTCGAACTCGACGCCGTGCCCGCCCACCTCGTCGTCCTCGGCGGCGGCTACGTGGGCCTCGAACTGGCCCAGGCCTACCGCCGGTTCGGCAGCGCGGTGACGGTGATCGAGCACGGGCCCCAGATCGCGGGTCGCGAGGATCCGGACGTGGCGTCCGCCCTCGCGCAGTTCCTCGAGGCCGAGGGGTTGGCGATCCGCACCGGCACGGAGGTGGTGCGCGTGCGCGGCCGCTCGGGCGAGACCGTGGAGATCACGGTGCGCGGCGGTGCCGGTGAGGCGGTCATCGCCGCGAGCCACATCCTCGTCGCGGCGGGGCGCGCGCCGAACACCGACGGCATCGGTCTCGACCGCGCGGGCGTGGCGCTCACCGAGCGGGGCGTCATCGAGGTCGACGATCACCTCCGGACGAGCGCGCCGGGCGTCTGGGCCATCGGCGAGTGCGCGGGCAGCCCGGCCTTCACCCACGCCTCCGCGGACGATTTCCGCGTGATCCGCGACACGCTGGCGGGGATCCCGCGCTCGACCGCGGGCCGGCTGATGCCGTCCTGCCTGTTCACCGACCCGCCGCTTGCGCGGGTCGGGTCGACCGAGACGGAGGCGCGGGCCGACGGTCACGCCGTCCGGGTGGCGCGGCTGCCGATGGCGGCCGTGCTGCGCACGCGGACGACCGGGCAGACCGAGGGCTTCATGAAGGCCGTCATCGGTCCGGACGACCGCATCCTCGGCTTCACGATGCTCGGCGCGGAGGCCGGCGAGGTCATGGCCGCGGTCCAGGTCGCCATGCTCGCCAACCTGCCCTACACGGCGTTGCGCGACGCGATCCTCGCCCATCCGACCACCGCGGAGGGGCTGAACAGCCTGTTCGCGGCCGTCCCCGCCCGCTGAGGCTCAGCCGGCGGCGGCGGGCTCGGCTGCGGCGCCTCCCGCCGCGTCCGGCTCGGCCGCCGGCAGCTCGACCGCGAAGGTCGCGCCCGGCCCGTCGTTGTTCCCGCCGGTCAGCGTGCCGCCATGGGACTCGACGATGGTCCGGCAGATCGCGAGGCCGATGCCCATCCCGTCGCGCTTCGTGGTGAAGAACGGGCTGAACAGCCTGGGCAGCTGCTCCGGATCGATGCCGGTGCCGCTGTCGACGACCGCGATCCGCAGCCGGCCCGGCGCGGGGGCGGTCAGCGCGATCCGCAGCGCGCGGCGGGGCTCGGGCAGGTCACGCACGGCGTGCAGGCCGTTCGTCACGAGGTTGACCACGACCTGCTGCAACTCGACGCGGTCGGCCAGGACGCGCGCCTCGGTCGCGGCGATCACCGTCCGCACCGTCGCCCCGGCCGCCAGGATCTCCCGGTCGAGGAGGGCCGCGACCTCCGCCAGGAGGGAGCCCAGGTCGAGGATCTCGGGCTGGCTGCGGTCGCGGCGGAGCTGCTCGCGTGTCCGCTGCACGATCCGGCTCGCCCGCATGCCGTCGCGGACGGCGCGCTCGGCCGCCCGCGCGGCCGCCTCCAGGTCCGGCGTCTCGCGCCGCAGCCAGCGCAGGCAGGCCTCGGCGCTCATCACCATGGCGCCGATCGGCTGGTTGACCTCGTGGGCGATGGAGGCGGAAATCGCCCCGACGGTCGAGACCCGGCCCGCGCGGGCGAGCTCGGCCTGGGCCGCGAGCAGGGCCTCCTTGGCGCGCTCCCGCTCGGTCACGTCGATCATCGCGCAGGCGACCCGGTCGAGGGCCGCCTCGTCATCCGGCAGCGCCACGACGAGGATCGCGGTCACCTCCCGCCCGTCGGCGCGGATCAGGCGGCCCTGGGCCTCGAAGCGGCCGCCCGCCCGGTCGATCCGCTGCAGGAGCGGCAGGACGAGGTCGTTGCCCGTCGGCAGGAAGCGGCTCATCGAGCCGAGCACCGCCTCGCGGGAGCCGCAGCCGAGGAGCCGCACCGTCGCGTCGTTGACGTCGACCAGCGCGATCCGCCGGGCGCAGGCGGCGACGAGCGCGGCGTCGGCCTGCCCGCGGAGGTCGGGCCCGAGGGCGCCGGCGGCCCGCGCCTCGGCGAGGTGGGCCTGCGCCTCGGAGAGATCGACCTCGCACAGCGCGACGTGGCTCTGCTCGAACAGCGCGCGGTACCGCCGCTCGCTCCGGGCGAGCGCGTCCAGCGCCCGCCGCCGGGCGCTCGTGTCGAAGGCGATGAGGCTGATCCCGCCGGTCAACGCGAGGTAGAAGCCAACCGCGGTCAGGCCGCTCTGCGCGGCCAGCGCCTGGGCGATCATCGGCGAGAAGGCGCCGCCGATGATGCCGCCGACGTTGAACGCCACGGAGGTCCCCGTGTAGCGCACCTGCGGCGGGAACAGGCTCGGCAGCCACGCGCCGAGCGGCCCGTTGACGAAGCCCATCACCCACAGGGCGAAGGCCAGGAAGACGAAGATCGTCGCGAGGGAGCCGCTGCCGAGCATCGGCGCCAGCAGGATCCCCGACACGATGGTCCCGGCGCAGCCGACGATTAGGACCCGGGCCGGGTCGAGCCGGTCCGACAGCCAGCTAGCGACGACGATGGCGGCGGCCATGAACAGGATCGCGCCGAGCTCGACCGTCAGGAACGAGGCCCGGGAGTAGCCGAGCGTCGTCGTGCCGTAGCCGAGCGCGAAGGCGGTGGCGGTCCAGAACAGGGAGAAGCACGCGACGACCCCGAACATCCCGGCGACGACCTGCCCGGCATGGTCGCGCATCAGGGCGACGAGGGGGACGCGCGGGGGCTGCGCGTCCTTCACGGCGGCGGCGAACTCCTCGGTCTCGCCGAGATTGGTGCGGACCCAGAGCCCGAGCCAGACCAGGGGCACGCTGAGCAGGAAGGGCACCCGCCAGCCCCAGTCCGCGAACTGCTCCGCGCTGAGGGTCAGGGTCAGGACGAGGAACAGGCCGTTGGCCACGAAGAAGCCGAGGGGCGCCCCGAGCGGCGCGAACATCGCGTAGCGGGCGCGCCAGCCCGGCGGGGCGTTCTCCAGCGCCAGCAGCGCGGCCCCGCTCCACTCGCCGCCGAGCGCCAAGCCCTGCCCGAACCGGAGGAGGCAGAGCAGGACGGGGGCGAGCCAGCCGGCCAGCGCGAAGGTGGGCAGCAGCCCGATGGCCGAGGTCGTGAGCCCCATCAGCAGGAGCGAGGCGACCAGCGTCGCCTTGCGCCCGATCCGGTCGCCGAAATGCCCGAAGACCGCGCCGCCGATCGGCCGGGCTACGAAGGCGAGGCCGAAGCTCGCGTAGGCGCTGATCAGCTCCGCCGATTGCAGCGCCGCCGGGAAGAACAGCGGCCCGAAGATCAGGCTCGCCGCCGTGGCGTAGATGTAGAAGTCGTAGAACTCGACCGTCGTGCCGATCAGGCTCGCGAGGAGGACCCGCGCCGTCGTCTGCCTGGGACGCGCGTCGCCCACCGCACTCATCTCCGCGCCTCGCTGCACAGCCTGTCGGACGGGCGCGCGGCCGGAGGAGGCGGGCGGCCGCGAATCCTGGGCCGGGAGGCGCTGACCTCGCCGGAGGTTGAGCCAGTCCCGGGGACAGTGCAACCGCTCATAGCCACAAGCTTGGCCGCGAGTCGATAGGCGCGTCGGGGGCGGTCCGGCGAGCAGCCATTCGGGGCGACCCGTGCCGGCGGTCCGTGCCGGCGGTCCGCGCCGTCCATAGACGGTCGGCTTGATCGGGCGCGGATACAACCTGTAAGCACTGCCCGTGCGGGCAGCCTGTCAGAGGCGCGCGGGGACTCGTCGATCACGATGTCAGACAACGTCCGGGGTGGCGCGGCGAAGCCCGGCGCCGACACGGCATCACCGCTGGTGGTCATCGTCGAGGACGACGAGGGCGTCCGCGAAGGTCTGCAGGACCTCCTGCACTCCGTCGGGCTCGACACCCTCGCCTACGGCGCGACGCGCGACCTCCTCGCGGCGACGCTGCCGGACCGCCCGGGCTGCCTGATCCTCGATGTGCGGTTGCCGGGATCCAGCGGCCTCGACCTGCAGGCGAAGCTCGCCGCGATGGGCAACCGCATGCCGATCATCTTCATGACCGGCCACGGCGACATCCCCATGACCGTCCAGGCCATGAAGGCGGGCGCGCTCGATTTCCTGACCAAGCCGTTCCGCGATCAGGACATGCTCGACGCCATCGCGGTCGCGATCGAGCGGGACAGGACCCGGCGGGCGTCGAGCGCGGGAGTCGCCGAGCTCGAGGCGCTGGCCGCGACCCTGACGGCGCGGGAGGCCGAGGTGATGGCACAGGTCGTCAAGGGGCTGCTCAACAAGCAGATCGCCCACGCCCTCGGAATCAGCGAGATCACGGTCAAGATCCACCGGGGCAACGTCATGCGGAAGATGGCGGCCGGCTCCGTGGCCGACCTCGTGCGCAAGACCGAGCTGCTCAAGGCCCGGGCCGCCGTCTGAGCCGACCCATCGCCCCGTCGCTTCCGCAGACCCGGCCCGGGCCGATCGGCGCGGAACGATGCCGGACATCGCCGCGTTGGCACCCGCACTGGACAGATTCGTCGCGGCGATCGGATCGGGGATCGGCGAAGAAGTCCTGCCTCAACTCGTGAAATCCATGTCTACCGGGTCGCGTCGCGGCGCCCCGGGTCCTGCGTTGCTGTGGCAGGACTCGGTTCATCGGGGTGTGAGTCCGTCGCGCGCATCAAACCATCGTATAATTTCGTCGGAGCCGCCGCCGGCCCACAGAGGTGGGATCGATGCGCCTTCGAGAGGCTCCGGAGGGAGATTCGTGCCGGTCGGGAAGAAAGCGGTCGCGGTCGTAGACGACGACGAGGCGGTTCTGGACGCGACGTCCAGCTTCCTCGAGGCGTTGGGCTACGACGCGCGGGCCTTCAACTCGGGCGAGGCCTTCCTGGCCGCGATGGCCGGCAGCGACGTGTCGTGCCTGCTGACGGACGTGAACATGCCGGGGATCAGCGGCATCGAATTGCAGGATCGCGTCCGGGAGCAGCGCCCTGCCCTGCCGGTCATCATGATGACCGCGCTGACCGACGACGCACTCCGGCGCCGGGCCCTCGCCGGGGGCGCCCGCGATCTCCTGCGCAAGCCGCTCGTGGCCGACGAACTGATCCGCTGCCTGGAAGAGACGATCGGGGCCTGACGCCAGGGCCTGACTCCAGTGCCTGACTCCAGGGCCTTTCCATCCGTGACGGGATCGCCGGCCGGCTCCGGACCGGCATCGCGCGCGTGCGCCGCTGGCACGCCGATCCGAGGCCGGTCCGGTTAGGACATCAAACCTCCGTATGATTCCGGCGCGTACGGCCACGGTCCAAGGTCGCGCCATGGAAGCGGCGCGCCGTCGGCGGGCTGGACGAGGAGGCGGGGATGGGACTGACGATGGCGAGCCCGGGTGCGGCACCCGACGAGGCCCTGCTGCACGCGGAGACCGCCCGCAGCGCCATGGCCCGGCTGCTCGCCGTGGCCGGACACGACCTGAAGCAACCCGTGCAGGTGGCCCTCATGGCCATCGACCGCGCGGTCTCGGACGGCGTCGGTCCCCGGGCCGCGGCCCGGCTCGGCCTCGCCAGCGACGCGCTGGTGCGGCTCGGCCGCGAGCTCGACGATCTGGCCCGCTCCTCCCAGGCCGGCAGCGTGGCGCCCCGGCTCGGTCCCGTCGCGGTCGCCCCGCTCCTGGAGGCGGTGGCGGCCGAGTGGGGGCCCTACGCCGACGCCGTCGGGGTGCGTGTCCGGGTCTGCGCCACGGCGCTGACGGTCACGAGCGAGGTCGCCATGCTGACGACCATCCTGCGCAATCTCGTCGGGAACGCCGTGAAGTATGCGGGCCCGGGCGGCCGCGTCGTCGTCGGATGCCGCCGCCGGCAGGGGCGCGTCGCGATCGAGGTGCACGACGGCGGTCCCGGCATCGCGCCCGAGCGGCTGGCGGGCATCTTCGACGCCTTCGACCGCGCCGGACGCCGGGACGGAGCGGGTCTCGGGCTCGGCCTTCACATCGTCCGGCAGACCGCCGCGGCGCTCGATCACCCGGTCGCCGTGCGATCCCGGCGCGACCGGGGCTCCGTCTTCGGCGTGACCGCGCCCCGCCACCGTCCGGCATCCGCGTAGACGCCCCGGGCCGGTCCCGACGCCGCTGCTGCCGCGGACCTCGTCCGCCGTCGCGGGACCGCAGGTCGCGAAACGCCCGGACCGTGCGCGCAGGCCGGCAAAATCCGCGGTGTCCACGGCCACGCAGGCGTGCCGCGGTCGCACGGCTTGCTCGCCAGGGTTGCTTGTGGAACCGTGTCGGCCTGAGACCCCGAAGAGGCGACGGATGCTCCGCACCGTGCTTTCGCAGACGGAGCGCGACCTGACATGACGGCTGGTGATCCGCCCAACAAGATGGCCGAAGTTGCCGGCCTTGCGGCCGCGATCGCCGATCACATCCTCGCGCAGCACGAGGCCGGGACCACGATCCCGCCGGACCAGTTCCGGATGCTGGTAAGCGCCGCCCGGATGCTCCTGGATAACGGCGTGGCTTGGCCGCCGTCGGTGACCTACCTCGTCATGGAAGTCGCCCGACGGGTCGAGGAGGCCGAGCCGCCGCCCGAGGGCGACGAGGTCGTGACGCACCTGGAGCAGGCGCTCGACGCGGCGAAACCCACCTGAGACACCTGAGACCGACCGTCACGCGGCGGGCGCGCCGACTTCCCGCGGGATCGGCGCCCTATATGGGCCCTATGCCCACACTCGGTCTCAAGCTCCCGCTCCGGATCTGCGTCCTCGAGAACGCCGCCTGCGTCGAGGATGCCGGCGGCCGGCGCACCGGCTACGTCTACTGGGACGAGAGCCGTTCGGGAGGTGGTGACAGGCCCTTCACCCGCGCCGAGGCCATCGAGCAGGTCCGGATCATCGCGGGCGCCTGGGCCGGCGCTCTGGTCCACAGCGGCACCCTCGACACCGGCCCGGCGCCCGAGCCGGGTGCCGCCGCCGCCGAGCCGTCTCCGGAAGGCTGACCGCGCCCGGCCGAGCGGTATCCGCTACAGGCCGGTGCCGCTCACGTACGAGACCGGCGCGCCTGGACCCGAACTCGTCGCGGAGGCCGCGACGGTGGCGGCGATCCAGTCACCGTCGCTGGTCCCGGACACCCGGCATTCCCGCGCCATGGCCCGCACTCGGCGGCGCCAGAGCCAGAGGCGGAGTGTGTGGATGAGGTCGTACATGGTCGGCCCCGCGCTGTCGCTCCCGTCCATGTGGGGCGCGCGGGCGGACCGCTCAAGCCTGCGGCGCCCGACCAGTCGAGTCCAGAAGCCCCGCCTCAAGCGGGGCGGTGCTTCATCACGAAGTGGAAGCCGAGCTCGGGATTCTTGCTGAAATCGGCGTCGTAGAACGCGTTCTCGTTGCCGGAGCCTCTGCAGAAATCCTTGAACTGAAACATGGTCATCGGGACAAATTCCAGCCCGTGCTGCCGGACAAGCTCGCGCCACCACGTCTCCGGCTTGACCGTCGGATGGTAGCTCACGCCGTTGGCGACATCGTCGTATGTCGCGGCGGAGCCCACGAAAAGACCGCCGTCCGCCAAGTGGGATTTCACGTTCGCGAACAGCTGAGGAAGCAGCGATTCCTCGATGTGCTCGAGGACCTCCCACATCGTGATGACGTCAAATTTCGCTTTCGTCCCTGACCTCTGATCCATCAGAGCGAACGGCTTGGTAATATCGCAGGTCTTCAGATAGTCCGGGATGATGGACCATTCGGCGCGCTGCGCGCGAAGGGAGTAATCGCTCCCCTCGATCCCGAATGCCGCGTTGCCCCGGATGAGGAAATCGAAGACGAGGCCGCCCCCCGCGCAGCCGAGGTCCAGGGCCCTGACCTTTCGGCCGAAATGGCTCTCGATCGCGTGGCAGAACCGCTGATTGCGCGTATTGTCATCCTTTGTGCCGCGCGGAACCGTGTGATCGTTGCTCTCGTAGGCGATCGGATGTTCCGTTACGAGGCAGAAATCGTTCTTCGGCGCGAGCTGAACCACGGCGAGGCGCCGGACATCTTGCATCTGCGCCAGCTGCTGCGCGTGAGCCGTCATGATCTTGCTGTCGAGGGCGGCATAGAGCTGGCGGCCGACGTCGAGGATCTGCTGCGTGATAAATTGCTTGTCCTGGTCGTCCATCACAAATTCCCGACGAGCGATCTCGAGCTGACGCGGTGTGGCCAGCCCCGAATTTATCCGAGATCCTGTATCAAATCTTTACGCAGCGACCCGAATTCGGATCGGGACGCGTCGGCGCGCTGCCCGACCGCGCAACGCTGTCCCGGATCTGCCGCCAGCCCGATCCGGCGAGCCGGCAGGACGCCTCACGCCCCTCCCCCGGGCAGACCCGACCAGGCCTCGCGGACGAGCGCGAGGCGCCGCTCGGCCCGGGCCGCGTCGGCGTCCGCGATTTGATTGAGCACGGCCTCCAGCGCCTCGGATCCACCGAGCGCGGCGGCCGCCTCGCCCTGGCGGCGCATGGCGGAGCGGTGCGCCCGCATCGCCGGCCCGGCCTTCTGCCCGGCCTCGATCGCCTCCAGGGTGGCGATCAGGGCGGCCGCGAACGGGGCGACGTCGCGCCAAGTCGCCGCCGCGGGCGCCGGCTCGGGCGGGTGGGCACGCTCCGGCGGCGGCGCGGAGAAGTTGGTGGTGAGCGGGCGCTTCATGACGAACCTCCACGGGCGCGGTATCAGGGGGCCATCGGCCGGAGCGGAGCTGTACGAGGAGCGCATGGCCGAAAGGCGGAAGGGCACCGGGTCCGGCGAGGATAGCCTATCGCGCCACATCCTCCCCAATGCCGGCACGATGGTCGGCGTCTGCACCACGCTGATCGGCCTCGTGAAGATCGCCGAGGGCTGGATCGGGCCGAGCCACGTCGACGAGGCCGCCGCCCTGACGGCGATCCTGTTCCTGGTCAGCGCGATCGCGTCCTACCTGTCGATCCGCCTGGACGACGGCGGCGATCTCTCGGTCACCCTGGAGCGCTGCGCCGACATCTGCTTCGTCATCGGGCTGATCGGCCTGACGCTGATCTCGGTCCTGTTCGCCTACGAGACGATCTGACGGCGCGCGGCGCGGAGCCGGTCGGGCAGGGCCTCGCGGTCGGTCAGCGCCGCCGCCAGGACCGCGAACAGGCCGAGATGCAGGCCGAGCGCCGCCAGCCCGGGATCGCGCAGGGACCACAGGCCGGCCGCCCCGAGCGCCATGAGCGGCGGTCCCGCCACGTAGACGGCGCTTCGCCACCCGGCGGGCCGGCCGAGACGCCAGAAGCAGCCGGCCACCGCCGCCAGGGCGAAGCCGCCCTTGAGCAGCGCCATGAAGCGGATCACCCGCACGAGGTCGGGATCGACGGGCGCCGCGGGGACCCGTGCGGCCGCGACGAAGGCCAGCGGAAGCGCGAGGATCGTCAGCGCGGCGAGCAGCAGGCGCGCCCGTGGGGTGCCGCGCGTCGCGGGCCCGGCCGCCGCCGGGATCGTCATCGCCTGAACCCGCATCGGCTTCCTCCTGCGCGCGCCGCGATCGGGGGCGAGTCTAGGCTCTCCCGAGGCTCCGGTCACCTCGCGGGGAAGGGCGGCCGGGCGGCGCCGTCGCGGGCCGGGTCCGAGGGCGGCGCGTGCGGCTCAACAGCCGCGGAACAGCGCCACCCCGAAGGCGGTGAATTTCAGCGGCAGGTGGCAGTGGCGGTCGGGGTCGTCGATCCGGAAGCGGATCGCGGCCTCCTCCAGGAACCCCTCCCCCGCGGCCCCGACGAAGTCCCCGATGACGAACACGACCTCGTAGAGGCCGGCGGCGAGCCGCGTCCGCACGACCGGATGGTCGAGGGTCCCGTCCGCCCCGAGTCGGCCCTCGGCGATCACCCGCCGCTTTCCTCCAGCGCTCAGGACGCGCACGTGCATCCCCTCGGCCGGCCGGCCCGTGGCGGCGTCGACGGCGTGGAGCGACAGGCCGGTCACGGGGTCCCGTCCTCCCAGACCATCCGCCAGGGATGGGCCGCCTCGTAGGCGGCCGCCGTCGCGACCAGGGTCTCGTCGCCGCCCCAGGGCGCCACGAGCTGGAACCCGATCGGAAGCCCGGCGCCCGAGGGTAGGCAGGGGATCGAGATCCCCGGGCAGCCGGCGGCGTTGACGAAGCCCGTGAAGGTCGCCGAGCCGCGGGGGCCCACCGGTACCCCGGCGATGCGCGGCGGATGGGTGTCCTCCGCCGGCCAGGGCAGCGCCGCGGCCGCGGGGGTCATGAGCAGGTCATGGTCGGCGAACAGGGCGGCGAGGTCCCGGCGCAGCGCCAGCGCCATCCGCTGCACCTCGAACAGGTCGGCCGCCGACAGGGCCGCCCCGGCCTCCGCCAGGGCGCGGATGTCGGGGCCGAGCGCGTCGAGTCCGCCCGGATGCGCGCGCATCAGCCACGCGATGCCCGCCTGGCCGAGGACCGGCCACGCCTCCGTGATGGCCGTCGCCGCGTCGAAGCGGCCGGTCTCGACCCGGTGGCCGAGGCCGGCGAGGCGCCCGGCCGCCTCGGCGACGCTGTCGGCGATCTCGGGATCGACCGGGGCCGTCCCGAAGGCCGGGACGTGCAGGATCCGCAGCGGGCGCTCCGGCATGACGGCGCTCCCGAACGGGCCGAAGCCGTGCGGCGCGACGGCATCCGGGTCGGCCGCCCCGAGGATCCGCATGGCCGCCGCGAGGTCGTCGACGGTGCGCGCCATCGGCCCGACCACCTCAAGGTCGAGCATGATCGGCGGCAGCCCGCCCGTCCGCGGCACCCGACCGGCCGTCGGCTTCAGGCCGACGAGGCCGGTATGCGAGGTGGGCCGGCGGATCGAGCCGCCCGCGTCCGTCCCGACCGCCAGGGGCCCGATCCCGGACGCCACCGCCGCGACGGCGCCGCCGCTGGAGCCCCCCGGCGTCAGCGCCGGATCCCACGGGTTCCGGGTGATCCCGTGGACCGGGTTGCCGGTGTAGCCCTGGACGGTCAGCTCCGGGACGTTGGTCTTGCCCAGGATCACCGCCCCGGCCGCGCGCAGGCGCGCCACCGGTGTCTCGTCGCGGTCGACGGCCTGCCCGGCCCCCTCCCCCGCGTAGAGCCGGCTGCCCCAGCCGGTCGCGAACCCGGCGACGTTCAGGCTGTCCTTGACCGTCAGCGGCACGCCGTCGAGGGGCCCGAGCGGCCGCCCCGTCCGCCAGCGCGCGGCGCTCGCCGCGGCGGCGCGCTCCGCGCCCTCGGGATCGACGGCGACGAGGGCGTTGAGCACCGGGTTCACGGCCTCGGCCCGCTCCAGGCAGGCGCGGGCGGCCGCGACCGGGCTCGCCGTCCCGGCGGCGTAGCGGCGGCCCAGGGCGGCGGCCGAGAGGGTCCAGAGCGGGCCGTCCGCGTCGATCCGGGTCATGACTCCTCCTCGCGATGGGCGATCCAGCGGGCGAGCGGCCCGGCGAGGCCGGTGGCCGGCTTGGCGGGCGGGCGGGCGAAACGGCCGGCCCGCGGCGGCCGCGTCCCGAGCCGCACCAGGGCCTGCGCTTGGCCCAAGGCGGCCGCCAGCGGGTCGACGAGCGGCACCGGCACCGCGTCCCGCAGGGTCGTGGCGAGGCCGGCGAGCGGCGCGCCGGCCAGGATCACGACGTCGGCCCCCTCCCCCACCGCCCGCTCGGCCAGGGCCAGGATCTCGGGCCGCAGCTCATCCTGCACCTCGGTCACCGCGTGGAACGGCCGGCGCACCGCGTGGAGGCCGGCGCAGCGCGCCGACAGCCCGGCCAGCGCCACCGCGTCCTCGTACCAGGGCAGCAGGGCGGGCGCGAAGGTGACGACCGCGAACCGCGCCCCGAGCTCGCAGGCGGTCAGCATCGCGGCCTCGGCCATGCCGACCACCGGCAGGTCGAACAGCTCCCGGGCGGCGACCAGACCGGGATCGCCGTAGGCCGCGATCACTGCGGCGTCGTGGCCGGAATGGTGGGCGGCGAGCGTCTCCAGCACGGCTGCCCCGGCGAGCTGCGCCTCGGCCCGGCTCGCGATGTAGGGCAAGCCGGAGGTGGCGGTGAGCGCGGTGATGTGCGCGTCGGGGGCGAGTGCCGCCTCGGCGGCCCGCGCCATGCGCGCGGTCATCGCCGCCGAGGTGTTGGGGTTGAGGAGCAGGATGCGCATGCGAGGGCTCCGGGAGCTTCAGCCCGCCATCCGGCGGGACAGATCGGCGGCGCGCTCCATCACGGCGGCGAGCACCACGGTCACGAGGATCAGCAGGCTGGAGGCCGCCGCCACCGTGACGTCGAGGCGGCCCTCCAGGTCCTGCCACATGCGGATCGGCAGCATGTCGGTGGCGGCGTCGCGCAGGAACAGCGAGACCGGGACGTTGTCGAAGCTCGCCATGAAGGCGATGAAGCCGCCGGCCAGGATCCCGGGCCGGATCAGCGGCAGGGTCACCCGGCGGAACGTGTAGAGGCGCGAGGCGCCGAGCGAGGTCGAGCTCTCGAGGAGCACCGGATCCATCTGCGACAGGGCCGCCACGGTGGTGCGGACCACGTAGGGCACGCAGACCACGGTATGGCCGAGGACGAGGGTCAGCGGCGAGACCAGGATGCCGGCGAGGCTGAACAGCATCAGCGCCGCGAGCCCGAAGGCCAGGGCCGGCAGGACAAGGGGCGACAGGAACAGGCTGTCGAGGAGGCGCGCGGAGAGCCGCCGCGACCGCGCGATGGCGAGCGCCGCCGCGGTGCCCAGCCCCACCGACAGCAGGGTCGTCCAGCCCGCCACCACGAGGCTGTTCCAGGCGGCGGCCCGGAGCTGCTCGGCCTCCGCGAGCGCCGCGTACCAGCGCAGGGAGTAGCCCGGCGGCGGGAAGCGCAGGGAGAAGCCGCTGGTGAACGACACCACCACGACGATCACGGTCGGCGCCGCCAGCAGGACGAGGCAGAGCCCGGCCAGCAGCAGCACCGCGCCGTGGAAGCTGAACCAGTCGACATCGCGCCGCAGGCTCGTCCGCATGGTGACCTCCCGGTGATCTCAGGCAGCGCGCGCGCGGCCGCCCGACAGGCGGCCCGCGACGTTGAGGAGCGCGACGCAGGCGAGGACCGCCACGAGGAAGACGATCGCGATCGCCGCCGCGAACGGCCAGTTGTTGAGCGAGGAGGCCTGCTGGTACAGGTACATGGGCATGAACAGCATCTGCCCGCCGCCGATCAGCGACTGGGTGATGAAGGCGGTGATCGCCGCCGCGAAGGTCAGCAGGCAGCCCGCCACGATGCCGGGCAGGCAGAGCGGCAGCGTCACCCGGAGGAAGGTGCGCCACGCCCCCGCCCCGAGCGCCGCCGAGGCGTCGGCGAGGTTCGGGTCGATCCGCGACAGGGCGGTGACCAGCGGCAGGACCATCAGCGGCAGCTGCACCTGCGCCAGCGCCAGGACGAGACCGCCCTCGGTGTAGAGGAGCTTCAGCGGCGTGTCGGTCAGGCCGAGGCCGAGGAGCGCGGCGTTCACGATGCCCTGGCGCCCGAGGATCACGATCCACGCGAAGGTCCGCACCACCACGCTCGTGAGCAGCGGCAGCAGCACGATCAGGGTCAGCAGGCCGCGCAGACGGCCGGGCGCCCAGGTCAGGAGCAGCGCCAGCGGCAGGCCGAGTAGGAGGGTCAGCGCCGTGACCTCGACGCCGAGCCACAGGGTCGCGCCGAGCACCCGCAGCGAGAACGGGTCGAGCAGGAACCGGGCGTACTGGTCGAGGCCGAACCGGGTCATGGCCGGATCGGCGTAGAAGCTCACGAGCACCAGCAGCGCCAGCGGCGCCAGGAAGAAGACGAGGAAGAACGCCCCGAGCGGCAGCGCGAGGCGGATGTCGTAGGCCGCCGTCCAGGCGTGGCCCGGGCGCAGGGGCGCCGCGACCGGGCCCGCCGCGATGGCCGGGCCGGCGCTCACACCCGGATCTCGCGGTTGAAGCGCTCGATCCAGGCCGGCCGGCCGCGGTTGATCGCGGCCCAGTCCTGGAACACCGACTTGCGCTTCAGCTCGTCCGCGTCCCTCGCGAGGACCTTCGCGACCTCGCCGTCGATGGCGACCTTCCGGTTGGTCGGCACGATCAGGTAGGGGCTCTGCATCAGCTTGGCCTGCACCTCCGGCGACAGGGCGGCCTCGATCAGCTTGAAAGCCAACTCCTTCGACGGTGTGTTCTTGACGATGTGGATCGTCGTCTTGAAGGCGATGATGCCTTCCTTCGGTGCTGCGAACTCCACCGGCACGCCCCGGGCCTTCAGGATCTGGATCGCGTTGAAATTGCCCGGCCCGATGTCGACCTGCTCCTGCTGGTAGAGGGCCGCCAAGGCGCCCGGGTTCGCCGCGACGGCGGCGAGGTTCGGCTTGAGCGCCTCCAGCGCCTTGAAGCCGGGCTCGACATCGGTCTCCGAGCCGCCGTGCATCCGGGCGATCTCCACGAGGAAGCCGGTGCCCAGCGTCGAGTTCAGGTTGGTGATGCCGACTCGACCCTTGAACTCGGGCTTCCACAGGTCGGCCCAGGAGGTCGGCGGCGTCTTCACCTTCTCGGGATTGTAGGTCAGGCCGACGATCTGGAAGAACGGCGCCGGGCCCATCGGCTCCTGCGCGTCCGCGATCAGGTCGCCGTAATGCGCGGATTGCGCCACCGGGTAGGGCTCGACGAGGTCCTGGGCGATGGCCGTGAGGGCCGGCCCCGGATCGTGCAGCATCACGTCGATCGGCGGGTTGGCGCGGGCCGCCTGGACCTTGGCGATCTGGTCGACCGAGAGCATCGGGTCGAGGATCACGTCGCCGCCCGAGCTCTTGCGGAAGGCCGGCACCAGCACGGCCCGGTGCGCCTCCTCCCAGCTGCCCGTGAAGGTCGCGAAGACGAGCTTGCGCGCCTGCGCGTGGGACAGGCCCGGGAAGGCCTGCGCGGCGCCGAGGGTCAGGGCGCCGGCGAGGAGGCTGCGGCGGTGCAGGGGCATGGTCGGTTCTCCTGGCTCGGTATCGGGCGGCTCGGCCTCAGTGTCGGGGATCGGGAAAGACGCCGACCCGCTCGGGTGCTGTCGGGCGCAGGCGCACCCGGGTGCCGGGTGGCCGCGGACGGGCGCCCGCCGCGCGCGGCTCGGCGGTCTTCAGACGGGCGCCGCCGTCGAGGCGGATCTCGTGGACCAGGGTTGCGCCCAGCGGCAGGCCGACCTCGACCGCGCCCTCAAGGCCGTCCGCGGCCCCTGCCCCGGCCCCCGGTCCCTCCTCCGCGAAGGCGACGTGCTCGGGCCGCAGGCAGGCGGCGACCCGGGTCCCGTCCGGCAGGGACGTGGCGGCGGGGAGCAGGCCGCCCGCCTCCAGGGCCACCACGCGGGCGCCGCCCGCTTCCGTCGCGAGCCGCCCGTGCAGGACGTTGGCCGTGCCCACGAAGGTGTTGACGAACAGCGTCTCGGGGCGGTCGTAGACGTCGGTCGGGGGGGCGAACTGCTCCAGGCGCCCGGCGTTCAGCACGGCGACCCGGTCGGCCATCGACAGGGCCTCCTCCTGGTCGTGCGTGACGATCAGCGTGGTGGTGCCGGCGCTGCGCTGGATGCGTTTGATCTCGATCTGCATGTCGAGGCGCAGGTTCTTGTCGAGGGCCGCGAAGGGCTCGTCGAGGAGCAGGATCGAGGGGCGCACGGCCAGCGCCCGGGCCAGCGCCACCCGCTGCTGCTGGCCGCCCGACATCTCCCGCGGGAAGCGCCCGGCGAGGTGCTCCAGGCGCACCAGCGCCAGCATCTCGGCGACCCGCGCCCTCTGTTCGGCCCGCCCGACACCCCGGGCCGCGAGGCCGTAGGCGACGTTGTCGGCGACGCTCATGTGCGGGAACAGGGCGTAGTTCTGAAACACGATGCCGACGGTGCGCCGGTTCGGCGGCAGGTGGTCGACGGCCTGGCCGCCGATGATGACGCGCCCCTCCGTGGGCTTCAGGAAGCCCGCCACCGCGCGCAGCAGGGTGGTCTTGCCGCAGCCCGAGGGCCCGAGCAGCGCGACGAGCTCCCCGCCCCTGATGTCGAGGGTCACGGTGTCGACCGCGAGCGCCGACCCGTAGCGCTGGGTGATCCCGTCGAGGATCAGGGTGGTCCCGGCGCTCACGGGCGGCCCTCCCCGCTCGCCGCGAAGGCGCGGCCGTGCGCGGCGAGATGCGCCGTCGGGCAGCCCGCCAGCTCCAGGCCCTTCCACAGGGTGACGGCCACCGAATCGATCACCGGCACGCCGAGTTCCGCCTCCAGGGTCGGGGCGAGCGCGGCGCCCGCGAGATTCGTGCACACGATCGCCACCGCGTCGACGCCCTCGGCCGCCACCGCCCGGACCATGCCGGCGATGGCCTCCGGGCCGGTCTTGGCGAAGGCGAAGTTCTCCGACAGGCCGAGGTGGCGCTCGGCGGCGCAGTCGAAGCCGGCCGCGCCCCAGTTGGCCTGGATCTGGCGCTGCACGTCGCCGGTATAGGGCGTGACGAGGCCGATCCGCCGGAAATCCCGGGCGCGGAACAGGTCGCGGAAGGCGAGCGCGGCGGTGGAGGCCGGGCACCCGGTCCGGTCGGTGATCGCGGCGCTCAGGCGCTCGTCCGCGTCGAAGCCGAGCCACGCGCCGGAGGTCCCGTTCCACAGGATCGCGGCGACGCGGGCATCGGCGAGCAGTTCGGCCGCCGCCAGGATCGGCTCGGGGTCGAACTGGTACAGGGCCGCCGCCGACAGGCCGATCTCCGTCACGCGGAAGCGGGCGAAGTGGGCGCTCACGCCCGCGACGCCGGCCAGCAGATGCGCCGTGGCCGGCTCGAGGACGCTGTTCGACGAGGGCGTCAGCATGCCCAGACGCTTCGTGCCGTTCGCTCGATCCATCGTATCCATCCCCGATCCGTGAAGCATCCGACAGGCCGGGACGGGCGACAAGGCATTTTCTGCATGCTGCATGCAATTTGCGCAAATGCATGATATGGCAGCGCAAGAGGCCGAAAAATGGGTCATCGATCGGGCGGCCGGACGCGCTAGGCTGGCGCGGGAGAACGGGAGGATCGATGGACGTCGTCGCACGCCGCCGGGGCCGGCCCCGCAAGGCGCCGGTCGTCCCGGTCGCGCAGGTGCCGCGGACCGGGCTGCACGAGCAGGTGGCGGGCCGGCTCAGGGACATGATCGTGCGCGGTGTGCTGCCGGCCGGCGCGTCCCTCGTGGAGACGGACCTCTCTGTGGCCCTCGGGGTCAGCCGGACACCGTTGCGGGAAGCGCTCAAGCTCCTGGCCGCGGAGGGGCTGGTCGAGCTGCACCAGAACCGCAGCGCCCGCGTCCCGGACTGGACGCCGGAGGAGATCCTCGAACTGTTCGAGGCCCTGGCCGGGATCGAGCGGCTGACCGCGGAACTCGCGGCGCCGCGGATCTCCGAAACCCTGATGGACGCGCTGCGCGGCAAGCAGGCGCGGCTCGACCGGATGCACCGGGACCAAGTGCTCGACGCCTATTTCGCCCTGAACCAGGAGATCCACCGGACGATCGTCGAGGCCGCCCGGAACCGCCCGCTGGCGGAGGCCCACGCCGCGCTCCAGGCCCGGGCCCAATGGGCGCGCCTGCGCGCGCTCTCCAGCGGCAGCCGCTGGGAGGAATCCGCCCGCGAGCACCGGGACCTGTTCGCGGCGCTCGCCGCGCGGGACGCCGCCGAGGCCGGGACCGTCGCCCACCGCCACGTGCTGCGAACCGGCGTGGTGATCGCCGAGACGCTCCAGGCCCGGCGCGCGGACCCCGCGGCGCGGTAACGAAACGTTAACCCTGTCGTCGCATCGGTGGGTCACCAGCCGGACGCTGGCCTTCCACGCCCATCCGATCCGCCCCTCAACACGGGTGGGCGTGGAAGCCTCGACCGCCGCCCGTCAGGCGTCGCCGAACGCGACCCCGAGCTCGGTCTCCTGGCGCCACGTGACGCGCGCCGGCCGGCGCCGGCCGCCGACCCCGTAGGCCAGCACGAACGCGTCGGGCACGCCGATCACGCTGACGACCTTCAGGCGGGCGCCCCCGTCCGACATGTTGCGGATCGTACAGTCGATCACGCCGCCGCCGGCGAGTTCGATATGGCCCTCGAGCAGGGTCCGTCTGCGGGGCGCGGCGCGTCTGTCGTCCATCCTCGTTACCCTATGGTTGCGGGCCGGATCCCTCCGGATCCGCGCGCGCTCCACCGACCCGGGGCCCGGATGATCGATCCCGCCCGCCCGCCCCGTCCCGGCGCGACGCCGTCGGGCCCAATCCGGGCCGTCCGCCATCGCGCCCAGGAGACCACGGCGTTCGTGTCGATTCCGTCAAAGCGCCCCGCGAAAGCGCGGCAGCGCGCCGGTCAGGACGTCCGCACGAGCTGCAGGGCGCCCCGCGGGGGCGGCGGCGCGACGCTGCGGGTCTGGTTGCGACCGCCGTTCTTGGCCTCGTACAGGGCACCGTCCGCCAGGCGGTAGGGGTCCGGCAGCGGCGTGCTCCGGTCGGCGCCCGGCCGGACGGCTGCGAGCCCGATGCTCACCGTCACGGCGCCGGCCCCGATCCCGGCCGACGGGACGGTCAGCTTGGCCACCTCGGCGTGGACCGTGTCGGCGACGCGCAGGGCGCCGGCCTCGTCCGTCTCGGGCAGGAGCAGCGTGAACTCCTCGCCGCCGATGCGGCTGACGAGATCCTGGGGGCGGTGCACGCTCGCCGCGAGGCAGCGGGCCAAGCCCCGCAGGATCTGGTCGCCCACCGGGTGCCCGTAGCGGTCGTTGAAGCGCTTGAAATGGTCCGCGTCGACGATGAGCAGCGACAGGGGGTGGCCGTCGCGCCGGGCCGCGTCCAGGTTCCGCCGGAGGGCGTCCTCGAAGCAGCGGCGGTTCGGCAGGCCGGTGAGGGCGTCGGTGCGCGACAGCGCCGCCATCTCGGCCCGCAGCGCCTCGCGGCGGCGCAGCTCCCGCCCGAACAGGAGCGACAGCGCGATCGTGAGGCCGCACAGCGCCAGCACGATGCCGCCGATGATCGTCGCCTTCGCGGCCCACTCCGCCTCCACGTCCTTGGTGGACAGGGCGACGTTCAGGATCAGCGGCAGGGTTCCGATCCGCGTGAACGTGTAGTTCCGCTCGACGCCGTCGCGCACGGAGGTGCTGACGAAGTTGCCGCGCCCCTCGCGCAGGAACCGTTTGAAGATCGCGGTCTGCCCGATATTCGCCCCCAGATCCGCCTCCACGGAGGGGTAGCGCATCAGGCGGGTGCCGTCGGTCAGGTACAGGTTGATGGCCCCGCCCGGTCCGAGATCGATCTCGCTGAACAGGTGCGTGAAGTAGGACAGCTTCACGGTGCCCAGGACTACGCCGCCGAAGCTGCCGTCGGGCCGATCGATGCGGCGGCTGAACGGGAGCATCCGCTCCCCGTTGAGCCGCGACACGATCGGGCGCCCGACATGGAGGCCGAGCCCGGTGCTTGCCCGGTGGACCTGGAAGTACTCGCGGTCCGCGTAGTTGCCCGGGCGCGGAGGCACGGCCGCGATGTCGCCGACGGCGTCGCCCCGCTCGTCCAGGATCAGCATCACGCCCATGTCGCGGGCGGTCGCGGCGCGGTCGAACAGGATGAGCTGGCGCAGGTGCGGGTCGGCCTGGGCCAAGCCCGGCACCTTCAGGTTGTCGACCGCCGCGTGGATCGAGAGATCGTACATCTCGATGTTGCGCGCGATGTCGCGCTCGAGGACCTGCAGGAGGTTCCAGGAGGTCTGCTCCGCGCTGGTCCAGGCGTCGCGGCGCAGGTCGGCCAGCATGAGACCGGACGTCACGACCATGCCCAGCGGGGCCAGGATCCCGAGGGCGATCCAGGTGCGGGCCGAGCCGAGCCACGGGGCGACGCGTCGCCAGACGTTCATCGGCCCCCCCGCGGACGGCGCTTCGTTGCCACGCTCTGGCACGCCGAGCCTTAACCGCCGCTTTCGCGGCGGTCGGGCCGATCTTACATCCCGGCGTCTCTGTCCTCGATCCGAGAGACCTCGTCGATCCCGCCGCGCGGCCTTCCGAGTTCGCCGCCGGCCGGCGGGAAATCCTGCGTCACGGGCGCACCGGGGATGTCGGCGACTGCCGCTATGAGACTCAAGCCATGGCCGGCGGTCCGGCGCGAGGCCTCCGCGCGGTCGACGCGGCGGAAGACCTCGCTGCACTTCCCCGGCGTCAACCCGGCGCTGGTTCTGCGCGTCGAGCCGTTGTCGGTTCCGACGGCGACAGGTTTCATAACGCCCTTCGGCATCGCGATCCTGAACGGCGTCGTGCTCGCGAGCTACATCCGCGATCTGGAGGCGTCCAACTCCGGTGTCCGGGAGGCCGCCATCCACGCCGCCGCGAAGCCGCTGCGGCCTGTGATCATGACGGCTCACCTTACGGCACTGAACTTCCGGCTATGGCGTTCTCGACCAGCACCGGCGCGGAGGTTCGGCGGCCGCTCGCCACCGCGGTGATCGGGGTCCTGATCGCCGCGACCCCGCTCACCCTGGTGCTGCTGCCGGCGATCGATACCACCGTCGCCGGCCTTCACCGCCCTTCGAGTGGTCCCGGCCCCCTCCGGGATACGGTTCCAAAGCGCGGCGGCGCGCGGCGACCGACCCGTGGACGCGACAAAGTATCCGCAATCGGTATGTGGATACGCAATTCTGTGCTGATGCCGGGACGATGCTCAGGCGACTATGCTGAACTGACACGGAGCGGGAGTCCGGCATGTTGGACGGCGACGCCTTTGCCCACGAGATCGCGGCGCTCCTGATCGCCGACATCAAGACCTCCGGTGCGCGCACGCGCGGCGAGATCGAGGAGGCCTGCCGGATTTCCCTCGATAGCCTGCTCGGCGGCACCGCGGTGCCGCCGCAGATCGCCGTACTGATGCCGATCGGCCTGGAGCGGTGGCCGCGGGTGGTCGTGAAGGGACGGCCCCTACCGGACGTGTAGGCCGGCGCCGCTCGCCCCCTCAGCGGCCGATGACGCCGGTGCCCCCGGTCGGGCCGATGGCGTTCGGCCCGGTATTCGGAGCGGGCGTGGCGGCTTGGTTCCTCTGGATGTCCATCCGCAGCGTATTGCTCTGGGTCGTCTGCTCCTGTCGCAGAGCGCGGACCTGACCGCTGGTCTCCATGGATTGGTTGGCGGCGTTCGGATTGTTCTGCTGCACCTGGGCCAGGGCGGGTGTCGCGGCCGCGGCCAGACCGAGGCTCGCGGCGGTGAGCGTGGCGATGAGGAGGCGCATTGAAAAGCTCTCGCGCTGATGGATCCTGTGGAGTTGACACGCCGACGGCCCGCCAAGTTCCATTCCGGTCGCGTCAGGTTGCCGTCCTCGCCGTTTGGCGGGGTGGTTAGCCAATTCCTGCCGACCGACGGCGTTCTTCACGCCTTGTTAACGCATCGGGGCAAGGCTGTCGGTGGCGTCGGGTGCGGGACGTTGAGAGGGGCGTGATGCGGGCCTTGTCGGCGGAGGATGAACAGGCTGTCGATCGGCTCACGCTGCAGCTTCTTCACGACGCCTATTGCGACCTCGCGGCGGTCCTGCGCGGTGCCCAGCCCCAGGCGGCTGCGGCGATTCTCGGGGTCATGGAGCAGCGCGTGACCGACGTCCTGACCCGGATCTGCCGGCAGGGTTCGGAAGGGGCGGCCTCGGTGGAGATAGCCGTCGCCGTCGGCGAGCGGATCGGGGAGATCATGGATCAGGCCCACGGACGGGACGTCGCCGGCACGCGAGCCGCTTGATTTGGAGTGATCACGAACGCCGGCGCAACCAGCGTGTTCTACGCCCTGCGCATACTCTACCATTCAAGGCTCAGCTGAAGTTACGGGCCGCGCAAAACTAATTTTTGGCGTACATGATGTGATGTTTTAGTTTTCGAATATAAGCATCTTGGATCGCAATCGTTAATTTTTGTATTGCTCAGCTCGCATGCAATGCTCCGCCGCTGCAAAAATATCTTCATAATTATATTGCCTCGGGTCGAAAAGCCAGCTTATGGCTTTGTGGGGCCATTACGGCGTGTTCGAAGTCCTTGTGTTGTTTGGCGACATAAGTTTTGATGGGAGTTTTAGGGGAGCCCAGATCCTTCATGCCGTATCCAATTTGCATTTCGAGTATATCTCTCGAAGTATGCAAATTTTTGCTTCGTTGTTCCATCTTGTCACGGGCGTGGCGCCATTTGATGGCGCGGACTTTCATTGTGACGCGGCGGTCCTGGGTAGCGAGCCGAAGCATGCCAAGAGTATTTCTCGATCCCGTCGCGACACGCCTCGGGCGTCGAAAAAAGCTGGGATGCGCGAGGTGGCTTCATGAACCTCATCGAGAATGGAACTGGCTTCGGCAGCGGAGAGGCCAAATTTTGTGTAGGCCGCGAATGCGGCGCACGGGTTGCATTCCCGGCTGATACCGGGAGCCGGGGCGCAGACATGCTTGGTGCCCGACGGATGCGGGACAACATCAAACACCGGTGAAAGATTCCAGCCGGTCCCATCGTTGATGAAAGCGTGGTTGCGCAAATGATCGTCTGTGTTGCGGAGATAGGTATTGACCAGGAGCCTGCGAAAAATCTCGCGTTCCGGCTCGTGCACACCGATACGGCGCGCGGCTGCCGCGATGTCCAAATAGGTCTTGCTTGTCGCATAACCATAAGCTGGCTCGCCCAGCAAAGTGCCGGCACTGAGGTAAGACAAACACGCTCCGGCCGAGGATCGGTCAAAACGTGACACCAAGAGAACCGGCCTGTCGTTTACGATACGAAGCTCCCGCTCCGGGACTTGAAGGCCTGCTGCTTCAGCGAAATCGAGGCAAACCGCTTCAGCCCTGGGATTGTCGAACCTGTCGTCCCACGCGGAAAATTTGGCTATCCATTCTTTTTCTGAAATCCGAACACGCGCCTTTGGTCGAGCTCCCCCAATATCCGAACTGTGGATGAGTAGCTGCGCGAGCTGGCTCGCCGACACTTCGCCTTCCTCGTATTTCTCTGCTGCCATGAGCGCATCTTCGAGATCGTCCTCGCTTTGAGCGCGCTCAAGCGCTGGGTCCATCCTGGGTGTCCACCTCTCGGGAGCCTCTGGCGTTGAGCCGAAGGCCAGATCGCCAGTCCGCGACAGGCCGCCCAGAGCCAGAAATTCCGGCATGCCGAGTTCCAGTTCTGGGAATACCTGTGTCAGGATTCCTTTGCCCCAGCCGTCGGGGCCTGCATCGTGAAAGGCCAGATGGACCTCTCCCAGGGCCGCAGGCCGCCACTTGTTTCCGAGCGGCAAGCCAATGGGGTCAATCGGCTTGCGTCCTTCTGAAGCTAGATAGTCGGAGCTATAGGCAAAACGACCGAGCCGCCGTGAGGAGCCGCCTTCGAAGACCAAGAGGCCGATGGGCACATAGCCGCTCAGCCCTGACCGAAACACGTGCAGTTCCTCGATGCGGTTGTACTTAGAGGTTCGCCACATACCCGCTCACAATGATCACGCGGCGATCCAGCATGGCATCCGCTGTGTCTCTGATGTGAGCACACAGGCAAATGTCGCCACGTTGATCTGTGCGGATCGGTGAGATCAGCGCAGTGTGCAAAAATCTGCTGGCGACAACCGGCCACCCGGCCGTCCGGCGATCATGCGATGTGATGCGCTCACCCGCAACAAGGAAATGGGCGCCAGGCTTCCGTTAACGATCGCGACAGGAAGGACTTCCTCAAGATCATATTGCCGCATCTGCGGCCTTCTCAAAGATGCCGATCCACGCCAAGTTCGTCCCTGGCAGACCACCCGCACACGCCGCGCCGCTCTTTAGCAGAGGGCGGCCGGCACCGGTGTTAGCAGCACCGAGCGCCGGCCTGACCACGATCCGTATCGTTAGGAGATACAGACTATGGCTGTGACCTTCACTACCGGCGTTATCACGCCGACGAAACTGGCCCGATGCATGAATTCCGGGCAGTCCCAACCCCCCGTCCCGGCAACTCGCCTGATCGCCTGAAGGTGCGCTGGCACGCGATACGCCGTGCTTCAGCGTCTCCTCACTATCCCGCAATCCTGACGCCCTCGTCACTGCCAGCCTGAAGCTGCGAAATACGAGCCCGTTCGTCGCCCTGCCATTTGGTGAAGGGCGCGCGGGTTGGCGTCGCCTGGACGGAAACCATCCATGACCATCGTCGTCCCTCACCCCGCCGCCCAGCGCGGCGGCCGACAGCGGTTATCTGCACGTGGGCAGCCTGGATCCGCGACCGCCAGCCGGATCACCGTCCCGCTCGGGAGCGCCGCGGCACTCGGCTGCGGCCACGTTCAGCCCGCGATCCCGCAGATCTGCGCACCCGAACTGATGGCCGCAGCCCAGGCCGCGCTCGACGGCGCGTTCCGGGCGACCTTCGTGCCCGATCCCCTGCTCGGACCGGGCTTGTCGCAACTCGGATCCGTGCTGGCCTCCATGGTCAAGAGGCACGGGTCCCTCATCGAGGCGGCGATCACGGACGTCCTTGAGCGAAGCGGGCGCTACCTGGTGCTGCGCAACGTCGCGATGCCGATCACCGTTCCGACCCAGGAACTCGTCCGCGCCAGCAGCGTCGCCCAGCTCAACCAGACCTCGATCGAACTCGCGGGCGCCGTCGCGCAGTCGGTATTTCTCGACCTGATCGTCGTCGACCGGAAAGAGAGCCGAGCCATCATCGCCGAGGTCAAAAGAGGCTCCGGAAAAAATGAGGCTAGGAAAATCCACCAAGTCGAATGGGTACTGCGGTGCGCGCAGGTCCAGGGCCGCTCGTTTCTGGCTTCACTCGGCTATGAGGTCGCGCAAATCCGCGCCGTGCTGATCGACGTCTATGGACGGGCCGGGTACGGTGATGACCTTACGGTGAGCGGACCGGCCATAGATCAGCTGTTCGCGACCCCGGTCTTGGCAGCGCTCGAGACTGTGACGGCGGCGCTTCAAGCCCGATTGCGCGCGGCTGTGCCGGACCTTCTGACGATGGCGTTGGCGAGCCTCGCCGTTCCTGAGAACGTCAAACACCCGCACTCGCCCGGGCCGCTCGCGCCCTAACCGCACCACGCTGGCATCAGGTCGCGGCCGCGACCTGATGCGTCCATCTCGCTCTCCATCAATCCCGCACCGTGCGCCTGCGCGCCGTCGCGCTCTCCAGGTCTGTCTCAATGACACTCGCTCGTGACCCCGATGCCCATCTCTCCGGCACAACTGACGCGGCCAAACTCTCGCTGCCGCTGTCCTGGTGGCGCGTCCTCGCCCCTGAGGCGCTCGATATGGCAGCGCAGTGCCGCCTGTCCGCTGCCCTGAATGCCGTGCAGCCCCTGCCGTCCCCCGACTGGTCCGCTGCTTGCCGGGGCGATTCGGCGGCTGCGATCCATATCGCCCTCAACGTCCTCGCCGAGGCCATCGCCTTTCCTGGGCGCCTCGATCCGGCGATGTCGGCGATCTGCCTCTGTGCCGTACGAGGTGACGGCTCCTGCATCGACCTGCTCGTGCACGTGCTCGGGCGGCGCGCTCGACGCCGGGCTGATCTCAAGGTGCTCTGCCTCGCCCATGCTTGGTGCTCCGTTCCGCGCCGCGGTTCCGATCGCGTCGGCGTCGCCCGCTGAGAGGGAGGAAGCCGATGGCATTCTCTTCGACCCCGCCTGCTCTGCAGATCGACTCCGAGGCGGCACGTCGCCTGATCGAACCGATGCTTCCGCGCCGCCTGCGCGCCTGCCTCGCTCAGGATCTGCGCGTGGCTTCTGCTTGCTCTGAGCTCGCCCTCGAGATCACCACCCTCGCCCCGGATGCCGAGGCGCTCGTCTCCGCCTGGATCGGGGCGGCCTCTTCGGAAGGCGGCTTGTGGCGTGACCGTCGATGGATAGCCCGACGATCCACTCTGATCCGGTTCCTCGACGTTTGGGCCGTGGAGCACGATCAGCCTGTGGCGCGGGCGTTGGCCGATGTCGCGACGCTGTTGTCCTGCGCCGGCGATGATCGCAGAGCTGCAGCGCGCTTGGCCCAGCCCCTGTGGCTGGAACGCGAAGCGGTTCTCGACCTCCGGAATGGGTTTGCAGCGCTGGCCGAGGCGCAGACGCGCCTCACTATCGGACGCGTCGCCGAACAGGGTGCCGATTCGGACATCACCGGGGCGACCGATCTCGCTGTCGCGCTGCAGGCTGCTTGGCACGACGCGCTCACGGACGCGCTTCTGACGTTCTCCGAGAAGACGAGCAGCGCCATTGCAGCGGCCGCCGCCCTGGCCTGTGGCGCCGATGATGCCTTCGCCAGCGACGTGGCACTCGTCCACGCGCTCGTGCCCGTTGGGGAGGTCTTGACACGACCCGTCGCAGACAGCGCGGCGACGCGGGAGCGGCGCAGATGGAAGTCGATCGAGGCTCAGCTCGTCAAAAAAAGCGAGGCGCGCCAGCGAGAGAAGGCGGCGACCGTCGACACCATGCCACAGCGGCCGGATGCCGATGCCCCACCCGCGGAAGTGCACAAAGGCCACGTCCTCGTCGTTCCGGCGATCCAGGAAACCGGGAGTGACCGCGGCAAATCCATCGCCCGCGGTTATGAGCACATCATCGGCAAGCCGCTCCCGCTGGTCGCCGTGCCGGATCTCGCAGCCGTACGCACGCGGCTCGTCTTCGAATTTCCTTACGCTCAGGTTACGATCGACAGGCTTCTGGCCGACCTGATCGGACGTGAGTACACCACGTTCCGGCCGACCCTGCTGATCGGGCCGCCGGGAGCCGGCAAGACCCGCCTCATCGCCAGGATTGCCTTCCATCTCGGGCTGGGGTTGTGGCGAGTCGATGCGACGCGCGACGCCGGCGCATCGCTGGGTGGCCTCGACCGCCGTTGGGCGACATCGGAACCGGCGCATCCGATCATGGCGGTAGCTCGGACCGGTAGTGCCAACCCCCTGATGCAGATCGATGAATTGGAGAAATCCGCGACCCGTTCGGATCACGGTAGGCTCTGGGATGCCCTGCTTTCGATGCTCGAACCGGAGACCGCCCGAACCTACCAAGACCCTTGTTTCCAGACGGAGACTGATATCAGCCGTGTCTCGTGGCTGGCCACTGGTAATGAGATCGGCAACTTGCCCGCCCCTCTGCTTGATCGCCTGCGCGTGCTGGAAATGCCGGCCCCGAGCCACGCAGATCTCGATGCTCTGCTCGAACCGGTCCTGGCAGGAATCGCGGCCGATCACGAGCTCGCTCCCGCCTTCATTGCGCCGCTCGACGGCGAGGAGATCGCGTTGCTTCGACGATCCTGGCGAGGCGGCTCGGTCAGGCGGCTGATTCGCTTGGTCGAGGCTGTTGTCAATGCGCGCGAAACTCTCGCTGTGCGACAGTAGATTAACGTGATCGATCGCCGGAGAGGGTATATCGCCCTCCGGTGATATTCTGTCACCCGCATGAGCCGTGACTCTGCAACGATCGTGCATTCTACCGTGCTGAATAGGCTGCAAATTACTTGCGTAATCATCGAGACTGTAATTTTTAGATATATCTGGTGAATTTTTGTCATCATCAACGATTGTAATTGATATCGAGATTTCTTCTTCAGATTCGTTTGAGCTCTCTCGACTCTTCCCTCGAGACACTTGTTCACCGACGTCGCCAGTCTGCGAAACTGCGCTACCGGAAACACCGACCTTTACGGAAGTCTCACGCCACAAGGGATCGAATGCTCGGCGTGCACGGAACTGTTGATCCTCAGGTTCGAGCATGACTACGACGATAGGTTCTGGCCCATCACGGTGGAGGATCGCCGCACGGGCGGCTTCCCCGTGTTGTGCCAGGATCGAGGCGCGAATCGTGGATGGCGACAGTTCGCCTCCCGTGCTGGCGTCGAGCGCCGGGCCGATATCGACAGTTGCGACCTTCATGTGGGCCGGCAATCGCTTGACGACGCCATTCGTGGTCACGGTCCGAGCCTCATGAACCCGCGCGTCGAGGTCAGCGGCATATCCAATGGTGTCGCCAAGGATGGTGATCGAAGCTCGGGCGCCCTCTCCGCGTGGACTCAGAATCCGGGAAGCCTCCTGCAACGCCGCTGCCTTCGCAACGAAGAAGCGCTTCAAATTGAAGGTTCCGGCAGCCATGGTTGGGACCTCGCGGTATGCCGGGAGGATAGGCGCTGACGGCGATGAAAATCGGAAGCGAAAAATTTAGATCGGCGTGACCTCGGGCATGGCGCTCACTAGGTCCCCTAGTGGGTCCTGAACCTATCCCTGAACCCGCTCGGGATTGGGATAAAATTTTTCTGCTTCGCATCGGACGGGAGATGTTGCCCAGGAGCGATCCCTCCAAGCATGAGGTGCTCATGAACGAGGTCCGACGCTGACCCTTGAGGTTACGACTCATCAGGGACCATCGCGATTTTCGTCGCACCTGGCCAAGCTAGAGAAACGAACAGGCCAGGGGGCGCGAACCATGACACATTTCACGTGTGTCCGTGTCGAACGTATCAGAGACCGCAGCGAGCTAGCCCGCATCGCGTCGCACGGTCTGCGGCTTGATCCCAGCAGCAAGGCGCGTGTGGACCCGGCTCGAACGCCGCTCAACCGCTCGGGATCGGACTATGCGGAGAACCCGCTGGATCTCTCGAAGGCGCTCGAAGGCTTCCTCAAAGCAAACGGTGCCCGACTATACGGACGCGCGCCGATCGGCCTCCACGTCCTCGTAAGCGTCAGCCCCGGCTGGATCACTGAAGTCGGCGAATTGCACGATCCCCAAAATACGCGGAACGTTCAGTTGGCTCAACAAGCTGTGGACTGGGTCCAGCGAGCACTTGGCGGGGGGAGGCCCTGCGTCGTGGCCTGGCGGCAGGATCTCGATGAGAAGGGCGGCGGGGTCGTGGACATCGTGGCCGCGCCGACCCGCGCTGCAAAGCTAAATCGGTTCAAAGATGATGTCACCATCGTGTCGGTGACGGCCGCACTCGAAGCGCACCGTGCTCTACATCCTGAGGACCCAACCGCGTTCGGCGCGCTTCAGACTTCATGGGCAGCTCACGCCGCCAAGACTCTGGATCGCACGCTTCGTCGCGGCACGCGCAAGGTCAATCAGCCCGCCGAGCACCTCGATCCAGAGCGTTACGGCCGGCTGGTAGATGCGGCTCGCGACGAGGCCAAGGCCGTAGCGGCGCAGGATCTCGCCGAAGAGCGGGCAGTTCTGGATGCCCGCGAGCGACGGTTGGAAATCGCGGAGGAGAAGATCGCTCGGTTCGAGGCTGGGATGGCAGCCGAAAGAGAAGGGATCATGGCGGAGGCCCGAGCTAAGGTTGATGACGCCCTCAACGCTATCGCGATCGGGATCGATGCGCTGACCGATGGTAGGATCGTCGCCGTTGAGCATTGTGCAGAGAGCGGTGAGCTTCTTCTCATTCCCGACATGAATCTTGATGCCGCCGAAAGATCCGCGTTGTGGGAGGCAGTTACTCCGGGCCTGCCCGCTGGACTAATGACGGTCCTTGGATACATCCAAGCGGAGGCGGCTCGATCAAGAGAGGCCAGAAATGGCGACCACGCTAGGCATCCTTCCCCGAGCCACTTCTGAGTTTGATTTCAGAATCTATATGGAACGCGCTTCGATAACGGGTCTGACCACGCCAGATGTGCGGCTGTAGCGACGGGAGAGAAGCCGGATGGTCTCCGCCAGATCGTCCTGGCTGAGATAGAATGCAAAGCTTGCAGCCTCGGGTTTAGGCTGAAGCTCAAGCATTCGCTCGGGTGAGCTATGGACTCAGCGTTGGAAGATGCACTATGGTCGGTTAGCGACGCTGCACTATTCGGGTTCGATTGCATCGTCCCCGCGCGTGTTGAGATTTGCGCAGGTGATGTACACAGTTCTGGTCGGACCATCGACCAAACATCGCTCCGCGTCGGTCTGCAACCTCGCGGCGCCGTATTTGGCGACGGAGAGGGCTAATTTTTCAACTGCTCTACCGCGAACTTATGCGCAAGCCTGCCTACTCCGCCGAATAGTCCGCCAGGCAGGCAGCGTTCCCAGCCACCGAGCTGATGTCAATTTTACGAGCGATGTAATATTGACTGGGTTCTGCCCACGCACCAAAGATGGCCATGCAATTTTGATCGATAGTGCGGGAAAATTTGGAATACTTATAACTAACGATTAATTTGCCCAAATCGCCTGCGCCAAAATATTTCATATTGATAGTCCTTCGTTAAATTTGGCGCGCATTTATATTGTTATGCCGGCTCGCGCTAAACGTATTCTCCCATCCTAATTTCGCCAGCTTTGATCGACTTACGACCGATCTCAATTCTCGATTTAAATTGCACGTTTCAGGCGTGCTGAGCTGACGGAATTTGTTGCTCAAGATGCGCGCGTAGGATCGAGTAGCATTTGACAACCTCCTCGAGTCTCTCGGCGTTGAGTCGCCGCATATGCTCGGACCCGTCGGGCTGCCTGTAGGCCGTCGCATAATAGGCAGCTTGAGCCTTCAGCTTGGTGGCGACAAAATCCAAATCGCCCGACCAAGTCGCTTCGGCGCGTACACGGTGAAGGCGCTGGGCGATCTCTAGCCAGTGCAAGTCGAGTGCGATCCCGCTGCCCATCTGCTTGAAAAGGTCGAACATCGAGTCGAGGATCTCGATCGCGGTCTGTGCTGACATGCCGGCTCCGTTAGGTCGATGCTGCGACCAGATCAGGTCGGACGTACCAATCATCGAACAGCGAGAGTTGCCGGAATCGTCGGCGATAGCCGAGTCCGGTCAGAAGGCCATATATCTTGTCGCGGCTGTCGGAGAAGTTGTGTTCGACACTTATTAGCGCGATATCGTAGCTTGTAAAATCGAAGCTCTCCAGGACGTCGAACTCGCCGCCCTCTACATCGATGCTCATGTAGTCGATCTGCTTCGGCGCCCGCGCCTCCGAGAGAAAACGGTCCAGCGAGATTGTCTGGACTGGGTATTGTCGCCTATCTTGACGAAATTGGGAATGAAAATCGCCTGCTGCGAATTCATCCATCCCGGACAGCTCGCCGATATCAACCTCATTGAACAAGACTTCGACGCCATTGGTCTTGTGAACGCACTTGTCAGTGATGTAGCAGTTTCGGTTATCATACAATGCCGCATGCCAAGCGCGGGCAGGCTCGGCGAGAGCGCCCTGCCAGCCATAGGCCTTCTCAAGAAGAAGCGTGTTGCTCAGGCTTATACCATCGCAGGCACCAAATTCGACGAAATATCCGTTCCGCTTCTCATTCAATTCGTACAGCGCCCACAGATCCTGTAGAAGCTGCGCGTTGGAAAGGGGCGCTCTCTTCGCCGCAAATGAGAGGAAATCGAGCTCCGAGCTCACGATATGCGGCGGCGCTTCCAGATTGTCCCTGAGATTGACCAGTGCATTGAACACCGTCAGGAGCTCGACATCCATGGCTCTCTGCTCAACCTGTTACTTGGGATCGATGGGGTTGGGTCTGGAACGGGCGGATCGAGGCGCCGTGCCGCGTCTGTAGGATCCGATTTGAGCCGTCGAACAGGACCGTGTGCTGAACCGAATCAACGCCGTGATCGGGGATGGTCTGGGCCGCCCTACGAATAGCGGACAGGAACCCTTTACGGCTGAACCCGTAGGGACGAAGGCTCTCCAACAAGGCGTCGATTAGCTTCGTATGGCCTTCGGCCCGCGCCTGGGCCAGATCGCGGTCGCGCACGGCGCGGTCGCGTTCGGCCCGCAGCAGCGACAGTTCGATCTGTTGCTGCTGGATCTGGCGAATGAACTTCGTGTCAATGTCGTGAGCGAGATTCTTCGGCATTCGGTAGCTCAACAGGCCCGGGAGGGGACGGGTTCGTAACGCGGTTGGTGACACCTCGGCGTCAAGCGACAGCGGCCTTACGTGATCACAGCCACCGAGGTGGACCGGTTATCGAGATGGCACGGCAATCCCTGTTCTCTAGATCGCTTCGGCCATGGCGGTGGCGGCTGTCGCGAGGCCCCATCGCACGAGATTCTGAGCCTCGGTCACCGACTTGGCCTCAGCGTAGCAGCGCAACTCCGGCGCGTTGCCGGAAGCCCGGAAGTGGATCGTCCGCCCGCCGTCCAGCTCGATCCGGATCCCATCCTGCTCGTCGATGGATTCCGGCGCTCCGATCGGTCGGAGGAACGACACCCGGAAGGCCTCCTCGCGCAAGCGGCCCAGGAAGGCGCTGCTCCGTTCGGACGGCGTGTTGGGGAGCCGGTCGCTCGCCATCTCCCCCGCATCGAGGGAGGTCACGAGGTCGGCCAGCGAGGTGCCGGCCGCGCGCGTCGCGGCCAGTGTCGCCAGGATCGGCAGCATGGCATCGCGCGTCGGCAGGGCCGGGAGGGTTCTGCCGTCGCGTGTGATGTCCGAGCCGAGCAGGAAGCCGCCATTCGCCTCGAAGCCCGCCACGATGGCCGCACCGGAGCGCCGCACTTGTTCCATGCCGGCGATGACGTAGGGCGAGCCCACTCTCGTGCGCAGGACCTGCTTGAAGCCGCCGGAACGCTCCAGCGCCGAACCGGCCGTCACGGGCACCACGACCGCGTCGGCCCCGAGGAAGCGTGCCGTAATCAGGCCGAGCACGTCGCCACGCACGATCCGGCCCGCCTCATCGGCGATGAGAGGCCGGTCGGCGTCGCCATCGGTGGTCACGAGCGCGTCGAAATCGCCCGAGGCCATCGCGTCACGAATGAACGCGATATCCTCGGGCCGATGTGCCTCGGTGTCGATGGGCACGAAAGTCTCGGACCGGCCGATCGTCGTGACTTGTGCGCCGAAGCCGGTGAGCAGATCGGCCAGGAGATCGCGGGCGACGGAACTCTGCTGGTAGATCGCGATGCGCAGGCCAGCCAGCATCTCGGACGGGAATGCGTCGATATAGCGGTGCTGGTAGCGGGCCAGGGCGCGGGGTTCGGGTGTGGCAGGGGTCCGTTCCGCCGACACGCCGGCGTGTGCGCGGCGGTCCAGAGCGGCCAAGATTGCCGCCTCGTCCGCCTTCGTGATCTCTCCGTCGGGCCGGTAGAATTTGAGTCCGTTTCGATCCTCCGGGATGTGGCTTCCCGTGATCATGACTGCCCAGGCGCCGCGTCGCATCGCCTCGAGGGCGAGGGCCGGTGTCGGGAGGGCGCCGCATTCGATCGCCGTGAAGCCCGTTGCCGCAGCGGCATCCGCCACCGTCGCGGCGATGCTCGGGCTACTGTCGCGCAGGTCTCGTCCGATCACGACTGCCCGGGGGGCTTCGCCCGACATGGAGCGGAAGAACGCGCTGGCATAGGCGTAGGCCGGCCCTCCGACGAGGTCCGTCACCAGGCCCCTCAAGCCACTCGTACCGAATCTCAGGCTGCTCACGGCGGTTCCGTCAGTGTCGATTGAGTTGGGATCGATCACTGATGCCGCGAAACGCCGTGCATCACAACGTCCGCGACGGGAGCCGGGCGCGCGCACGGGATCCTCACGAAGGCGCCGCACGCGCCTCTGCGCAATACCGTTTACCCTCTCTTAACCATGATTCCAGCATTGAGTCCTACGAGCTCACCTCCAAGTTTCGGCTGTGGTCAGGATGCATTCGCAGGGTCTCGATCTCTCGAACGTGGTCAGTTTGACGATTGCCTTGTCGGAGCGTGTCGCCGAAACGCGGCGACTGGGGCACCTCGTGGCGGTCGATGAGATTGAGGCGATCGGGAACGTGGCCTCCTTTCTGCGACAGAACCTCGACGAGTGGCCCCCTCAATTGAGCCGCGCGATCTGCGACGTGATCACAAGTTCGCCGCGCGGGCGAAGCCGTTCGCTGCTGCTTGTCGAGTACATCCAATCCGGTGCCTTCGATCAGCAGCAGTCGGGGAAGCACACCATGCCGTTCGTGATGGATCTGTACCGTATCGTTCTGGGACGGGACGCGGAGGACGATGCGCTGCGGCACTGGTCTGCCCAGCTGAATGCGGGAAAGATCTCGCGGAGGCAACTTCTGGGGACTGTCATCAGTTCAGAGGAATTCCGTGCGTCGCTGAATTAATCCAGCGCTGCCTATATTTGTTGTGTGTAGGTCAATACATGTGATTTGGATGTTTGTGGCAATATGAGGCGTCGCGAGGCTGTATTCGATAGAGCGCTAAAATATGTTTCCCGCGCACAAGAATGTGTTGATAGAGTCGAGATATGGGTCGATGAAGCGAGCGCTGTCGCCTTTCGCATGGGGGCTGTGCGTCTGAGATCTGCCTGGGCGGATAGGAGCGGCGGAATACCTTCATGCTGACCGTGACTCGGACGCCGCTTCGAATAAGCTTGTTCGGCGGCGGCACAGATTACCCGGAATATTTTGAGCGGGCGCCTGGAGCGGTCGTCGGCGCCGCTATTGATAAGTACATCATCATAGCCGCGCTGGATTTGATAGGGTGTCAGGATTATAATTATAGATTGAGCTATTCCCGCGTCGAGCACTGCGGGCACATCGACGAGATCGAGCATCCGGTGGTGCGGGCGGTGCTCAAATATTTCGACGTCAATCGACGGCTCGATATGAGCATCATCTCCGATTTGCCTGCGGCAGGTAGCGGTCTCGGTTCGTCCTCAGCGTTCACTGTGGGATTTCTGAGAACGATATACGCGATTCAAAATCAGAAACCTACGAAGATCGAACTCGCCAAGAAGGCGATACACGTCGAGCGCGAGATCCTGCGCGAAAACGTCGGCGTGCAGGACCAGCTCCACGCCGCCTTCGGCGGGATCAACCGGTTCGATTTTAGCGGATCCGCCATACGGATCTCGCCCGTTCAGATGAGTTCTGCCGCCATTCAGCAACTCAACGCGTCGATGGTGCTGGTCCATACGGGCATCGCGCGGCGCGCGACGACGACGGTCGCCGCGCAGATCGCCGTGACGCGCGCGCGTGCGATCGACAAGGAATTGTCCGAGCTCTACCGCCTCGTCGAGGAATGCGTCTCTCTGCTCGAAGCGGGGACGAGCGGCTGGCTCGCGCAGCTCGGCGAGATGCTCTCCGCCTCGTGGCGCATCAAGCGGACCCTGTCGCGTGAGGTCTCGAACGCGGTGCTCGACGATCTGTTCGAAGCGATTATCGCGTCGGGGGCTTACGGGGCGAAGCTGTGCGGCGCGGGCGGGGGCGGCTTCTTCCTCGCTCTGATCGATCCCGATCGGCTTCCGGCCCTGATCGAGCGGGTCGCGCCGCTGTCCGTCGTTCCGATCGGCATCGACGTCGACGGGTCCACCCTGATCTATCGCCAGACGCGCTGAGCGGCGTCCTCACAGGCCCCAGCCCGGCCGCAGCCGGGCCGCGGACCCATCGCGACGAGAGGCAACGATGCGAATTCTGATCACCGGCGGCGCGGGCTACATCGGGACGATCCTGGTGCCGATGCTGCTGGAGCGCGGGCATCACGTGACGGTGCTCGACACGTTCAAGTCCGGCGCCCCGGACCTGTTCTCGGCCTGCCAGTACGACACGTTCGAGCCGATCAAGGGTGACGCGCGCGACACGCGCATCCTGGACGAGCTGATCCCGAAGCACGACGTGCTCATCCCCCTCGCGGCCCTGGTCGGCGCGCCCCTGTGCAAGGAGGACGCGATCGGCGCCACGACGCTCAACCGCGACGCCGTGGTGGCGCTGGCGCAGCGCGCGGGCGGCGAGCAGAGGATCGTCTACCCGACGACCAACTCGGGCTACGGCGTCGGCGAGGCCGGCAAGTTCTGCACCGAGGAATCGCCCCTGCGGCCGATCTCGCTCTACGGCACCACCAAGGTGGAGGCCGAGAAGGCCGTGCTCGACAGCGGGCGCGGCGTCAGCCTGCGGCTCGCGACGGTGTTCGGCATGGCGCCGCGCATGCGGCTCGACCTCCTCGTCAACGACTTCACCCACCGGGCCGTGACCGACCGGGCGCTCCTGGTCTTCGAGGGCCACTTCAAGCGCAACTACATCCACATCCGCGACGTCGCCAAAGGCTTCATCCATGCGATGGACAATTACGACCGGATGCGCGGCGAGGCGTACAATCTCGGCCTGTCGAGCGCCAACCTGTCGAAGCTGGAGCTCTGCGCGCGCATCAAGGCGCACGTTCCGAACTTCGTCTACGTCGAGGCCCCGATCGGCGAGGACCCGGACAAGCGCGACTACATCGTGTCCAACGCGAAGCTGGAGGCGACCGGCTGGTTCCCCGATTTCGACCTCGACCGGGGCATCAAGGAGCTGATCAAGGGCTTCCGGATGATCCGCAACTCGCGGTTCGCCAACGTCTGATCGGGATGGGCGGCCTGCAGCGAACGCGCCGCCGGTCGGCCCGACACGGCGGCCGGCGCGGGAACGGACCGAGGTGATCATGAGCGCCATCGTCGATTTTCTCACGCGGACCCGTGACACCTTCCAGGCCGCCCTCGACGATTCCCGCTTCCACGCGACCCTCACCGAGACCGCCGATCTCGTGACCGCGTCCCTGCGCGGCGGCGGCAAGCTCCTGACGATCGGCAACGGCGGCAGCGCCGCCGACGCGCAGCACATCGCGGGCGAGTTCGTCTCGCGGCTCAACTACGACCGGCCGCCGGCCGCGGCCGTGGCGCTGACCACCGACACCTCGGTGATCACCGCGATCGGCAACGATTACGGCTACGAGCACGTGTTCGAGCGGCAGGTTCTGGCCCTCGGGCGGCCGGGCGATGTCCTGCTGGCGCTCTCCACGTCGGGGCGTTCGCCGAGCGTGCTGAAGGCGATGGACGCGGCCCGCGGCCTGGGTCTGCGGGTCGTCGCCTTCACGGGCGCGACGGGCGGGGCGATGCCCGAGCGGGCGGATGTCTGCCTGCACGCGCCGACGGACGCCACGCCGCTGATCCAGCAGATCCACATCACCGCCGCGCACATCGTCTGCGGCCTCGTCGAGGAAAGCCTGTTCCCGCGCGGGACGGCAGCGTGAGGGACGGCCTGTGACCGAGCCAGAGCGGAAGGGTGGAGGCCCCGTCCGGCAAGCCATGATCCTGTGCGGCGGCTTCGGCACGCGCCTCGGCGCGCTGACCTCGGCGATGCCCAAGCCGCTGCTGCCGGTATCGGGTGAGCCGTTCCTGGACGTGCTGCTGTTCGAACTCGGCCGCCACGGCTTCACCGAGATCGTGCTGCTGGCCTCGTTCCACAGCGAGAAGATCCGCGCCTACGCCGCCGACAACCCGGTCGCGCGACGCTTCGGCATGACGCTGCGGGTGTCGGTCGAGCCGGAGCAGGCCGGGACCGGGGGCGCCGTCGTGCACGCCCTTCCCGAGGCCGACGAGACCTTTCTCCTTCTGAACGGAGACTCGTGGTTCGACGTGAACCTGCTGTCCTTGGCCGCCATGGCGGCGCGTCACCCCGATGCGGCGATGGTCCTGTCGCTCCGCCGGGTGCCGAACGCCGCGCGCTACGGCGTCGCGCTCCTCGACGGCGTCCGGATCACAGCCTTCCTCGAGCGGCCGCCTGAGCCGGGTCCCGGTCTCGTCAACGCCGGCGTCTACCTGGTACGCCGCGATGCACTCACCGGCCTGCCCCCGGCCTGCTCACTGGAACGGGACGTCCTGCCCGCGCTGGTCGCCGAGGGCCGCGTGGTCGGCGAGGCCCATGACGGCTACTTCCTCGATATCGGCGTGCCCGAGAGCTACGCCCGGGCCCAGGAAGAGATCCCGGCCCGTCGGAGAAGACCGGCCGCCTTCCTCGATCGCGACGGCGTTCTCAATCACGACCACGGGTATGTCGGTTCCGTGGACCGGTTCCAGTGGATGGCGGGCGCGCGCGACGCCGTCCGCGCGCTGAATGAGGCCGGCTACTTCGTGTTCGTCGTCACGAACCAAGCGGGGGTCGCCCGCGGCTTCTACACCGAGGCCGACGTCGCCCGTCTGACCGCGTGGATGCGGGACGACCTGCGCGAGGCCGGCGCGCATATCGATGATCTCCGCTACTGCCCCTATCATCCGGACGGGACGGTCGAGGCCTACAGGGCGGTCCACGGATGGCGAAAGCCCGAGCCCGGCATGATCCTCGACCTGATGGCCCATTGGGACATCGACCGCGCGCGCAGCTTCCTGGTCGGCGATCACGAGACGGATCTCGCCGCCGGCCGTGCGGCGGGGCTCGCCGTGCATCACTTCAGGTCGGACGACCTGCTCGCCTTCCTGCGAGAGGTCGCGCTGACGGGGTAGGAAGGGCCCCGGGAAGTGCGGGCCCTCGCCGGGCGCGCTTCGTCGTCCGGCACGCTCAGTCGTGCGACTGGATCGAGAGTTCCGCTTCCGCGGCCTCGCGCATGGCGCGATCCCAGTCGAGCTTGCGCTTGGGCGGAGTCTCGCGCTCCGCGTCCGCGGCTTTCCGATCTCGCGGAGCGACGATCTGGATATCGTAATCGGGCACGCTTGAATCCGCTCTTTAACCGATGATTAATCGTAGTGGCGGAACGCGCGGGTCTTGTCAGCGGTTCGATCGCTCGATCCACAATCCGGTGACGGCCATCATCGCGTGCCGGACAGGCCGATCAGGAGCATGGCGGCGTGCACGGCTCCGACGATGGAGCCCGACTGGGCGAGCTGTAAGGCCTCGGCTCGCGGGACGCGCACGACGGCGATGTCCTCGCCGGGATCCGGCTGCGCCGGCCCGGCCGCAGTCACGCGCGCGCGGACGAGATGCATGCGGTTGGCGTAGCGGGCCGGATCCGCGTTCAGGGTGACCACGCGCTCGGCATCGGCGAAGATGTAGCCGGTCTCCTCGCGCATCTCGCGCTCGGCGGCCGCGAGGATGTCGGGGTCGGCGGGGTCGATGGCCCCGCCCGGAAGCTCCAGGCTCGGGCCCCCATAGGCGTGACGGTACTGGCGTACGAGGATGACGTGATCGGCCGCGTCGATGCCCAGCACGAGGGCGATGTCCGGCGTCTCGAGCACGTAATAGGGATCGACGATGTGACCCGACGGCGTCACGCAGTCGTCGGCACGGAGACGGAGCCAGCGATCCTTCATGACGTAGTGGGATTGGCGGACTGTCCAACTCGGTGTCGAGATCATCGCTTTCTTCGGGCTCGGGGCTTGTGCTTCCGGATATGAGCTATGCGGGAGATTGGGTGACGACGGTGTGTTGAAGGCGGCGTATCGAGGCGGGTGTCGAGCCTGCCAGAACCTCTCAGTGAGAGCGATACGCCATGGAGACACCTACCAACGTCGTCCGACTTCGTCATCCCGAAGACCTCGACGATCCCCTGACCGAGGTGCTGCGTAGCGGCGCTCGCCGCCTGCTCGCCCAAGCTGTCGAGATGGAGGCGGACGCGTTCTTGAGCGCGATGCAGGACCTGCGACTGCAGGATGGACGGGCCCGGCTGGTGCGGCACGGTCACGGGCCGGAGCGGGCGATCCAGACCGGCATCGGCCCGGTGCCGGTCGCGCGGGTCCGTGTCCGGGACCGCGGTGCGAGCGGGTCTGAGGACCGGGTCCGGTTCACCTCGACCATCCTGCCGAAATGGGCGCGGCGCACCCCCAGCCTGGATGCGCTGCTGCCGGTCCTGTACCTGCGCGGTGTCTCGACCGGCGACTTTCAGGACGCGCTGGCCGCCCTGCTGGGTCGTGACGCCCCGAACCTGTCGCCGGCCGTCATCGCCCGGCTGACCGCGGCCTGGGCGGACGAGTATGCCCGCTGGCAGGGCCGCGATCTCTCCGCGCGCCGCTATGCCTACGTCTGGGCCGACGGCGTCTACCTGCAGGCCCGGATGGAGGAGCAGACCGAGTGCATGCTCGTGCTGATCGGGGCGACGCCCGAGGGTCGCAAGGAGCTCGTCGGCTTCCAGGTGGGCGTGCGCGAGAGTGCCCAGAGCTGGCGGGAGCTGCTCGTCGACGTGAAGCGGCGCGGGCTTTCGATCGCGCCCGAGATCGCGGTCGGCGACGGCGCTCTCGGCTTCTGGCGGGCGCTGGACGAGGTCTTCCCCGGCACCGCTCACCAGCGGTGTTGGGTTCACAAGGCGGCCAACGTCCTCGACAAGGTGCCGAAGTCCATCCAGCCGGCGATGAAGGCGGACCTGCGCGAGATCCACGGCGCGCCGACCCGGGCGGCAGCCGAGGTGGCGCTGGCCGTCTTCGTCGAGAAGTACGGGGCCAAGTACCCTCGGGCCGCCGCCTGCCTGACCAAGGATCGTGACAGGCTGTTGGCGTTCTACGACTTCCCGGCCGAGCACTGGGATCACCTGCGCAGCTCGAACCCGATCGAGAGCGTGTTTGCTACGGTGCGGCATCGGACCGTGCGGACCAAGGGGGCGCTCTCGGCCACGACCGCCAAGCTGATGGTGTTCAAGCTGGTGATGGCGGCGTCGAAAACCTGGCGCCGGCTGAAGGGCGAAAACCAGTTGCCGAAGGTCGTGGCCGGCGTCATCTTCCGCGACGGGACCGAGGTCGCCGCGAGCCCAGATCACCGCGCCGCCTGACCACCGCCGTCACCTAAAATCCGGCATAGCTCTCCGGATATCCGCGGCGGTCATTGTGGATCTTCGCGGCTGAGCGATATGCGCGATGGCAAAACTGTCTCGTCTTTCGGCTCTGACTTCGATCGCGCTGCGGCCGCGCGTTGCGCTGCCCTCGCCCACCCGATAAGCCTCTCGGGGTCGTAGAGCGTCGCGCCGCGGATGTCACAGGTCGTAGGATGACGGGAACGAAACTCGCCATGGCATGCCGCGTCTGCGACGGACGCGATGTCGAGCTGTTCCTCGACCTGACCGATCAGCCGCACTGCAACCGCCTGATCCCGCCGGAGCTCGCCGACCGGCGCGAGCCGCATTTCCCCCTGCGCGCCGGCTTCTGCCACGACTGCACGCTCGTCCAGATCGATCACACGATCCCGAAGGAGAGCATGTTCAGCGACTACCCCTACGTCTCGGGCACGACGAAGACGCTGGTGGAGCATTTCCGCCAGACGGCGGCCCGGCTCGTGGAGCGGTACGACCTCGGACCGCAGGACCTCGTCGTCGACATCGGCAGCAACGACGGCACGTGGCTGCGGCAGTACGAGCCCTTCGGCCTGCGCCGCTGCGGCGTCGAGCCTGCCTCGAACGTGGTGGAACTGGCCCGCGCCGCCGGCGTGCCGACGCTGAACCGCTTCTTCAACGCGGAGACCGCCGAGATCGTCCGCGCGCAGGACGGACCGGCGAGCCTGATCACCGCCGCCGGCGTCTTCTTCCACCTGGAGGAACTGCACAGCGTCGTGAAAGGCATCGTCACGCTGCTCAAGCCGGACGGCGTCTTCGTCGTGCAGGCGATCTACCTGGGCGGCATGATCGAGAACACCGCCTTCGATCAGATCTACCACGAGCACCTGTGCTACTACACGCTCCGTTCCCTGGAGCAGCTGTTCGCGCGTCACGGCCTGGAGGTCTTCGACGTCTGCGTGGTGCCGGTCCACGGCGGTTCCCTCGAGGCGCATGTCGGCTTCCCCGGCGCGCACCCGGTCAGCGATGCGGTCAAGCGCATGCGCACCGACGAGGAGGCCCGCGACTACGACAAGTTCGAGACCTATGTCGGCTTCGCCGAGAACGTCCGCCGCCTGCAGGCGGCGCTGCTCGACCTGCTGGAGCGCATGCACGCCGAGGGGAAGACGGTCCACGCCTACGGTGCCCCGGCCAAGGGCGCGACGCTGCTCAACGCCTTCGGCATCGGCCCGCGTCTGGTCCAGTACGCGGTCGAGAAGAATCCGCTGAAGTTCGGCCGGCTGATCCCCGGCGCCCGCATCCCGATCGTCGAGGAGGGCAGCGTGCCCGCGCCCGACGCCTACCTGGTGCTCGCCTGGAACTTCATCGACGAGTTCCTGGCGCGCGAGCGCCGCTACCTCGAGAACGGCGGCGCCTTCATCGTTCCGGTGCCGGAACTCAAGGTGATCACCGCCGCCGACCTGCCGAAGGCGGTCTGAGCGTGGCTGCCGTCTCCCGATCCTCCTTGCCCGAGACCGTCGTCGTCGTCGGTGCGACCGGGTTCGTCGGCCGCAACCTCGTCGCGCATCTCGCCGACCGCGTGCTGCGGCTGATCGCGGTCAGTCCCTCCGGCCGCGCGGTGCCGGGGGCGCATGAGGCCGCGCGCTTCGATGCCCTGGAGGCGCTGTCGGTCCCCGCCGACGCCATCGTTGTCAACGTGGCCGCGCAGCGCTACGACGCCGACAAGTTCGAAACGGCGCAGAGCGACCTGCTGACCGGCAATGCCGAGATCGCCAACCGCCTCTACCGGTTCTGCCTGACGAAGGGCATCCGCGAGGTGCGCGCGGCCTCGAGCGTCGCGGTCTACCCGGCGGCCCTCGATCCCCTCGACGACGCGCAGGCTGTCGACCTCAACGCGCCGCCCAACCGGAACGAGGCCTTCTACGCGTGGTCGAAGCGCTGGTCGGAGGTGATCGCCGACCTCCACGCCGAGCGCTACGGGATCCACACGATCAGCTTCCGCCTGAGCAACCCCTACGGTCCCCACGACTCGACGGATCCGCGCAAAGCGCACGTCCTGCCGGCCTTCGTGATGCGCGCGCTCGCACCGGGGGAGCGCTTCGAGATCAAGGGCAACCCGCTGGTCGAGCGCGACTTCATCTACGTCGGCGACGTCGTCGACGTGTTCGTCCGCTCCCTGGAGATGCGGGAGACGAGCGACGCGCTCAATCTCTGCCGCGGCGAGACCACGACCCTGCTCGACCTCGCCCGCACCATCCTGGAGGTGGCGGGCGAGAATCGGCCGGTGCACGCCCCCGACACGGCGACCCACGGCGTGCTCGCCCGCCGCTCGACCAACCAGCGGCTGCGCGAGCGATTCGGGATGTCGACCTTCACGGGACTCGCGGACGGGCTGCGGCCGACGATCGCGTGGTATCGCGAGGCCTATCGCGACGGGGCGCACCATGCCGGGGCCTGAGCGCGACATCGTCATCGGGGCGGACGGCTTCCTCGGGCGCAACCTCGTCCCGCGGCTCCGGGCCGAGGGCCGCGAGGTCGTCGGGATCGGTCGGGCGGCGGGTGACCTTTCCGACTGGGCGAACGTCGAGCGGGCGCTGCGCGCTGCGCCCCCGGCCGGCCGGATCTTCCACGTGGTGACCCGCCAGCGCACCGGCGCGGTGCAGTACGACATCCAGGGCGAGCTCCTGGCGATCAACGCCCGGGTCCACCTGAACGTCCTCGAGGCGTGGCGCCTGTTCCAGCCGCACGCCAAGCTCGTCTCCACGGGCTCGTCCTGCACCTATCCGGAATCGGCGGAGCCGCTCTCCGAGGCGCGGTTCGGGCAGGGACCCACGCATCCCTCGGTGATCGGCTACGGGCTCGCCAAGCAGGTCCTGGCGACGGGCTCGGCGGCCTACGCGCACCAGTACGGCCTGAGTTTCCTGCACTGCGTACTGGCGACCCAGTACGGGCCGCACGACAACAAGGCCTCCGACCGCAGCCACTTCGTCGGCGCCCTGCTCGACCGGGCCGTGCGGGAGAAGGCGGCGGGCGCTGCGCAGTTCGAGGTCTGGGGCAACCCGCAGACCGTCCGCGAGGTGCTGTACGTCGACGACCAGATCGACGCGATCCTGGCGGCGGACCGGGCGTTCGACAACGAGATCCTCAACTGCGCCGCCAACACGCCCGTCACCGTCGAGGCGGTGGCGCGGGCGGCCCTGGTCGCCCTCGACTGGTCCGTCCCCCTGGTCAGCCCGCCCGGCTCGTTCCAGGGCGCGGCCTACAAGATGCTCGACTCGACGCGGTTCCTCGACCGGACCGGCTGGCGGCCGCGCATCGCTCTCGAAGCGGGCCTGCGCAGGCTCGTCGCGGCGGAGTACGTCGACCGTTGAGACCGCGCCGGCGCCGGCCGTACCGCTGGTCGATTGATGTTGGACATCGTCGAGAGCATCAAGGTTACGCAGTTCATGCACACGCGAAGCTTGTGTACTTGGAGCGTTCGAAAGTTGCCGTGCTGACAAGCTTCCATCATAGGGCGATCACAGATGCACGGCCGACTTACGCCCTGGGTAGGGAGCGATTCAGATGCGGAACTCTACAGCGCCGTCCGGGAAAATTTCCGCTACCCGGGCTTCCTCTTCTCGTAGATCCCAAAGCCGGAGTTCTGCGTATCTAATTCGAATGCTGTTGCCCTGCGCGGCCACATAGCAATGCTCGAAAGCGAAGAGCACCGTATCGAGCTTCGGTCGTTCGTCGCGGGTCTCCGGCTTGCCCCTTGTGTCCGTGTCGGCCAAGACCTCCAGCGTGATCGCCGCGTGGCCGCTGGTGAGCATCGTGTCGAACGCGCCCACGAGCAGGGCGATCTCGTCATGGGTCAGCTTGAGCAGGAAGCAGAAGCGCTTCACCGACTTGAACGTGTCACCGGCCGGGAACGCGCGCAGCAGCGTGATCGAGAAGGCACGTCCCTCCTCCGGCAGGCTGCGCAGGTGCCGGGACGGCACCGCGCGCAGGGCCGAGATGTTCATGGTCTTGGCCGCCGACGGCTGGGCCACGCGGCCCTCGCGCCGGCCGTTCGTCCGGTAGTGCAGCAGCGGGTTGACACCCGAGGCCGTCACGTCGGGGTAGCGGATCAGGTAGGAGGTGCTGCTGAAGCCGGGATGCGGGTCGAGCCCGGCGGCGGACCCGAACCGCAGGTAATGCCGCACCGGATCGAGGCGGGTCTTGCCGCTCTGGTTGCGGAAGAAGGCCGTGTCGAAATCCTCGGCGGGATCGCGATTCTCGGCGGCGCCGCGCCAGACGTAGTGGAGGTAGGGGTCGATGCCCGAGGCCGCGACGTCGCCGTTGTGCCTCAGGTAATAGGCCGCGTCGAACAATCCCGGCACGCGCCCGATGACGACGCGCCGGAACACCTTCGAGATCGTCCGGATCGCGGCCCGCTTGAGGGATGGCTGACTCATGCGAAGACCGGCGCCTCGCAGAGGGACCGGAGCTTCTCCGCGTAGGCCACGGGGGAGCAATCCTGCGCCACCTGCGCCAGCCCAGCGCGCTGCAGCCGCCGCCAGGCCTCGGCATCCTCGTGGAGCTCGATCAGCCCGGCGATGAAGGAATCCGGGTCGCGCCAGTCCCGCGTTAGGTATCCGGAGCCCTCGGGCCAGCCGAGTTGCTCCGCCAGGATCGGCGTGAGCAGGCAGGGGAGCCCCTGCGCTACGGCGGCGTGGACCTTGTGGGGCATCCCGGCGGCGAAGCGTGTGGGGGCGACGAAGACGCGCGCCCGGTCGAGGAGCGGCGTCGGGTCCGGGACCCGGCCCATCACGGCGACGTTCGGTGCCGACAGGCGCGCGCGCAGATCCGGGGTGACCTGCCCGATAATGGTGAACGGCACGCGCGGCAGGGCGCGATGGACCTCCGGCCAGACGGTCTCGATGAACCAGATCAGCGAATCGACGTTCGGCGAGTTCTCGTGCTCCAGCGACCCGATGAACACGAAGCCGCTGCGGCCGTCCAGATCGGCCGCGCCCTCCGGCTGCGACGCGAAGGCGTGGCCGAGCACCGCGGTGTTGCGCACGCCGTGGAACTGAAGCAGGCGCGCTTCCGCCTCCGAGACGCAGACGACATGGTCGGCCTGCGCGAAGTTGCGGGTTTCCCGGCGTGCGGAGGCCGCCAGATGCGCGCCGAATCCGTAACCGTCCCGCAGGGTCCCCTCGAGGAAGGCCCGCAGGCAGAACAGGGCCTCCGAATCGAAGATGACGCGGCTCCGCGCGAAATCGCGCAGCGCCATGTCCCGGTTCTGGAAGATCTGGCAGACCAGATCGATGTTGTGCGGGCGGCTGACCCAGAGCACGTCGTAGTGGTCCTGCCGCTCGTCGATCAGCCGCGCGAGTCCCGCCCCCTCCTCGGCATCGAGGATCTCGACGGTGTCGGGGAGGTCGCGGTACCGCTGCGCGATCTCCGGATCCGCGCGGTAGACCGGATAGACGGTCACCTGATAGCCGAGCCGAGCCAGGGTGGCGACGATGAAGTTCGCCCGCGGCATGCCCGCACCGAGGTCGATATGGGGCACGCCGTCGTCGATGTAGAGCACCTTGAGCGCCCAGGCATTGTGCGTGCGGTCGCCGAAGCGCGGTCCCGCATGCGGGAACAGCCATGACCGGTGCCGCTCGAGGAAGCGGACCCGGTTGCGATCGATCAGCGCCTCGACGTCGGCCCGGACCGGCGTCGTGGCATTCTCGAAATGGATCGCGCTCGCCCGCGGCTGGTAGATGACGCGCCGCCCGGCCTGGTGACAGCGGACGCACAGGTCCGTGTCCTCGAAATAGGCCGGGGCGAAGAGGTCGTCGAAGCCGCCCAGATCCGCGAAGAGTGCGCGCTCGATCATGAGCACGGCACCCGAGACGTAGCCGACGTCGCGCTGGAACGTGCCCTCCGCCAGGAGCGGGTTCGCGTTCCCGCGGCCGTAGGGGTGCGTGATCTGCGCATCGTCGCGGAAGAACGCGCCGCTCTCCTGCAGATAGCCGCCGGGAAACACGAGGTGGGCGCCGACGATGCCGACAGTCGCATCCGAGAACGGAGACACCAGGGCGCCGAGAGCGCCGGGCATCAGCTCCACGTCGGGGTTGAGGAAGAGGAGGTAGCGCCCGCGGGCTGCTGCGGCCCCCTGGTTGCAAGCCGGGCCGTACCCGACATTCTCCGCGTTGCGGACGACCGTGGCCCCGTCGAGCAGATCGAGGACGGTGAGGGTCTCCGCGTCGGAGGCGTTGTCGACGACGATCACCTCGAACGACGCGCCCGCGAAAGCCTGTTGCGTGGCGAGGCGATAGAGCGTCAGCGTCAGCAGATCGCGGGCATTGAGCGAGACGACAACGATCGAGACGTCCGGCGCCGCGACCGGCGGGAAGGCGATCCGGAGGCCGTTGCGCGCGATGGCGTTCCCGATGAGGCGTGCCTCCGCGATCGCGGCAAGCCTTCCGTAGTGGGGATCAACCGCCTCGAGTTTCTTCATCACTGGACTTCAAGGCGGGTGTTGCCCGACGGAGCGAGGCGGATCAGGCCCACGAGGTCATCGCTGAGAAACAGCACCGCCTTCAGCCGGGACGGCACCTTGCGCGCTGCCGGAATCGGTGAGGCGGATCCGTCGATCTCCAAGGGCTCGAAGGTGAGGCTGGCGGGCACAGGTGTCAGCTCGCCCCGGGTCGCGGCAAAAGCGAGGCCGGGGGAGCGCGCCAGAGCCGCCGTGCCGGTCAGCCGCAACTCCCGTGCCGCCTCCCCGTCCCCGAGCAGGAAGGCCGCGGTCGCCCGCGTCCGCGCGACGAGGAAGCTCGGGACGCAGGTCACCACCGTCAGCCCATCGGCCTCGTACCCGATCAGGCGGCCGTCCGCTCTCCAGTCGGCCTGGGCCTCGCCGAGAGACCCGGCGATCGCCTCCCGGGCCGCTCGCGGAAGAGCGCGGCGGTGGATCCATTCCGGGGAGAGGCTGACCGGACCTCCGTGCAGCGCCGGGAGTCCACCCGCAGGCGGCACACCCCCGTCCGGCTCCGGGCTCACGAACCAGCGCCGCCGCTCCGGCGCGTAGCCTGCCTCGCGGGCGGTCGCGGGCGAGGGATTCTCGGTCGCTACGAGAACGCCGCCGTCCTCGTCCAAGACCGGCAGGGAGCGCAGGGAGCGTTCCTCCCTGACGACGATCCCCGCTCCCGCCGTGGTCGACACTTCCGGCGCGCGCGCGGCGGGCGAAATCGCGCGTCGCGCCGAGCGGCGCGGGATCGCGTCCAACCAAGCGGCCTCGCAGGTCGCGGCCCTGGCGTTGTAGCGCGCGAGCAGATCCGCGCAGGCCGCGGTCAGGGTCGCGAGGGCGTCCGGGTCGTCGTGAAGGCTCAGGACCGCCGCGACGGTGTCGGCCACCCCCTCCAGTCGGTGAGCCGGATGGTCGGTGTCGAATCCCTCGAACGCGATTCGCGTGCCGATCACCGGCCGACCCAGCGACAGCGCTTCGGCGACCTTCATCTTGAGACCGCTTCCCATCAGCATCGGCGCGACCACCGCATCGACGCCCGCGTAGAAGGTTTCGACCGCGTCGACATATCCCGCCAGCTGGACGCCGGGTAGGTCCAGCCCGTTCAGGCTCCCGCAGATCTCGCCGGCGATGACGAGAACGGGGAGGTCCGGCCGCCAGGAAGCCGCCCAGCCGTGGGCGAACTTGCTGATCGAGAAGAGATTGGGATCGTTCCCGTGGCCGATGAAGCCGAACCGGGTCAGCCGGCCGGGTGCCCGAAACTTCGCGCGCTCGGCGAAGACCGGCGGTAGCAGGTACACGTCTCGATCGACGAGGCCGCGGAAATAGTCCGCCTCCGCCGATTGGATCGCGAGAACCATGTCCGCGCGCGACAGGCCGACGGCTTCCGACGCGCGGTCCGTATAGAAGAAATTTGGCTCGGCACGGAAAGGCCGGTACTGGAGATGTCGGTCCGCGAAACGGTCATGCGTGTCGATGATACGCAGCACCCCGTCCGGAACCGCGTCGAGGCACCGCGACAGGAACACGTAGTTGACGACGATCGCGCACGTGTCGGCATGCCTCTCGAAATACCAGGCCACGAACGCGTCGAGTTCGGGCGGGCACCAGGCGTCGATCGTGAAGCCGCCCGTCCAGGTCTTCAACGGGATCGGCGTCGCGGCGGGGACGGAGAAGACGCGATCGAAGGCAGCCGCCATCGCGGCCGCATCGGTCGGTGGATGCTGCCCGAAGCGGCGATAGACTTGGTCTTCGTGCTGGAGATAGGCGAGATCGATCGCGAACCCGCCCCGTCGGAGCGCCTCGCAGGTCGCCGAGAGCCGCCGCCGGTTGCCGGCGCTTGTCGGTGCCGTGGGCATGGGTGTCACGACCAGAACGGTCGGCTTCCCCTCGGTCGCCATGCGCTCACATCGCTCCGATCACGCGAGCCGCCACGTATCGACCGTTCCCGCTCAAAATGACTCGACTAACTGATTGGTCGCTCATCGGAACACTTGTCGTGAGTGTTATGGTTGCTCTGCGAGCAGCATGGAAACGAACAGACTCGATGGAGCTGCAAGCGTAACCATTTAATAACCGCACGATCACGCAATCCGGAACAAAATCTAACCCGTTTACCACCCAAATATCAGTCCTATCGCTGATTCTGACGGTGAAATCCCCCGTCGCGCAGTCTTGCAAGATCGCGTCTAAATCCGCGCTCAAGATCGGGATCAAGGCATCGAAATTTGTAAGAATCTCCGGCTTCAAAGAGGAAACAATGGCCTTGGCAATGGATGACATCTCTGCGTGCGAAAGGTGGATTGGTGTCGATGACAAAACAATGTGTTGATCGCATATATGCGTACGGACTACAATAGAAGGAATGCTAAAGAAGGTACGTTCCTCCTGACAACTCAAGACAAGTAAGCAACTTGGATCGGAGATTTGCCGTTCAGAAAACCCAAAAAACGACCACGTGATCAGATCAACATCGATTGGATGAATAATTCTTATTGGAGTTGCATATGATCCGGCCATTAAAATTTTTAGGACGACAGTTCGAGGGGCAATATGAGCAATAAACCCGGGCTTTGGATTATCAAGTGTTTGCATTTCTCGGTAAGCTCAAGGATCGATCTAATGTCTGGGACGGAATGTTATTGCTATCGTCATAATATGAGTTGCTTGCTTGTAGAAACTCATCGGTAAGAGGATGCTCCTCCATGTGACTGCGTATCACATATAATGCGAGGGCGCGGCAACAGGTATAAATTCCTGCGATCTGAGTTTATTGCGACATGAGGCTGATTAAAGCGGAGTGGTGCAGACGTTGCGTGACCGTTAGATCCAAAGTCGGTGACGCTGCTGAACCGCACCCTGTTTTGACCGGACAGGCGGCATAGCTCACGAAGGCATAGGCGTTGGTCCTTGTGTGAGACGCCGAAATCGGGTGTGGGATGGAGAGACATTCTCGATCTCCCGGACAAGGCGCGCTCTGCGCCATGATCCGGAAACGCCCATCATCTCAACCGATTCACCCATCGCCAGCAGTATCTAAAACGAAGCAAGTCCAGGCTGTCCATACGCGCTGTTCTCAACGGCCGTGCTTCACCTCCACAAAGCGGCCCTCATCGAGGCGATACTCAAAATGGGGTACAATTTAGGTTGATCCCGCCCGTTTTTCGCTAAAAGCCCCGTACGGGTCGTGTTGAGGGCGCGAATATAACATCCAATTTATTGATTTATAGCATGATTTTTGCATTTGGCAGCGCTGAATCCCCTCCGATCACTCTGAGCGTCCGTAGATGTCCTCGACGCGGATGATGTCGTCCTCGCCGGTGTAGGAGCCGACCTGGACCTCGATCAGCTCCAGCGGGATCTTGCCCGGGTTGGCCAGCCGGTGCATCGACCCGATCGGCAGGTAGACCGCCTCGTTCTCGTGGACCAGCACCACCCGCTCGTCGATCGTGACCTCGGCGGTGCCGCGCACCACCACCCAGTGCTCCGCCCGGTGGTAGTGCTTCTGCAGCGACAGCCGCCCGCCCGGCACCACCTGGATCCGCTTCACCTGGAAGCGCTCGCCGAGGTCGATGCGCTGGTACCAGCCCCAGGGCCGGTACATCCGCAGGTGCGCGTCCGCCTCCGGTGCGCCCTGCGCCCGCAGGGCGCCGACCAGCTCCTTCACCTTGCCGGACTGCGCCTTGGAGGCCACCAGCACCGCGTCGGGGGTCGAGACCACCACGACGTCCTCCAGGCCCACCACCGCCGTCAGGCCCTCGCCCTGGCTGTGCACCAGGCTGTTCTTGGTCCCGATCAGCGACACCCGGCCGCGCACGGCGTTGCCGGCCTCGTCGTGGTCCAGCACCTGCCAGACCGCGTCCCAGGTGCCGACATCCGACCACGCGAACGACACCGGCAGCACGCCGGCCCGGGCGGTCCGCTCCATCACCGCGTAGTCGATCGAGATCTTGGGCGCCTGGGCGAAGGCCGCCGCGTCGAGGCGCACGAAGTCGAGGTCGGTCACCGCCGCCTCCAGGGCCGCGCGCGCGGCCGCCAGCACCTCGGGGACGAACGCCTCCAGCTCGGCCAGCATCAGGTCGGCGCGGAACAGGAAGTAGCCCGAGTTCCACAGGGCGCCGTCGGTGATCAGCGCCTCGGCGCCGGCCCGGTCCGGCTTCTCGACGAAGCGGGCGACGCGGGCCGCGCCCGGAGCCTCGCCGATCGGCTCGCCGCGGCGGATGTAGCCGTAATCGGTGGCCGGCCGGTCGGGCTCGATGCCGAGCGTCATCGTGTAGCCGGCCTGGGCGCCGGCGGCCGCGCGCCGCACGGCGTC
>NZ_FOMM01000045.1:0-23956 GCF_900112625.1 Methylobacterium sp. 13MFTsu3.1M2
CGGCAACGCCAGCGATGTGACCACCGCGCCTGCGGTGCTGGCCGAAGCGCCAGGCCGGATCCAACGTCTGGCAGCCGACAAGGGCTACGATGCCGACTGGCTGCGCGCTGACCTCCGCAAGAGCGGCATCACGCCGGTCATCCCGGGCAAGCGCGGCCGCAAGCGGAAGATCCGCCACGACAAGAGCCGCTATCGGGAGCGGTGGCGGATCGAGGCGACCTTCAACCGCCTCAAGGACTTTCGCCGGATCGCCACCCGCTACGACAAGCTCGCACGCAACTACGCCTCGGCCCTCGCTCTGGCCGCCGTCATCGCCTTCTGGTGCTGATCGAGTCCAAACCCTAGTCTCTTCGCCTCCAAGGATGCAAACGTAAAAGCATCGATCGTCTTCGAGAGTCGTTCGATTTGGACTGCCAGTTCGGTGGCCCGCTGCTCTCTGGTTGCCTGCTGTTCCGGCGTGTCCTGCGAGATGTCGATGACGGCGGCGCCGACTACAGTTCCGGCGCCGATGCCGAGAAGGATCACAGCGGTGGAGCTAATCGAAGCGGAAAAATCCCACGTCACTACGCCGATTAGTAGATACATCCCGAGAATAATAAAGAACCACCAAGCGCCTTGTAGCCGAGAGAGGCTATAGGGCCCTCTGTTTGCCGTCGGCTTCGTCGGAGAAAGCTCTCCATTTACTATGGGAACGGCGTAATCGGGAGGGGCGGCATCTCTCATGATGTTGGTCCGGTTGGCAAGCAACAGAAAGGCGGCAAGTAGCGCAAAGAAACATGTGAGAGCGCCTGCAAGAGACCATCCATTGACTACCTCAAGATCCAGGACCGTGGAGCTGCTGTTCGCCGGCAGCGGAATTTCTCCTTCCATTCGGAGCGTCACAGACACTTTCCGCGGCTCGAAGCCAGGTGAGCCCAGAAGCTCCGCCCAAAGCGAGCGTTGGGCCGAGGTTCTAAGCAGACGGAAGAAGATTACATTCGAATCCTTAGTGCTGGGCCCGAAAATTGTCATTTCCGTGAAGGATCTTCCATTTAATACTGGTATTATCGACTTGTTTCTGCATTTTGCTTCATCGAGCAATTTCGGTAGCGCCTCAATCTCGACCCCGATCCAGTCGCCGAGCGCTACGCCCCGTAGTGGAGGCGAGGCATGAACGGCTGCGGAAGCAGTAGCTGGCCCTTCGAGTTTGTAAGCAGACTGGACGGAAGCGTCCGACGAGGTGCACTCGGCCCCCTGCACCGAGGAGACTGCAAGGACGGTCGTTAGGAGGATCGCACCAAAAGCAGCTGAGGATCTCAAGCTCGCCCGAATCAATCTGACCATGATAAACTCACATTTTCCAGGCGCGGGCGGCTTGGTTCGGTTTCATAAATAAGATAGCCTGGAACGTGAGCTGGGGGAAGGAGTGTAAATCCGTCGGAAGTGCTGAATAAGGCGTGCGATTTTTTCAACTCAAACGACCGCCGTCTCCATTGTCGGCGTGTCGTAAGTGTATGTATTTGATGTGATTTCAAGGCAAGAAATTATCTTGCGTAGAGGAAATTCATGAATCAGGTCGAATCCACCGCCGCTATCCGCGTGGTGGCAACGTACGCTCGTCGATTGTGGGCCGAGTGATGGGAGTTCGGACGATGAGTTCGGAGGTGTACGCCGTCGATACCGATCAGGTAGCCGCCGCCACGGCGCGCTTCCGGGATCGAAGCGCCGATCGCCTCGCGGCGGGAGACGCCGTCGCCCGAGGCCGCTACAATGCCGTGACATCTTCAGACCGGCTCGCGAAGCGGGTGAACCGGGTCCTGGCGCATCTCGCGCAGGCAAACCCACTAGCCGCCGGGAACGGTCTTCCAGACGCCGTTCGCAATCTCGTGGGTAGGACCCTGGCACCGGAGGATATCGACGACGAGCTCTACGAGCGAGTCATTGAAGCCAACGACCTTTTGTTCGTCGAATTTCTTGACCGAGGGCGTCAAGCCGCGCGCGCAGTCGGTCTCATCGCGACCGATCTCGATGGACGTCGAACTGCCTTTGGGACAGGCTTCATGGTCTCTCCGGACCTGCTCATGACCAATCATCATGTGCTGGAGTCGAAAGAGCTCGCCAGTCGAAGTTCCCTCAGGATGGATTTCGCGCGGGATGGCGCCCGTCAGTCACTGGCCGTTCAGACGTTCGCGCTTGATCCGGAACGCTTCTTTCTGTCGAACAAGGAGCTCGACGTCGCGCTCGTAGCGGTCGGACCCATCTCTGACGTCGGAGTGAAGCTCGCCCAATACGGTTGGCTGCCACTCATTCCCGACGAAGGCAAGATCAACATCGGCGAGTCCGTCAATATCGTCCAGCACCCGCAAGGTCAGATCAAGCAGGTCGTCGTACGTTCGAGCGAGTTGGTCGATGTCGCGAACACTCGCGGCGAAACCGATGTGGACCGCTTCCTGTGGTATCGTGCGGATACGAAGCCGGGGTCCTCGGGATCGCCGGTGTTCAACGATCAATGGGAGGTCGTTGCGCTGCACCATAGCGGCGTCGCTCGGACCAATGCGAAGGGTGAGATGTTGGACGTCGATGGTCGGGTCTGGCGCAAGGGCGACGATCCGATGCGGCTCGATTACGAGGCGAACGAAGGTATACGGGTTTCCCGCCTCGTCCGCTTTTTGAGCGAACTTCCAGCCGACGCAGGACTGACGGCGGCGCAACTTACTCTGCTTGCCGCTGCGGTCGGCCGGACGCCAGCGGGAGACGGAACGGGATCGGTCTTGCCGAAGGCCAATGCAGGCGATCTGGCAAACGCGGCCGAAACTCTTCCCAATCCGCAGACGCGCGCCGCCGCTTCGACAAGTCCCCAATCGTTCATCGCCGAACCGGCTTCGACTCCGGCGGCATCGTCTGCCACGGTGCGCCTCACTGTCCGGGGCCCCGCCGATCTCGTCGTTCCAGTATGCCTGGAGATCCGGATCGTGGAAGATCACCGGAAGGCGGTGAATGTCGTAGATGCATCTAGTGAGGCCAGTGAAGCGGAACGCGCAACCGGCCCGAGCCTCCCCTTGAGTCCGCCGCCGGAAGATCCGGCACGTTCGGACGCTACGCTGCTCGGTTATCGGTCGACGTTTCTAGACGTCGAGGTGCCGATGCCGCGGCTCGACAACAGCGTGCAGGCGAACGCCGCTCGAACGAAGGATGGAGGGATCGAGCTCAAATACCATCACTATTCGGTGTTGCTGCACGGTCCCCGGCGGATCGCCTTCGTCTCCGCCGTCAACGTGGATGCCGAGGCTCCGGCCAAGGTCGCGCGCATAGGCCCGGAGCGGTGGCGCTTCGACGACCGCGTTTCGCGCGATGTGCAAGCCGGCGCGGAAGTCTACGGTGACAATCCCTTAGACCGCGGACATCTCACGCGACGGCAGGATGCGGCCTGGGGTGCGGATGCGGCGGAGGCGCAGCTCGGAAACGACGACACGTTCTTCTGGACCAATTGCTCTCCGCAGCACGAGGTTTTCAACCAGAGTACGAAAGCCGAAGCCCGGAAGCTCTTGCTATGGGGCAATCTTGAGAACCACGTCACTAAACAGGCCAAGGCAAACGGCGGCAGGGTCTCGGTCTTCAACGGTCCGGTGTTACGCCGGGACGACCGGGACTATCGCGGGATCAAACTCCCGCGGCAATTCTGGAAGATCGTCGCTGCGGTTCGAGAGGGAGGAAAGCTCGGCGCCTACGCATTTCTCCTCAGCCAGGAAGAGCTGTTGCTCGAAATCGACACCGAGGCTTTCGAACCCGGGCCATTCCGGCCTTGGCAGGTGAAGGTCTCCATGATTGAGCACCTCACGGGCCTCCGTTTCGGTGAAGCGGTCCGTGCGGCCGATCCACTTGAGGCAGAAGGTGCCGAGCGGGCCTTCGAGCGGGAGACAGCCGTCGTCCGCCTCGAAGACCTTGCCGACGTAGTGCTCTGACAGCGGAGCGCACGTCATGCCCTTCCTCACTCTCGCGCCCCGTAACGTCGGGCCTCGTCCCGACTTTGCCGAAGAGCGTTATCTGCCGAGTCTTCCCGAACCGCTGGTCGTGGCCGTTCTGGATCGCACCGAGGAATGGGAGGGGCGCACGACGGCCGTCCTCGTGTTCGGCTTCCGCTACCTGCATTCCGGGTCCGGAGCCGAAATCGATGTGCCGGACCAATTCATCACGGACTTCGCCTCGATCCCGCCGGGTGCGCGGGTCGCTTTCGAACCGTTCGGCCGCCACGCGAAAGCCGCCGTATTGCACGATTGGCTATATGCCGTCGGCGAGCCCGGAAAGAAATGGTTCGCCGATCAGGTCTTCTACGACGCCATGATGGAACTGGGTGTCGACGCTTGGCGGGCGAAGACGATGTACATGGCGGTCCGGGCATTCGGAGATGGCGCCTACAGCCAGGCGGAGAGCGGCTGGGACAAGCGTTGGGCCGACTGGCACTCGGGCGATCGGCTGGCTGGAGCACCGACGAAGCGAGAGCGCTGGTTCCAGGAAAAGTGGTCGTCCTCGCCAGAGGCGGCCTACGCTCAATGGTGATCCGAAGTCTGCGAGGAGGACGCAATGGCTTGTCTATACGAAAGCGATGTGCCGGCCGAGGCCTTGGATCGGTCACGCGAGGTCGACATATTCGGCGCTCGGTATGTGCGATATGGCGACATGAAGTTCTACCTACCCATCGACGTCGAAGACGAGGAGGCCTACGTTTCAGGCGGTGTTTGGCCAAATAAGACTGTCCGAGTCGCGTTCGCCGACGACCTCGCGCCAAACCGCCGTCAGAACATCAAGGACGCGTGCGGTGCCTGGACCAACGCCACCGGTATTCATTTCACCGAGGAGGCAGTATCGAACGAATTCGCCTACTTCCAGGCGAGCGATGCCAATAACGCGCCGGTTGGCTATCATCCGGGCCGAAACGCGGTCGTGGAGATCGCCTCGTGGGGCGATCTCGCCCGCATCGCCCACGAAGTCGGGCATGTGCTCGGACTTCAGCACTAGCACCGGCGCATGGACTCGACCACTTATTTCACCGTCAACGACGCGAACCTGACGACGCTCGGAAAAGCAAATTACGACCCGTGGTCTGGCGGGAAGACGAAAACCGAGTACGATTTCGAATCGGTCATGCATTACGAAGCTCAGCTAGGTGATACGCATTTCGTAAGAGACCCGTCGCAACCCATTCTCCTTTTCAAGGCAGGATTCGAGCAATGGTCCGGAAGGGTTGGGATTCATGCGATTTCGAAGCTCGATGCTCAGGGAATAAAAGCTTTCTATGGTATCGCTTGACGTGAAAGGCAGCACTCGGCCATTCGAGCGCGACAGTCGGAGTCCGGGATGCAGAGGCTGTTCCGGAAGCCGTAACAGACGTGTCATTCGCCCGAGGGAGCGAAGGACCGAGGCGGGGTAGAGGATCGCTCGCTGGGAACGCGGCCTCCGGTACGCCCCTGTCCGCTTCAGCACGCAGACGAATTGGCCGACAGGCAGGCGACATTCGGCACATGGAAGTTGCCGCTGGCGACCCGCCGCTCATCTCGGACCGTTCGGCAGACTAAATGGGGGGCAGTTCGCGCCGACGTTTAGTCCTTTATTCGGAGCAAGTCAGCCATCGCAGCCTGCATCTTGCAAACGCGGGTTGGACTTCCGAAACTACAAAGCTTGCGACGCTTCGGTTCGCACGAACCGTTGAGGTCCGACGTCTGTCCGGCACGGATCTCAGCTCCGTCCGCGCCTCGACCCCCGCACGAAACCTATTGCCCAGGGGGCTGGACAGGCGAATTGTGGCAAAAACAGCGACGTTTCATAAAAATTTAGAGCTTTAGGTTGTAACTTTCCACGAGCTCATGTCGAGCCACTCCTTTTCTTCCATGCTCTTCAAAGAAATTCCTTCGGATAAATTCCATATCACTCGATGAAGTACCCGAGGTATTGCGTATGCGAATTGAGCGTTCGAAGGAAGTTCGCTGATAATATCGGCGTTGATGGTTGGATATCTCTTCTTCAAATCCGTTTGATGCTGGAAAATAGCTGCGATTTCTGATCCGGGCATGAAAACCGCAATCGAGTCTTCGGGCTGGGTTCCCGGAGGATGGATGCGTATTTTTTCCAGTCCGGTTACGTTGCTGCCGTCTGGGTCTAGCTCCTGTTCCACGAAGGAGCGAATCAACAGCGGGGCATCTTTTTCCCAAACGATCCTTACGTAGTCTCTCATGTCCTTGTGGCCGAGAAGAAGCTGCAGACCTGCCGCCACTGCTCTTTCTCGATCTCGAAGGATTTTGAGTTTGTCACGAAGCTCCACAACAGCTATGCGATCTGCCAATGTATCTGTTTCTGCGGCCTGCCGATTTGTGATCTGAAACAGAAGATCTTCTGTTTCCTGCTGGCGCAGAATGATGCGACCTGCAGGATAATCGATCAGATCGTGAATCAATTCCTTAATCGATATGGCCAACTCGTCGTCGTTCATAAGCAATTTGGCATTGGCTGCCCGCCATGTCGCGAGCAATGGCGTGGCAGGTCCAGTGGAGAACGGACCAAAGTGTTTCGCTGCTACATTGTTATGACGCGTAGCTCTCCGAACGAGTTCGCCCCAGCCGAGTACCGAAACCGAAAAGAGGCCTTGCTGCTTGTGGCGGTCAGTTATAATTCGGGCGTGCTCCTGGAGCGGCTGATCGTCTGGGGCCGTTGAAATCAAATAGAAAGCTTGAAGAGGAGGATTAAAATTTTTGGCTTTCTCGACTTCTTCATCGAGTTCGGATGTTGTTACCTCTTTGACCGGCCATCGGGTCTTTTTCTTGCATTGAAGGCCGACTGGCCAGACCGCACCTATGCGGCCGACGATATCGACACCATGCTGGGCTTGGCCGGCGCGTCCATGCCGAACGAGTGTGGCATCTTGCCATTCCTCCTGAAAGGTATCGGCACAAAGCTCCTCGAAGTGATCCCAGCTCCTTGGCGGTGCTAGATCGAAATGGACATATCCGTTCACGAAACAGCTCCTGACACGAGGATTGCAGGTCGTAGCAAGTTACATCTACCCCGCGAGCCCGTCCGCATACGTGCCGGCGGCGAGGAGTGCCATGCATGATCCGGGCGCCATCCTTCGACCCGAATATGGCGGGAGGGCGATGCGCCGGTGCAGGGGTTGGAGAGTCCGCGCAGCCGGCCGTGGGCTCGGCAACCGGCCGATACGCGTTTGCCGGATTGCGGCAGCGACTGGGGCCGAAAAGTGCCTCGATCGCATTCGACGATCCGCGCCGTCGGTCGTGCGCGTGTCAGTGAAAGCGCGGCCCATGCGCAACGAACTGCGCGACGGCATCAAGTACGCGGCCGATCAGAGCCATGCCAGCCGCGTCCGGCATGAGCGACTGACCATCTTGCACGGTGAGGAAGCCGGCGCTGACGCCATCATCCGATCGGCTCTCCCGGACAGTGACCACGAACTGCTGCTCCGGAAACTCGGCCAGGAGGTACATCTCCAGGCGCCGGAGGCGATCCGCGTCCCGGGTGGTGTCCAGAGGCGCAAACACGACGATTGCCCCAACCTTGTCCTCAGTATCGGGGATCAGCAGCGGCTCTTGGTCGGGCGTCATCGGACCTCTCATCACGCGGGAACCTTGGCCGCGCTCACGGATTCACTCGCCAGCGAGCCGGCGATCTCAGCCCCCGATCCCCTTGGCTCATCCCTTCGCCCGGCCTCTGCGTCAGCGGGGCCGGGATTTTTCTGTTTCAGACCTCGATTTGGTCGTGATGCTGGCGCTCGGCCCCACGCTCGCAGGCTCGCGCGACCAGCCAGTCGCCGAGCCGCAAGGCATCCATCGGCGTCAGGTCCAGATAGGGCTCCGGCTGTAACTCCTTTGCTCGAACGATGAGGCTGATCTGCCAAGCGCCGGCGCTCACCGTAAGCGCGTCAAGATGCAGCTCGTCGGTATCCACGGCATCACCCCTGCAAGCTCTCGGCGAAATCATCCGGGATCTCGCCCTACTGCCCGAGGATGGTGACACCCTCCAGCTCGCCTGTCTTGTCGTCGGCCACGATCTTGAGCGCCGCCGCGCCGGGCATTCGCGCCGAGAGCGCTTCGGCCTTCTTTCACGCGCCGAACTCAGTGGTCGCCGGCTCCTGACGTGCGGGTCGCAGCCGCTTCCGGTGAATCTCAAACGGCTGCACGTGGTATGTCGTCTTAAGCGCCATGTCCGTTTCCTCCTATCACGCAGCCTTCAGATCGACGTCGATGTCGACATCCTGGAAGGCACGCAGCCACACCGGCCGACCCTTCGGGTCGTAGACCTCCACTTGCCAGCGGCCCCAGTCGAACCACTCGACCGCCTCCATGAGCGCGAGCGCGACCCGATCCGCGTGCCGACGTACCTGCATAGCGGACTGACACGTGCGGCCCTCCAGGTCCGTCACCAGCTCGTGCCCGTTCGTGCAATGGACGCGGTAACGCCGCGCTGGCATTAGCCTTTCTCCGGTCCATCCACAGCGCTCCACCGCCGTCTCAACACCGCCCGATCGAACGGTTGAACCGCGGCCGTCCCTGCGCTTTGTTCTTTATCTGTTCTAACGGGGTATCGGACCGCGATGCACGCCCTTCCGCACGAACCACCTGTGGACATTCGCCTCGCCGAGGCCATCGCGCTCCACTACTATCAAGCCGCGCAGCGCGACGGTTGGACCGCCCTGGTGCAAGCGGTCGCGGACGCGCTCGTCGATCTCGACGCGGCCGAGCGGCACGCTGCGGCACAGGGCCGGCTAGTCTCCCACGGCTATGCCCGCGCCCCGTTGAACGGCTGAGTTGATGCAGAAGCTCGGCGACATCGCCGGCGACCGGCTGACTATCGACTGCGCCACCTGCCGTCGGCACGGCAGCTACCGCCTCGACGGCCTGATGGAACGGTTCGGACCCGAGGTCTCGACGCTTGATCTGCTTCGGGCGCTGACCGCTTCCTGCCGGCACCAGCGCGGCCCCGGCGCAGCGGTGGCGCGCAAGTACGAGAGCCAATGCCTCGCGACCCTACGATTACCGATGGCCGTCAGCTTGGAGCCACCGGTTCCGCCCGGCACACCGTTCGCCATCGAGGTCTGGGACGAGCGTGGCCGCGTCGAGATGCGGCTCGGAGTGATCTACCCGCTCGACGGCGCGATCGCCGCTTTCGAGGCAGTGAAGAATGCCTACCCGCGCAACGAGATCACGCTGCGGCAGGCCTGCCGGGTGCTGTGCAAGCGCGAGCGGCCCGGACAGCCGGTTCACGTCGACGCCGATCCCGGCGTCGCGCGGTGAGCATGCGTCACCGCTGGATCCCACCATGGCACTTTGCAGGCAGATCGTAGAGTGAGCAGCGAATCGTGAGCCTCGGCCGCTTGACCGTCGAAGCGTCCAGCCTTGCCGTCATCAACGACTTAGTAAAGCAGGCTGACTTAATGTCGCGCATGCCTCAGGAGGGTGCCGCGTTGCGTCAAATCCTACGCCTCGAAACGCCGTTGCCTTCAGCTCTATTAAGCTGGTTTACCATTGCAGTGATCATGTGGCTGCAGGCGGCTCATGAAGGTCCCCCCTACTTGCATGCATCGTCAGTGATGTGTGCTTACGCCAGCATCATATCCTTCTTCTGTTCATCATTGATGTGGATGCGATCTGCAACAGCAGAGAACTATCCGCGCGAATGGAATGTAGCTGGTGCGGGTTTTAATGGCATAGGCGCCGCATTCGCTATAGGAGCGATCTCTTTTCCTGATGTAATGGACAAAGGTTTTATCCAGATCAATGCGGATGCAAGCCAAGGATATGGTTGGGTTTTGTCAGCTCTGCTGCTTGGCGGGTTGTTAGTACTCAGAAACAGACGACATCACTAAGTTGCCGATGCGCATTCTTGGCAAACTCGTTGTGCCGGAGCGCGCTACGCAGCGTCTGCACCTCGCGCATGGTGAAGCGCATCTCGATGTTGCGCGGTCCAGCACCATCGCCGGCATCAACCTTCGGGATACCGGCCGTCGCATTACCTTTTCGCATCAAGCCCATAGCCGAGCCCGACACCGAGCGGAAACCAGAACAGCAACCCTTCCATTACCCCTCGGTCTCGCTGATGTACTCCGCCAAGATCGGCGTCTTGAGCGTGCCGACGAACGCCGTTTAGCGCTGGAGCCGCTCTCGATTTACTTCGCGGGATTTAGAGCCACCGTCGGCAAGAGAATTTCGGCTGCGGCAGCAATCATGTGCGCGAGCTCGATGTGCACCGCGATGAACAAGTGATCAATCACGCCAAGGTAGTACGGAGCGGCATCACCTTCGATCTCAAAGCCCGTCCTGAGGGCCAGCATGTTACCCAGCTCGACGGCGTCACCGTTGGCGATCGGCTGCGCCCAAAGGTGGACTTGGGATTCGTCGATGACAACCTCGGCCGTGTTCGTCGCGTTGTCGACCTGGATCTTGACCGGGAGGCGCCGCAGCAAACTCGGCAGGATGAGCCGGTGCTTGTCCTGGTTGCTGGCTTTTTGGAGAACGTGGAGGACAGGGCCCGCGATTGCCCGGGCCTGTTCGATAAAGGCCAGCGGGCGATCTCGTATCCCCTTCACCTGACGGCGCTCGTTGCTGTTGAGCGCCATGCCGACGCGCCCGAACGGAAACTGGGTCAGCCTCGTGTCGTTACGAGCGTCGCTGAGCTTCACCAGCGCGCAGGCACCGTAATCGAGTGCGCCTCGAAGGCTGTGCACGATATCGCCCACGACCAATCCAATCTCCGCCGGGGGCTGCCTGCTGATCAGGATCTTGACCATGCCGTCCGGCAGCGTCGGATCAGACACGACCTGATAAGGCCGGTCTTCCGCGTAGGCGGCTTCGATATCAAGCAGCTTCTGGATATGCGTGGCGGCCCAGCGGTACTTCACGATGGCCGCCTGCAACTCGGTTGGAGGCCAAGGTAGGTTCACAAAATTCGGGATTTCCTGGTCCGACATCGCTTGCCCGAATCCTATGTCAATGCTGATCGCTCAGCGCGGATGCCGCTCTTGGATCGGATCAACCCTGGTAAGCTGCATGAACCTCGGCGCCACTGAGTTCGCGTCTGCCTTTGAAGGCGGCGGCAATCCGCTCGACCGCCGCCGGCGACATGTTGTTTTCGGCGCGCCCTTGCGCAAAGGCCATGAACTTGCGGTCCAATTCGCCTGAGATCTCATCATCGGGGGAGAGGTGGAGGCCGAACTGGAGGGCAATGAACCGCCGCCGATCTTCGGTGGCGTTGCGCATCAATGCCTGAACAAATTGACGTTCGTCGACTGGGCTCCCGTCGCGGTTCAACAAGCGCTGCGCTTGAAAAGGTGAAAGCTCTGCCGCGAAGCCGCCTAGGCAGATGTGAGGTCGATGGAGCGGGAAGCCCTCAATGGTGCACTTCCCGTTAGGGCCGTCAGCATTGTCGAAGATTGTAATCTTTTCAACGCGTGAACCCAACTGGATGGCGGTTTCGGCGTGCCTAGCCTCATGGAAGCACACCAGCTCATACGAGCCGTATGTGATTTTATCGGGCATCGAATCAGGGGTGCCGGGGCCAACAGCTTTCCCGAGGGCTGCGAGCACTCCTCTCGCACCCGCGAATCGGATCCTGAGTCGCATCAGGCTTCCTTGAGCTCGCTGATGTAGTCGCCCCAAACCGGCGACTTCAGGGTCGCGACGAACGCCGCGTGACGCTTCCGCTCGGCATCGGCCAGTCGGGACTTGAACACGCGTGGCGCCACCGGCCGAGCGGCCTCCGCAGCGGCTTTATTCACCGTAGCCGCAACCGGCCCCAGATCGAATCCGACCTGCTTGCCGCCCAGCAGCTCGACGTACACTTCCGCAAGGATCTGCGCGTCGAGAAGCGCGCCGTGCTTCGTGCGCCGGCTTCGGTCGATCCCGTAGCGGGAGCACAGCGCGTCGAGATTGTTGGCTGCGCCCGCGTGCTTGCGCCGGGCGATCAGCAGTGTGTCGACGACGGCGTCGAGCTGGATCGCCAGCGGCTGCGACGTGGGCAGGCGCGCGAACTCGGCATTGAGAAAGCGGACATAGAAGGGGGCGCTGTGGATCATCAGCGTGCCATCGCCGATGAAGTCGATGAGCTCCGGCGCGATGGTGGCAAACAGCGGCTTGTCCGAGAGGAAGGCGTCGGTCAGTCCGTGCACCGCTAAGGCGTCCGGATGCACGGCCCGCTGCGGATTGATGTAGCGGTAGAAGGTCCGGCCGGTCTGGGTATGGTTCATCAGCTCGACGCAGCCGACCTCAATGATGCGGTCGACCTTCGCGTCCGTGCTGGTGGTCTCGGTGTCGAGGACGATTTCGCTTGTCATGACGCTTGCGTCTTCATAATCTTTCCAACGGCAGATAAATCATAAGAACTCCTGTGTATTCGACCAAATTAAAATATCCGAAATACTATAATTATCAAGTGCTCACAGCAAAACGTTCAGCAATGCGGACGTCGCATAATTGTGCTGTCAATCATAATAGTATAGAGATTACTGTTAGAAAAACGAGAATTAATTTATTTCAGCAACAACATCTCCCTTATCTACAAACTGTCCGACGACACATCGAAACTCTATAATGCCTTCAATCGGCGACAACACAGTTCGCATCGCGATCAGATTGTGTATCAATGCCACAGATCGCAACGCCTCATCACGTTCAGATAAGTTTTTAGCGCGTTCTTCATTAATTTCCGATAATTTTTTGAGCTTTCCATCTTTTGCTTCAGCGTAGGCATATTGGGCATCCGCCAAATCTTTGGCAGACAGAGCCACGGTGCCAGCCTCCTCATTCCCGATCACCCCGGCAGGCTTAACTTCACCAACTCGCTCTTTCTCATGCTGAAATTTCAGAAAAGCTTTGCTGAATATGTACTGCCTCCGACGAACGCCAACTAATTCGTCGAGGGGCAAGAAAACAAATCTGTCGAGATAATCATCGCTCAACCGATCGGCTGAAACAGCGTTAAGAGCCAATTTGCTCTCAAGCTTGGCAACCTGACGGTCCAACTCATATGAATCCAACCGGAAGATCGGATCGCCTTTTTTTACTTTCTCACCGCTATTTACATGCGCTTCAGAAATCCAACATGGCAAAGGCGACAATATAATCATTTGACATCTCACTCGATCGAGAACAGGACCGAACCAAGCTTGCACGGCGATCCTTCACCAACGAACAATTGAACTTTACCAGCAACAGGGGCCCGCATCTTCAATCTTTCGATTTCTTGTTGAAAATATAACTCTTCCTTGTCAATAAGTTGCAATACAATGTCTAGATGCTTTGCGGCCGCCGAAGAATTAACATCGAAACCATCGCGCTCAATTCTTATTTTCAGATTTTTGAGGCGCGCGTCGATTAGCCTCTTTTTGTATTCAATAGCTTCAGCTCTCGTCGCTTCACCGACTTTGATTTGTTCCTTTTGAGCGAAGACTTCTTCGCTTATACTCTTAAGCGCCGCGGCCGATGATGAAATCATTTGGTCCATAGCAGACAACCTATCTGCTCTCGCCGGGTCAATCATATTCAATCTTTGTGCGGCGATTGTAGTTTTTTGACTTTGTATTTTTAGAACTTCGATTTGCTGCTCCTCGGAATTGAGCTGCAAGATAGCGTCTCCCGCGGCAACGATCTGTTCGTTTTGAACAAATAACTCCTGAACTATTGCGCGCTTGGGTGATTTCTGCTCAATCATCAATATGGCCTGCGAACGATTCGCTCCAGGCAAATAGACCTTACATTCGGAAGCGTCGCAAGGTTTCCCTAATGTCCTCTGGCTCTTCCAACGATCCACCGCAGCCCCCTCCTCCGCCGCCACCGCCCCCTCCTCCGCCCCCTCCTCCGCCCCCTCCGCCTCCGCCTCCGCCGGATGAAACATCTAAGATGTTTTCACTGATAAGCAGTGTTATAGGACAAACAAATGTCGCGCTGAAAGGCGCTAACGAGGCAATCTCAAATGCAGGCGATATCTTCACCGCAAGTTCTTCATTATACGCAAACCCTTCCGGTGCATCGGCAGCCCAAGCTGCGACAAAACTTTCGGTCGACATAACTTACGATCGCATGGCTACCTCAGCGGCGATAAGTGTAGGCGCCACCGCCGAGGCAACTGCGGCAGCATTCTCAGCCGGACTTGCAGGCACAGAAGTCGGCTTGCCAGCAGGTCCTGCCGCGCCATTGATAGGTCTAATAGCGGGCGTTGGATCATATGCATATATGAGCAGCGCAACTGTCCGTGGCGGACTGGAGCAAACTGCTAATAATGCGATGTCGGCAGTTTATAGTTCTTACGACAGCGCAATGCAAAGAGGGGGCGAGGCGTATAGAGATATGGAGAGGTCGATATATAACCTCTACGGACAAGATTATAGTTATTGACGCATGAAATAGCCGTTATGATCTAAGCTTAGTCAGTATTATAAGTAGTTATCAAACAATTTCTTGTTTGTTCTGACTTAGTCGTTGCAATAATAAGCTGCATGCAAAGACTGTATTGGTCAAGCAGTCTAAGTTCGTAGTTCCTCAGGCCTCTGCGCGGCTCTGATTTCGCTAATTCCCTTGCGAAATTGGCCGCAGCGAACTGGAACGGCTGAGCCGCAGGGAGCTGATCGAGCTGGTGCTGCGGCTGGAGCGGCCGGAGGAGACCTCACGTACCTTAACCTGATCGGTATCATGATGCCACTCACCGACAGCGCCAGGCGGACCCACTCTTCCGGCTCTGGAGCCCCTCCGGAAGGCGGCTTCTCGGTCTTAACGCCGGAACTGGACGTCGAGGATCTCGAAACGAGCTTGCGGTTCTGGTGCGACCTGCTCGGCTTCAAGATTGCCTATGACAGACCGGCCGAGGGCTTCGCCTATCTCATCCGGGGTGGCGCTCAGATCATGCTGTGTCAGGGCATCGGTCGCTGGATGACGGGCGCTTTGGAGCGTCCCCGCGGACGTGGGGTGAACTTCCAGATCATGGTCGATCGGTTAGATCCGGTCTTGGCCGAGCTCGCCTCTGCGCAATGGCCGCTGTTCGAAGAGCCAAGGGACGCTTGGTATCGGACGGGCCCGGTCGAAGGCGGTCAGCGGGAGTTCCTTGTTCAGGATCCCGATGGGTATCTCGTGCGCCTTGCCGAAAACCTCGGAGAACGGCAGCCAGAGTAGCGTCCCTCAGTCGACCATGTAGGCCCATGATTTCTGACCGCTTTTGGGAAGCGCCGATGACGACTCGCACGGCTGCTTCGCGTCGTAGGCGGAGCGGCCGTTCCAGCGCCGTTTCGATATCGTCCTCTTCTTCGTCGATCGTACCCTGAGAGTAAGCGCTCGTTGGCAGGCGTCTTGCGGGATAAGATCCTGGAGTTGGATACAGTGCTGTCGCGAAGGCCTGTATCCGCCCTATGTCTGGACCTACGATCTCGCTCCATATCGTCGTAGCCGGCACGCGTCGCTCGTGGACGCGTGAGGAAAAGCGAGCGATCCTCAATGAGGCGCAGAGCACCGCCGCGTCGATCTCGTCTGTGGCACGCCGCCATGGCCTGACGCCATCGCTGCTCTTTCGCGGGCGACGCGAGGCCTGGGATGAGGAGCGGGCGGCGGCCCTGCCGGTTCCGCCTCCCTTCGTTCCGCTCGCACTGCCGGCACCGGCGGGGCTGCCGACGCGTGACCAGGGTGCGCCGGGTGGCGCCATCGAGGTGGAACTGGCCGACGGCCATCGGCTGCGTGCCGAGGCGGGGCCGATCCGGCCTTGGTGCGGGATCTTCTCGCGGCGCTGCTGGATCGATGATCCCCGTTCCCTCGGGCTCGCGCGTATGGCTGGCCACCGGCCACACGGACATGAGGAAGGGCTTCGACGGGCTCGCCGCGCTGGTGCAGGACCACCTGCACCATGATCCGTTCTCCGGTTAGGCCTTCGTCTTCCGCGGCCGTGCGGGGCGGCTGATCAAGGTCCTGTGGTGGGACGGCCAGGGGCTGTGCCTGTTCTCGAAGCGGCTGGAGAGAGGCCGTTTCGTCTGGCCAGGGACGGCAGGGGCCGCGGCGGCGCTCTCGCCGGCTCAGCTCGCGATGCTGCTGGAGGGGATCGACTGGCGGGCACCCGAGCGAACGGACCGGCCGCGCATCGCGGGCTGAGGGCGGCCGCGCCCGAAGGGGCTGGCGGACCCGTCTTGGGCAAGCTAAGCTATTGGCATGGCTCTCGATCCTGCCTCGCTGCCGGATGACGTGGATGCGCTCAAACGCATGATCGTCGGCATGGCGAGGGACGCCGTTCATGCCAATACGCTGATTGAGAAGCTCCGCGGCGAACTCGCCAGGTTGAAGCGGGCGCAGTTCGGCGTCTCGTCCGAGAAGCTGCAAGCCCGCGTCGAGCAGCTCGAACTCGCCATTGAGGCCCTGGAGGTCGACGAGGCCGAATGCCTCGCGGCGGCCCCGGTCGTCGCCGAGGCGGTCGAGGCGGCAAGCTGAGGGCCGGGGCGCCGCCCCTTGCCCGATCATCTGCCACGCGAGACCGTCGCTCATCCCGGCCCCTGCGCCTGACCGGCCTGCGGCGGTCGCCTGCGCCGGATCGGCGAGGACGTGACGGAGAGCCTCGATTACGTTCCGGGCCGCTTCAAGGTTGTACGGCACGTGCGCGAGGCCTTCTCCGGCCGAGCCTGCGAGACCGTGGTGCAGGCTCCCGCGCCCTACCACGCCATCGCCCGCGGCCGTGCCGGCCCCGGGCTGCTCGCGCATATCGCCGTGGCGAAGTTCGACGATCACCTGCCCCTGTATCGTCAGTCCGAGATCTATGCGCGGGACGGCGTTACATTGCAGACCTCGACTCTGTCCGGCTGGATGGGCGCCACGGCCGCCGCGCTGGCCCCGCTGGCCGAACTCCTGCCCTGGAACTGGTCGCCGCTGACCGCTGATACTCAGGCCGCCTAATTAACAGGGACGCTCGCCGAGCGCTTACCCCTAAGAGGAGACGACGACGATAGGACACCGAATTAAGCCATGTCTGCGACTATCGCTCACCAGATCGAATGCGAGGACGGTAGGGTCCGTTTGACGTTCCATCGTCATGAGGTTGGCTTCTTCTTCTACACCGAAGACAGCTTCGAGGCCTGGGACGACACGCCTGCGGTTTGGCGAGAAGGATATCCTCCTTCCGGTCTCTTCGCGACACTGAAGGAGGCTATGGCTGAGGCCGGAGCTATTATATCCTGGTTGCTGGCTGCCTCCACAAGGGTACGCACCACCCCAGCCGAAGTTGTCGGACGATGACTGACGGCCGCTTTGAGGAAACACGAACTGCGCTCCTGGCGGCTGCGTTGGGTCGAAATCTGGCGCCTGGGCCTGTCGGGAAAACCATGGTTTTACGTACAATCCGTCAACTACTTGTCCTTGTTAGTTTTCAAGAGTTGTGCCAACAAATCCAACTATCAATCACTGGCTTGGGTAGCAGCTATTTTATCGGCAATCAAATACTTGTAGAGAAACTCCCATGTTGAGACACATTTCTAGGTCAATCCCGCGTCCATTTAAATTCAAATGGGCAAAAGGAGCAAATACATGAAAGATAACATCGATTCCTTCAGCTCCGCTTTGGATTTTTCCAAATGGGCCGGCGAGAATGCCTTAAAGAAGCGCGCGCTTGATTTGCAAGAATTAGAAATTCAAATGAAATTAGAGGAACAAAAGCGGTCACGCTGGTCCAATCCTCTCGTCATTGCAGTATTAGCCGCAGCTCTAGCTGGCGCCGGAAATGCTGTCGTTGCCTGGATAAACGGACGCAATCAATTAGAGCTTGAAGAGTCGAAAGATACTATTCAGCAACGCATTGAGGAGTCTAAAGCCGAGTCTGCTCGCATCCTTGAGGCGGTCAAGGCTACTGATCCGGATCAGGCCGCTGACAACCTTCAGTTTCTGTTAGACACTATGCTAATTAGCAATGCTATGAGGAGGCAACACTTAATCATATATTTGAGAAATCGTCCCGGAGGTCAGGGCGTCGCCACCCAAGCTTTCAGTCCATTTGGTCAAAATGATTCTTGGATACGAAATTTTTCTCCCAATAATCAAACTGCGACACCAGACAATACTCAGCAATAATAACAATGCACATTGACTACTATTCAATGGCCGAGAATCCGCATAAAAGATCTGTCTTAGTATTATATATTGGATCCCATTTTATTTTTACCGAACAAGAATAAGAATAATCAACGTGCCCGAAGGTTCTCTTCCGCCGGTTTTCGCCTGTAGTCAGTTGAGATACTACGTGCTCAGTTCCAATGCCATGTTGGCGCATAAATTGCGCGGCCAAGTCATTGCACCATTCCGATTGTGAGTGGCCACCGCCTCGCCATCCGGAATTGCCCGACACTACTTCTTCTCGATCCCATCTATTAAGACCGAATTCCGGCCGAGCGCAGGTCGAAATTACTGCCTTCTTTTTGCATTGAAAATCAGAAATTCTTGAAAATATTCTCTGTCTGCAACTTGAAATATCTATATCTGGCGTTGAAACCTCGAATTTTACTATAGATTGATAATTAGAAAATACTTTTCCGTCATCAGAGAGATATTTTTCTCCTAACAATTCTTTGATACTTTGATTTATATTTTTCTCTCTAAGATATGCAGAATTATTGTCGCTACTGGCAAATTCTGATTTTAATATTTTATCGCACATGGCAATAGAGAAATTTCGTGCGTCTTCTAAGCACGAGGCTTCGGCCGTGAAGCACGGTAAAACAATTGATAATAATGCGAAAAATTCAATTTTATTTCTCACGACTACGTCCCCCAATAAAGAAATTCGAATAATTCCATAATTATCTGATTGCTCCTCTTCAATCTGACTATATACGATCGGTACCGAGGCTCCCGCCCACACGAGTGATTTACACTTATAGCGCTGGTTCATCACGTGACCAAGTCCAGGGGCGCCGGCCACCTGCAGAGGGCCAACGAGGTCAGCAAGCGGTATCGACCCTGGTCAGCCGGATTGAGGCCCATGTTTGAGGGGCTGCGCGCCTGCATCTCCACGACACGCCCGTCCCAGTCCTGACCAAGGGCAAGACCGGCACGGGCCGACTCTGGACGATGGAGCGTGACGACCGTCCCTTCGGCCGGCCCCGAGCCGCCGGCTGTGGCCCACTTCTACTCCCCGACCGCTCCGGCGCGCATGCCGAGACCTGGCTGGGCGACTTCCACGGCCTCGTGCAGGCGGAGACCTTCCCCAGGTTCGGTCGGCTGTACGAACCCGGCCGCAAGCCAGGTCCGCTTCGCGAGGCGACCTCCTGGGCGCATAACAGGCAGCGTGGAGGCTAGCCATGTCAGGCCCCATACCAGGTCTTGAGTTCCACTCGACGCCGCCTGTTTCCTAGCGTGCCCTTATGCGAATGGCTCATTGCAGCCGGTAGCGTCCTGTGTGGATGGCTCCCGCATTGCAAGTGGCGAATTGAGCTTCTGACGCGTTGGTCGGGTGCAGTCTTGTGTCCGGCCTGTCGATGCAGTCGTTCATGTTGACCGCTGGCCCTGATGGTATCCGCGAGCTGGGTCCCACTCTGCTTTGCGGGCTATGACGCCCTGGACAGCCGGCGGGGTGTCCCGGCTCCCGGTCTGACGGGTTCGCCATCAACTCTCATCGTCCTCGCAACCTGGAAACGTCTCCTCTACGTGCTGTCAGGCGGCCGTGGCCGCCGGTGCGCGGTAGGTGCCGCCGCGGGTCATGATCGCCCAGGCGACCCGCGCCGTGCGATTGGCCGCCGCCACAGTCACCACGCGCACCGGCTTGCGCTGGAGCAGTGCCGGCAGCCGCGGGTCGACCGAGGTCGGCGTCGCCTTCGCGCGCCGGATCAGAGACGTCATGCCGACTACGAGCAGCCGGCGCAGGTAGCGGTCGCCCATGCGTGAGATCCGGCCCAGGCGCTCCTTGCCGCCGCTGCCGTTCTGCAGCGGTGTCAGTCCCAACGAGGCCGCGAACTGCCGACCGGAGCGGAAGCGCTCTGGCTCGCTCACCGAGGCGGCGAGTGCCGTCGCCGAGACGATGCCGACACCCGGGATCGTCGCCAGGCGCTGCGACAGGTCGCTGTCCCGATGCCAGGCCAGCAACTCCTTCTCCAGCCGGGTGAGCTGGATCTGCACGGCACCGATCTGATCGGCCAGCCCGGTCACCACGCGCTGGGCGAGCGGCGGCACCTCGGCCGCGTCTCCGGCCGAGGTGCCGCCGCCAGTTCGAGCGCGTGCCGCAGGCCCCGCGCCATCTCGATCCCGAACTCGGCGAGCAGGCCGCGGATCATGTTCACCAACTGCGTGCGTTGCTTGACCAGCAGGTCGCGCGTCCGGTGCAGCGCCAGCGCCGCCTGCTGCTCGGTCGACTTCACCGGCACGAAGCGCATGCTCGGACGCGCCACCGCCTCGCAGATGGCTGCGGCGTCGTTCGCATCGGTTTTGCCGCTCTTGACGTACGGCTTCACGTAAGCCGGCGGCATCAGCCGCACGTCGTGGCCGAGCTTCATCAGTTCCCGGGCCCAGTGGTGCGCCGTGCCGCACGCCTCCATGCCGACCAGGCAGCGCGGCAGCTTGGCGAAGAACGGCACGACCTGCGCGCGCCGCAGCGCCTTGCGAACGACGACGTGCCCAGCTGCATCGACGGCGTGAACCTGAAAGATGCTTTTAGCCAGATCGATGCCGACGGTGGTGATCTCCATGGGGATGGCTCCTGCATGAGCGTGGCTGCTGCTTTGACAGCAACCACATCTTGGCATCGAGATGCCGTCAGACGGAGCGGTAGCCATCCATCCCATCTGCTTTGGGGCAGCGATGCGCGAAAGCGGAAATCCTCGCCGAGCCCGCTCACGACCGGTGGCAGAAGGTCGGAAGGTCCGCTCCGAGGCAGCTTGCTGGAAGGGAACCTGTGACTGGGTCGGGTAGGTTTCTACATATCTGCTTTTGCGTCGCAATGCATGAAAGCGGATATTGCAAGTGAGCTTAACGCCAACTCATTGTGGGTTAATATGAATCTGCGCGCCCGAGAATGTTTATTATATTCGCAATTATATACCGAACTTAGCACATTTGATTTATTTGTCAACTGGATTAGGCCGCAGAAAAAATTTGAGCGCTATGTATAAAAGACATTTATTTGAATTTCTCTGCTCAGGCCGGCTTCATTTTGTTTTCAGCTTCTTCAACGATAGCTTGGAACGCCTTAATTCGATCAGTCTGACCTGAGTTCCTGGGATCGTTCTGATTGAGCAACTTTCTGTTAAGCTCTAAAATTTGCCGCGCATGCGAGATCACGTTTTCCGTCTGCACTATAGCAAATTCGTTTTGAATGCTTAGTGCCTCTTGCAGATCCCGCGCCTTAATCAATTTCTTCGAAAAATCAAAAGTAGCTGACATGTTCTTTTCGGAAAGTATCGTGTTGCTCGAATTAATCTCACGTACATAAACAAGCAAGTAGTCTGACGTCTTTGCTTCCGCTTCTATGCTTCGAGTCGCATCCGAAATTTCGACGTAAAGTCGACGAGCCAAATCAATAGTTGCAACGAACCGCTCCGCGAGATCGGCGGTCAGAGGGGCAGTGCGATCAATCGCATCAATACTGCGTTTACTTGCTGACTGCTCGCGCGCCATACGTTCCGCTCGTCTACGCACTTTGAGACTGTGTTCTGGGCCCTGTCGAAGCCATGGTTCTGGAGCTGTCTGACGCTCCTCATTGCTGAAGCGATCCTCTGTTGGCAAAAGATCATCAGAACGATCGATATAGTTCGCTCCCAGCCGCTCGCGGTCGCCCTCGTAGACGACGAACCTGCCACCAAGCGTATGATTTTCGCGAGCTACCACGTTGATGTTCCTAGAAAATAACTGCAAGCCTCTGTCGGTGCGTCTGGTTGGTCAAATCCAAATGTCCGTACCATCCTACTCCGCTCAACAGGAGCTTCCCATAGCTGCTGCCATCGGGCGCTGAGGCGCGTGCGAGATGATACATAAGATCGTCATCCGAGCTTCGGGCTGCAACCCCAGCAAGGGTCGCGTACATCATGCTGGTAGGGTACGCCCGATGACCCTCTGCGATCCTGTCGCGGATGGGCCCCGCGTTGTCCGGGGCGAACCCAATTTTTGCCCAGACGTAGCCTCCGAAGTCGACGTCTGCATTCAGCTCAATCTGAGTGACGCCAAGATCGTCGTAGGCTTGGACGCTGCCCCGCATCATACGAACTGACGATCCACTGGAATGATGCGCCTCTGGAAGGCGAAACATTTGGTGAATTACCGTCCAATTGGACGGACTAAGCGCCTCGAATTCACGCTCAATCCAAACATCGACTCCGCCTGGTGGGCTAATTCCTACAAACGTCAATATGCCGGCTTCTGCTCGCCAGCTAAGGGTGAGATCGATACCCGTAGGCACGCCAGCGAGCAGGAGCTCGGTTGTCGCACGCAGATGCTGTACGTCGCGGAAGATGCCGAAGCTCAGGGCGCTAGGATCAACCGCAAGCTGGTCGCCCGCCATTAATGGCCTCGGCTGAGGTGTGCCAGGCCAGCAGGGAAAATGAGAGCTCATCGATCGGTAGCGATAGGGCACTCAGCGGCCGATCACAATTGGCGAATTGACCTGCCGATATATCGTAAGCGCTGTCTGGGCGGCACCTTCCGGCAGACGGTGTGAAGGCACATACGGAGCGGAATGGGAGCTCCGTCACATGTCGATGTCAGGGCGTATGGCTATGTCGGAGCCGATCCGGCGCCTGGAGCTGTTCACCGGGGCTGGCCGGCGCCGGACGTGGTCTGATGAGGAGAAGGCGGCCATCGTCGCCGAGAGCGATGGGCCGGGCACCTCGATCAGTGCAGTGGCACGCCGGCATGGTTTGAGCGCCTCGCAGCTGTTCACGTGGCGACGCCTGGCGCGTCAGGTTGGGAGACACGACGGCGAACGCCCACTGCAGTTCGTGCCGGCCGTGATTAGTTTGGGACCACAGGAGCCGACGACTGCCGAGATGAGCCCCGGGGTGGGGGAGCGATGCGGCTGCCACAGCATCGAAGTCGAGATCGCCGGCGCCACGGTCCGCATCGCTCAGGACGCGAGCACGGCTCAGATCACCGCGGTGATCCGGGCGCTGAAGGCTTCTTCATGATCGGGCCCTCCGGCGCGGTGCGCGTGATGCTGGCCACACGGCCTGTGGACTTCCGCAAGGGCATGGATGGGCTGTCGCGTTGACCTACCGTACCTGCGTCGACAACCCGGCCCGCTTCGGACGATCGCAATGCGTCGGGGCGCATTATGGACTGACGCCGCGGCTCTACCAGTCCGGCGAGACGCTGCGGGTCGGCCGGGTCTCGAAGTGCGGCGACAGGATGATGCGCGCCGCACTGTATGAGGCCGCGCTCGTGCTGCTGACTGGCCCTCGGGTTCGATTGTCCTCGCTGAAGGTCTGGGGGCTGGCTGTGGCCAAGCGCAGAGGCATGCAGAAGGCCCTCGTGGCCGTCGCCCGCAAGCTGGCGATCGTGCGGCATCGCATGTAGCGCGACGAGAAGGACTTCCGCTGGTCGGCCGAAGCCGCGACGGCGGCCTGAAGCTTACGGATCAGCATCACGTAACACCGAGCTCCTCCGGCGTGGAGGAGGTCCCTGTGGGGACGACCGGAGCGGGTGAGACCGAGGAAACTCGAGCGTCGGTTCTGCCGAGCGCGCGGCTTAGATGGATCCGCCCACTCCCTCTAACCCCATCAGGAGGCGGCGTTCGCTGACCTCGGAGAGAAGCAAGAGCTCCACAGGACCGATCACGCGTCGAACCAGGATGCGCACGAGAGGGCGTTGACCGATGAACCCCGAATAGAGAACAAGTTTCCCGAAGCGACGTCCGCCAACACCTGCTTTTCCAGGGACAGGTCCGTCACGAGCCGGCGCAACCGCGCGTTCTCGCACTCCAGATCCTTCATCTTCCTGGCCTGGTCGACCTGGAGGCCGCCGTACTCCTTGCGCCAGCGGTA
>NZ_FOMM01000012.1:0-228564 GCF_900112625.1 Methylobacterium sp. 13MFTsu3.1M2
CTGTACAAGTACCGCAATCTGGTCGAGCGCTTCTTCAGCAAGATCAAGCACTTCCGCGCCGTCGCCACGCGCTACGACAAGGATCCCGACAACTTCCTAGCCAGCGTCAAGCTCGCAGCCGTGCGGGTCTGGCTGCGAGCTTAATGAGTCCGCGACCTAGAGCAATCGATTAGAAGCATGGAACCCTCGGATCGAGTTTCGAAAGAGTATGAAAAGGTTTCGCGTGTCGTTCATGAGCTGCTTGAACGACACAGCGAAAGTATCAATTCGTTTCTTGTAGGATTTGGGCATCTAGCGAGAAATTTGCACGTTGTCGCCACGCGAGTCGCAGAAGCTTTGCCATCAGATGAGGCTCTGGAACGGTTCGCAAAGATTAATGCGCAGCGCGACAAGTTGGACGCGATAGGATTTTTGCCTCACCAATCGATGAGGCTCCTTGTTGAAGATGACGGTTTATCCGAAGATGCTTTATCCCGAGCAATAGAGGACCATTTTTCTGAGCGCTGGCTCGAAATAGCAGATGTCTTTCTAAAAGACATTGACGGGTTTGATGTGGATGATGAGGCCAAGGCTACGTTTCGAGAAGCATTGGCCGCACATGGAAACGGCCATTACCGTGCTGTGTGTCGACTCCTTTTTCCTGAATTTGAACGGATCATTCGCTATGAGCTTCATGGCGGTCAGTTATCGGGATTGACCAGCTTACGTAGCTTCAGAAAGTTTGTTGAGGAACTCGGCTTGAGTGAGGCGCTTAAAATCGGCGGATTCAGCGTTTTTTCGTTGATGGAAACTCTTATTGACCGCTTGTACTCCGAGGCAAAAGACCCCGCTCAGATTGAGATTTTGCGAAGTGATCCGATCCCGAACCGGCACGCATGCCTACATGGGATAATCTCCTATAACACAGCGAAGAATAGTATCAACATGCTTGTGATGGCGGACTTCGTGTATCGAGTTGTGGGGGTGTTGAAAGCGGACAAAGGGACCGGTGATCAGGTGGCGTCCTAATCCCAACGGGCCCGGAAGACGAAGGCGGCATCCTCCGTCCCTGGCTCTGCGGCGAACATCCTGGTCTCGATGCTTATGCGAGTGACCTGCATCGGTACGCGCCATACGAGGGCCTGAGATTGAAGGATGGTGCCAGGACCACGAAATCCCGATCGTGGAAGGATACTGGTGGCACCCCGCGGGGAGCGTTCGGATGGGCTTCTACCTCGATCCTGTCGACCAGGATCAGGAGATGATGATCAAGCTGCGGTGGCTCTGAATCACCTTGGAAACGAAGAAGGCCCCAGGAATCGCCCTGGAGCCTTTTTGTTATCGGTCCTGGTCACACTGAATCGTCTTGTCGCCTTCCTGAAAATCGGCGTACCCCTGCGTGGCGGTGCAGAAGTCGAAGGACTGACCCGGTCGCTCCGCGTGCCAGCCAAACTTGGCGCAACTCTCTTCCTCCCGGATCTTGTAGACGTTGCCGCGCCAAGTCAGCGTTTTCTTCACGTCGTCGATCTTGACCTTGAGCGACTTACCGTTGACGCGACAGTCGTAGCTGTAGGTGGCAGCATAAGCGGGGGCGGCTAGAGCCATCAGCGTCGCCACGATGATGAATCGTCTCATATTTCGCGATCCCTTACCTAGTTAAGACGCTTGGCGCCCGGACTGCACGCATCAATCATGTGCAAGATGTAGCCGGAACTGTCGCAACGTAGGACCGGACGCGACCATAGGATCTCGTAAGTCACGCTGTTGTACAAGAAAACGTATCGGGGCTCGAAATGAAGCGTGATCCCGACTGATGTTTCAGGGGCGTCCTTGGTGGATCCTGGGCTGTCTTCGCTTGTGTACTGACTAACGAACGGACTCACGAGTTCGAGGATCGCCCCATCAGCCGCGTTTGATCCGAGCTTTTCTGCGGTGGCAGCAGGTACGAGCGCTATCGGTGTCATCCCGAGCTGATTGTCGCCGTTCCAGTACGTGAAAACCCGTCGATTGCCTTCCTGGGAATACAGGCTCTTCGTCGGAAACATGCCATCGATCTTGTACCCGCCCTTATCCGCATCATACCGCAAGGGCAGGTTGTTCGAGCGGCAGAAGATACTGGAGTACGGGATGCCAGCCGCAGCCAGTTGCCGCCGTCCGCGCTCAGCGAACGCCTCTGAGGTCTCGTAGTCGGACTTCGGGGGCACAGCCTTCACGATCGCCGCATGCAGCGCCTGGAGATCGCACTGTCGATCCTTCGTGACCAGGGCGCGCAGATCGACTGGAGTCGGTGCGGGAACAGAAGGCTTGGCAAACGCTCGATCGAAGCAGGCGAGCCGATCAGCAGCCTTGGTGATGGTGACACACGCCTGCGGATCGTTCTTCGAAGGCTCAGCACGAGCCTCGTGAGCCACGACCAGGAGAAACGGCAGCGACCATCGTACGAAACCATCCAGAGCGAACATGCTGACCCTTCGAGCCTCAACGTCGCTCTATCACCCTACGGTTGCCATGGGCAGTTCTCCCTGGTCCGGAGGCTTGTTCTCGAAGCGCCAGCCCGAGACCCGCTTCCACCCTGACGGTATCAAGCGCAGCGGATAGGGCGAATTCAGTACGGGCCAGTTGCGCCCACAGATGTTAGCCTTCCTCAATAAAGGAGGCCACCGATGTGGGGTTATGTCATCGCGGTACTGCTGGTCGTTGTTGCCGGAGCTTACGACCTCAGACAGAGGCGCCGTCGCATCCTGGCAGCACAGCAACAAGCGGCCGACAAGATCGTCCAGGACAAAGCCACCGACCGCATCGGACAGGAACTCAGTAACTACCTCGGCGATAGCAAGATTGATTTTCGCTGGGGGCTGGACCATTCGCGGATGATGGCAAAGCTCAAAGCCTTTCGCGAAGTGATCGAACGGAACGGCGAGACCATGAGCTTCTACCTCGACAATTTCACCGAGGACGGAGTCTTCATGGTCGCGGATTTTATGCTCTGTATGGACCGAGAGATCTACATCCGCTGGGCTGACGACGAAGAGCTGCGTCTGGAAGGTATAGACGACCTCTATGACGACAACTTAGAGGCCGATAAACCACGGCGCATGAGCTACTCTCCGGTCCGTCGATACGTGTTCCGCGTCTGGGAGGAACGTAAGCCGGGTGTCTTCTTCGAGTACGTCAGCGCCCATTCGCAACGAGAAGCACAGAGCACAATCAACAGACGGTTTCCTGAGCCAAAGTTCGGGTGGTCATTCTATCGAGAGAGCGAGTTCGTCTGAGGGCTACGTCCCTTGGTCCAGAGCCTTGTACTGGAAGCCGAAGCCCGACACCTGCTTCCAACCCTCCGGCACGGGCCGCATTCGATGCGATGTGGCCACGATCTGGTCGACGATCTCGATGACCGTGTAGGCACCCAGGTCGACCGATCGCAGGTGCTTGATGTGCCGCTCCGTCTCGCCCTCCGGCAGTACCGGCACGACATGGTCCAGAGCGCTCACGTTCACGAAGCGCGACCGACCCATGCGGGTGTCCGTGAATCCGTGCGCGTGCCCGAACAGGAAGAGCGGAACGTCCGGCATATCCTGCGCGGTCCTGGCCAGCCGACCATGCGTCACCACGATCGTGCGGTCCTGAGGGTGAGGCGACATTCGGTCGACCATCTCGCGACGGTTGGCAGCGGCGATCTCCTTGTACCCTTCGCGGTACTCGGCCTGGAGAGCGGGTTCGAGCTGCTTCCGCTTCTCGCGCAACGTGCCGAGACGGCGACGGAGCGGCCACACCGGTCGGAGGTGCGCCTTGTTCGGTAGTGGTGGCAGAGCTTCACACGCGGCCAGCGTCTCGCGTTCGGTACGCTCCAGAGCCTCGATCTGACCGTCGATCTCGGCGAACCCAGCCTCGTACCGAGCATCGAGATCCACGGTGATCGAAGCCGCTAGCGGGTTGTGACCCCAGTTCACGTCGATGCCGCTGAATCCCGCGAACTTCCAGCCATCGAGCGTGACGCAAGCGTTGTGAAGATGGTGAGCGTTCGGGCCGAAGTCGTGATCGTACGGGAGGCTGTGATCCCAGTTCCCGAAAACGTACAGGATCGGACAGTCGAAGCTGCCCAGGATGTCGAACACCTGCGTGGCCGTATCGAAATCCTTGCCGATGTCACCCGCCAGGACGATGGCGTCGAAGCCGTTGGTCACACGCTTGCGGAGCCGACGCACGGATTCAACCTTGCCGTGAATGTCGGAGATGGCGAGAAGCCTCATCGGGGGATCAGACAGGAAAGCGCATCGTGATTCAACGCAGGGTTCTAGGGTTGCTGGTTCTGTGTGCGTGCGTGGGAGCGTCAGGGACGACGGTAGCAGAGAACGCGGCGGCCGAGCATCGGAGCAAACGTGCGGCACAGGAGACCTGTCGAGACGACGTGAACTGTTACAGTCAGAAGGGTAAGTTCTACGCTCTGTCACTCTGCAAAGAGGCAATCGAGCGTGCGGCACCCTACGGACTGAAGTGGACGGATGGCCTGTTCGAAACGCCCTTCAGCGACGTGGCCTGGAAAGACAAGGATACCGGAATCGTCGAGTTCCGGGGTGATCGTGCGGCCATGCAGAACCAGTACGGAGCATGGCAGACCGCTTCGTACACATGCGCGATCAACGTTCCGGCAGGCTCGATGGTCGACTTATCGGTGAAACCTAAGGGATGAGCATGGGAAAGGCCGTGAGGGACGATCCTTTCGGCCTTCTCATACGCGCTCTGATTCACAGCCTTGATGCAGAACCCGACGGGCAAACCGGAGCCGGGTTTCCACCTTGCCGTGGATGTCGCAGACGGCTAGTAGGTTTATAGATACAACTTTGAGTGGGCTGCGACTCGATATGACGCGGTCACGACACATCGAACTACACAAGTTACCATCCCGATATCGCTAAGGGGCATCATGAAGCGGGCACTCGTTTTTGTCGGAGCTGGTGCATCTCTCGATTACGGCGCACCAAGCACATGGGACGTGTCTCGCCACGTTACGACATCTGTCCGCTCCAATGGCGCCATGCAGATGTTGGGCAGCCGAATGGCATACTCAATCATCGCAACGCGACTAACGAGATACCTCGGCGGGCGCGGGAACGTCAATTTTGAGCAGATCTTCCATTGTGCCCACGAGTTGATGTTCACCTACCCGCCAACGCCGGGCGCCATCAACGCTTATAAGCCGATCCTCCAACCTTTCATTCAAAACACAACCAATATACAGAAAGAATCGCTCCACCCACTTGTTAGTCACATCATAAAGGCAGTTTACGATCTCGTTTCTGATTCTTGCATTACACCGCGCCAAAGCGTGATCCCCCTGCGAAGCTTCATACAGGACCTGCGGCGTTCGTATGTAACGCGTATCTACACAACCAACTACGATGATTTCATTCTGCAAGCTTGCCCAGATCTCTATTATGGGTACGACTGCGCCCCAAGCGCTCGTCCGAAGAAGTTCAACCCAAGCCAATTTGTGAGGAACTCGGACCGAGATTGCCTGCTCCATCTGCACGGTTCGATTCACATGGGGTTCTCTCATCCGACCCCGCGCGACAGTGATATGGGCGAACTGTTCTGGTACGATGACCGGGACGAAGCAAAAAGGAACGCGGTGTTCGGAGGCGGCCTGGGAAGCACCAGACGAATGGACGGGAGCGATTATTATCCGACTTCAATCGTCTCTGGGCTAGATAAAACTTCGAGCATCCAGCAGAGTCCGTTTTTGCATTTCTATTCTGCTCTTGGGCACGATGCGTCGTCAGCAGATGTCATCTTCGTTATCGGCTCGGGACTAGGGGATCTCCATATCAATTCCTGGCTCCGCGAAGCGAGAAATTCAGGACGGCGCGTGCCAATCATCTTTGTGGACTGGTGGGCTAGGGGTTACGCTCGTGCACAAGCCTTTTCAGATGACCGCAAGATCGTCGAGATGATGCACGCACTAGATATTCGCATCGGTCAGCATATGTCATACGTAAATGTCGGGCCGAATTGGTATGTTTCAAATGATCGCTCTTCTGCGATCTGGGATAACGGTTTGGCTAATTTTCTGGCAGCACCAGCAGATCTCGCAGCAGTTCTAGATATGATGGCCCTGACACCATAAGGTCGTTAGGCTAGTGATAGCGGGCCAGGAGCCCTAGGACTACGGTCTCGTACGTCTCTTACCGCCAGGTCTCGACCAAGGATCAGGGCAAGTCGGGCGCTGGTCTCGACGCCCAGGAGACCGCGATCCGCGCGTTCGTCGAGGCTCAGGGCGGTGAGCTGATCGGCGACCACGTCGAGATGGAGTCGGGCGGCTACAGCGACCGTCCGGTCCTGGCTGCCGCGATGGCCCAGGCGAAGAAGGCCAAGGCATGGGTGGTGGTGTCGAAGCTCGACCGCCTAAGCCGCGACGTGGAGTTCATCGCCGGTCTCATGAACAAGGGCGTGCGCTTCGTGGTCGTCGAGTACGGGCACGATGTCGACCCGTTCGTCCTCCACATCTTCGCCGCGCTGGCCGAGAAGGAGCGCAAGCTGATCTCCGCCCGCATGAAGGCCGGTCTCGCCGCCAAGAAGGCTCAAGGCGTGCGTCTCGGGAACCCGACCAACCTGGGTGAGGCCAGCCGCAAGGGTGGTGAGACCATGAAGGTGCTGGCGGACCAGCGGAAGGCCAACATCGGGCCGGTGATCGCGCAGATCCGGGCCAGCGGCGTCACCACGCTCCAGGGCATCGCCGACGCGCTGAACGCCCGTGGGATCAAGACCACCCGTGGCGGTGAATGGAAGCCGATGACGGTGTCTCGGGCTCTGGCAGCGTAAGCCTCATCATCACCGGCAAGGCTCAGGAGCCCCTGGAGAGCGATCTCCGGGGGCTTTGTCCTTACCGGAACGCGTACAGGAAGTGGTCGGCGATGGTCTGGTCAGCGAACGCGTACCGACCCGCGGCGATCGTAAACGGCGTCGTGTAGCCAGAGAGGCGCATCCAGCGAGTCAGCTCGACCTTCGTCACTCGGCGCGTCTCCAGGGTCACCGAAAAGGGCGTCCCGACCCGCTCGAACTGCGCGGCTAGATACGCTTCAGCCTTTTCCTTCGCCCAGTCAGCCACATCCTTTCGCTTGCGGCGACAGACACGCTCGCGGATCTGGACTTGACCGCCGGTCTTGGTCTCGGGGCCATCGACCTCACGCCAGCCCACGTAGTAGCCCAGATCGTTGGCGCGGCTGCTCCAACAGAACCGGACCGCGCGACCGTGGCCGTTCTTACCAGCCGACCAGTAGCGCCAGGGCCCAAGCGGAAACTCGAACTTCGGGGCGGTCTGCATCACGCAGTCTCGATGGCGCGTTTCACGAGCCCCATGAAACGCTGTGTCAGATGGGCGATCAGAGCGCGCTCCATGCGCTGCTCCAGCGTCAGCGGGCTGTTCTGGTCGATGCCGAAGGCCACCAGCGCCGCGTGACCGGCTGCCGGGTCGTCCATCCAGTGCCGATACGCGAGGTCCGCAGGCAGCTCGGCGGGAAGCGTCCAGTCCGCGAACATCTCCAGAGCGAGCGGGCGGAAGATCGCCGTGGCCAGGGCAATCGGTGGCGTCTTGGTGGGGATGTCGCGCAGCACAGTGTCGAGATGCGCGAGGGCATGGCGGTAGACCGCGCGGAGATGCGGTTCGGCTCGGGTGTCGGAGGAATCCACCGCCGCGCGGACATCCGCGAGAAGGCGCGCACGGTCGATACGGGTCTTGGTGAGGGCGGTCATAGGTCGGCTACCGGGAAGCGCATACGAAGCTGGAAATACTCATGGTCGTCCAATGAACCGCGTCCACCGCGCGGTACCGGATCGGCGCCAAATATCCTATAGTCGAGAGGCTCGTATTCGACTTCTGCGACATCGATCAACGACAACAATTTGGTCCGTGACGCGGCCTTGTAGACGTGCTTCTCTTCGTTCGAGGCACCGGAGTTTAGCCAAATTTGTACATAGGCTGGATCACTGTCGCGCCTAAGACCATCAAACACCATCCAGTGGCGCTTCTTCCGCCAGTCTCGCCCCGCACCCATCACACTGCTCCCGATTGGCCCTCTCCCGATGACCAGACGGGGGAAACTTAAGATCGGGGACTGTTGAGGACAAGGCTATTCGGAAGTTTTATTAACAGTAGAGTCGAGATGATTAGCATATGTCGTCCTCGAAATGCGTCAAGCCGCAGCAGTACTTTGACACGCAGCTGATTAAACACGTGATCTCGCAGTGAGATCATCTTCGTACTGCGCCCAAGGATATTTTGGTTCTTTCTTTATGTTGTGCCTGCCGGGGGCAAGGATGCCCTCGAACAACATCACCTGCTGCCGAAGTGTCTCGGTGGCCCGGATGACGAAACCAACCTGCTGACCCTCTGCAACACCTGCCACGGCCTCGTGCACGGCATGATCCGGCGGAACATCAGCACTCTGACCAAGGCCGGGCTCCAGCGTGCCCGCGAGCGTGGGGTGATCCTGGGGAACCCGAATATCCGGGAGGCCCGACGCCTGGGCACCGCGGCATCCGCAGCCCGGAAGGACGCGCGCAAGGCCGAACTGCTCCCGATCCTCGCCGCGCTCCTGGGGGAGACAGGATGTCCGACGCTGTGTGCGGACGCTCTCAACGACCGTGGAGTGACCACGATCACCGGAATCGTCTGGACCGCGCGGCGTGTTCGAGACTTCCTCAGGACTTGTCGCGAACCGTCGTGATCACCATGTTCCAAGAGCGGGTCAGAATATTGACCCTGATCTGCCGCAATGGATTGAAGGACGATAGGGTTGTGCAAAAAAATTGGGTATGACGATTGAGGACTACTTGTCTCGTCTGCGCGCGAAAGTGGCTGGTCAGGATCGTCGGGCGAGAATTACATCACGCGCGAGGCTTTGGTCGCATCGACGGCATCTTTCCGACACCGTGATTCAACGGTCTCACACTAGAATTCCTTGATTCCCCTTAGCAACCGTCCTTCTACGCTCTGTAGCGCCCATCTTTTCATGAACGGCGTTCAAAAATCACGACAGGGTTTCGCAAACATATCCTCAAGATTTAGTGCGATATTTTGATCGTCTAAATACATCTTGCGGCGACGTTCCTCTTCAACCATACTAATTGTATCTTCTCATGTCCGACAACGATATCTTCGAACGAACAACTGTGTGGATGGCTGAGGTCGAACGGACCGTCCGAAGGCTCGATCCCACTCCTCATTCAATTGACGCTTACGAGTTTCGCGACCGCTTCATCCGCGAGCGCTCCGAGCTCCGAACCTATTCGCGACAGAGCTTCTACAACGTCCTCGACTTCTGCCTGGGCCAACCGCACGTCTTCCTGATCCCACGCTCTGAATCACCGTTTGAGGCTGAGGATGATCTCTGGTTCGAAGAGCATGCGGACTGGCTGTCTGAAAACTGCCCCAGCTTCACACGCCTGGGACCGCTCATAGGGATTCAAGACCCGGATGAGGCACTCGCCTGGAGGATGCGCTGGGGCGGTGTTTAGCGCGACTCTCAATAGGCCAGCGAGAAGGTTTTGCGGCCGGTCGGGTTGATCCGTGAATCACTGGGTCGCGCGACCTTGGACACGAAGGTCACGTTCTTCGCGGTGAACTTGATGCTCGACGGGGCCTGGCCGACGCTGATGAGCTGACGCTTCACGCCCCAGCCGGTCTCGACCTCTTCCGTAAGGATGGCGGCGCTCTGGACTGCATTGCCAGTGGCGTCGGGTAGGTAGGTGACGAACACCAGCGCATGCTTGTTGTCGGGTGAGCGGAAGATCTTGAAGGTGGTATCCTCCGTGATCTTGCAGTCGATGGGATCACCGTTCGGATTCACGCACCCGAACGCCTTGTCGCCTTTGAACATGAACTGGGCGATGCCGAGGTGCCCATCCTTCGAGGCGGCTGAGGTGGCCAGCGGGACCAGGGTCGCGATCAGGGTCAGTACGATACGGCGCATTAGTCTTCGGTCCTTGCTTGAGAGCTTGACCGTAGAGCGAACAACCTAATGGAAAGCTGAGCGATCTTATTGAGGATCGATGATGGGGGCCGAGAGGATTTGCCGAGACGAAGTCAGAGATTGTTCACGCTGATCCGTACAATTCTCAGCGGGTAGTTACTTGGTCTCTTCCGCCTTAGACCTTGATAGAAGAGCAGGAATGGCTCAGCGGAGGCTTCAGTATTCGATTTGCACCTCGTCCGGCTGGAAGATCCAGGTATCGGACATCCCGGCATCCTTCGATGGTGCTGGGTCGCAGTACACTCCGACCTTCGACACCCAGGTCCAGCACCAGAGTCGTTTCGGTGGCGTCTTGTTGATCCACCGGCCCTCGATGGTCACCGGTCTGGCGGCGGGTTTCGGGCGGACCAGAATGGCAGAATGCTGGACCGCTTTGTCCGCGGGGCATTGCCACCACGGCACAGGGTCGAAATCCTGGAGCCTAATCCAGAACGCTGGGGACCCCGTGTTCGCCGTGTCGGTAACCTTGAGCCTGACCTTCGAGGGGGATGAATCATCGACCTGGGCTTCGACCCGAACGCGCGTCTTGGCGGTTCGCTGTCCGAGAAACCCATCCCATTTTTCGGGACCGCTCTGTTTCAGCTCGCTGATGCGCCAAGGCGGAGCCTTCTTGTCCACCTCGCGGTCGCCGGTCTTCAGGTAGCCTTCGAGCCCGATAAGGCTGGGCCTTTCCTTCAAGCGGCATGCTTCGGGCTCACGGAAGCTTGTCGCGCTGATGAGCTTGCACCCGCAGCGTTCCAGGGATCCCATATCCTTCGGAGTAGAAGGTGTCGTTACCCTATCCGTGGCCGGTTGAGCGAGGTCCGAAGTAGACTCGGCGCCTGACGGCAGTTGGGCAAGCGCCGTGATTCCGATTGGTGCGGCCAGCAACGCTAGCGCGATGATGTAACGCGAACCCATGGTCGGCATTGACGTGTCTGAGCTGCCTTGCTGGGCTATCTTGCCCGCATCAAACAGCAGGCTACGCCGTCAAACGCTACCATTCTCAGGCCACCGTCGCATCGCCCCGCTGATTGGTTTTGACGATGAGAACGAGATGCCCGCCTCCAAAATGCGCTGGTGCTGATCCATGCCCCTGGAATCGACGGAGGGGCGTTTGAAGCAGATTGATAAAGACGAACAGTCCGTCCGGCACCTGCTGCCCCTGGTGCGGGCTGAGGCGCAGAAGGTCGGCACCATGCACGGGGCCTGGGATCTGATCCTAGACGTTGAGGCGCTCCTGAATCATCAGCCCACGGTGCTCAAGTTCGGGACCCGTGAGAAGGCGATGTCGGTCTTCCGCGGAATGCTGGAGAGCAGAGCCCCGCGCAACCTGGGCTACGAACGGAGAGGCTAACGACTCTGTGATAGGAATTCACTCGCTTGGTCTCAGGTCCGGCGAGTTTTTCTTTTGGGCCATTCACCTTATGGGGGTTGATTCCGTCCCGCAGATACTGATCTAGTTTAGCTCGCCCTACGGCGCGTCACCCAAATTTAAATCTGAGCAGTTCCTAAGATGGCCCCGGAAGATTCCGACCAACCGTTCGATGCGGTCAAGCTGGCTGGCGAAATTGTCGCCGCCTACATCTCGAACAATTCCCTGCCGGTTAACGAGCTGCCTACGCTGCTCCGGGCTGTGCATGAGACGATCGCCAATCTCGGCTGTGGCGTTGCGCCTGTCGCCGCCGAACAGGCTCCTGAGGTGACGAAGGTTACCCCCGCCCAGATCCGCAAGTCGGTGCAGGCAGAGGGCATCGTCAGCTTCATCGACGGAAAGACCTACAAGACGCTGAAGCGCCATCTCACCTCGAAGGGGCTGACCCCGGAGAGCTACCGCGAACGCTTCGGCCTCCCGAGGGACTACCCCATGGTCGCCCCTAGCTATGCCGAGATGCGTTCGGAACTGGCCCGGTCCATCGGCCTCGGACAGGTGGGCGGCCAGTCGAAGCGTGCCGGTCGGGGCAGCAAGGCCGCCTGATTCACGGCCGCAGGACGAAAGAACCCGCCGGTCTCGCGATCGGCGGGTTTCTCATGTCAGGCCACGTGCCGCTTTAGTTCCTCCAGCAGCTCGTACAGCTCGTGGGAGATGGTCACCGTCACCATGTCGCCCTCGCTCTCGATCAAACGGCTCTTCGGGATCTTGAAGTTGGCAGCCAGCAGCGCTTTTTCCTGGGCTTTGGTCAGGTAGAAAGGGCTGCCTCCGTGGCTTAAGGAGCCGTCTTTGTTGACGGCACGTCCGTTCTCCAAGTGGCCATGAGTTTGCTGTCCAGGCGCAACGGGCTTGTCGATACCGATCTGTTCGCGGTTGCTTACTTTTATGTATTTCCGGCTTTCGTATAATTCTTCTGCTTCTCGCAGCATCTTGATCAATCGTCGGGCCTTTGTTGGTCTTGGGGGGACCGTCGGGTTACAGATATTCCGGTACTTCACTCTCGGCCTCATGATCATCGCGTTGACGAAGTCTGGATGCTCCGAGTCTTTCAGCGGTGACGGATCAAGCCGGGGATGATAGCCCCTGCTGGACCGAAGTTATGTAGAGCCATTGCGCAAGCCTTGTCCTGCTCTCTCATCATACCGCGGTAGGCAGAGACTCCGAGGGCCTTGAACTCCGGATCCTGCATCAGATCCTCGATGTCGATGCCGCGCTCAACAGCCGCGAAATACACGGCTTGAGGGTCAACGGTTAGCTCGAAGCATTTTCCTTTGACGAACGACATCACACCGACAAAGGCAGCAACAGCCTCTGTCTTCGGCGACAACGCGTAGGACAGCGTCGGCAGCAGGGAGAGCGCCAACGCTCCGGCGATGAACGCGCGCATTCGGTATCCTACCAGGCCATCGACGCCTGTGGCGCCCCAGTTTTCCGCGACGCTAACCGAAAACCTGCGGCGCAACTAGACGTTGACGACTGCCTGCTTCAGCAGCCGCGACAGGCCATCCCAGTCTGATTGGACCGGACGCCGGAGCCAAGGATCTGACAGACCGACTTCCTCGCAGGTGAGTTGGCCGCGCCCGTAGTTGCATGGGGCACAGGTGACCAGGACGTTGCTCGGATCGCTGCTGCCGCCCCTGGCATGCGGGAGAACGTGATCCCACTGAAGTTCGAGTACCTGGAGCGCGGTGTGTCGGCTGGCGTTGGGCTTCCCCCATCGAGCTGCTTCAGGGTAGTGGCGCATCAGGGCCTTGCGGGCATCAGGCAGGATCACTGGAGCGCCGCAGAACCTGCACGTGAATCCGTCTCGGCGGATGATAGCCAGCTTGGCGGCTGTGCCCGGCATCCGAGGCTTCAGGCGGTTGGCGACCGGAATGTCGGGGGTCGACCTTGGGCCGCTCCATGGACCTCCGGTACCCCACATGGTGTCAGCCCAGGCAAGGATCTCCGGGCGATCGGCAGCTCGGATCAGATCGGTCGCTGCGAGGGGCTGACCAGCGTGGTGAGCGCTCACCGCCGCATCGAGTTGGCGCACGGCTTCATGGACCGCGAGGGGAGGGGGCGAGAAGCATGGTCTCATGGAAGCTGCACTCGAACTCACACCCTCTTGCCGGGCGCTAAACCCTGTCGTAACCTTGCGTTGGCCTCTGGATAGGCCAGCGGTCCGCGCGAAGGGCTTAGCCCATTCGGCATCCACGATCATAACCTGACTTCCTGCCCAGCACCGCGGACGATGGGCGCAAAGGAAGGAAGGATTCTATGGCCGACCCTATCCTGCCGCGCGCCGGTCAAGCGCGCACGCTCCCTAATCGCCCGAACCTAGAGCACCTTCGCAACGAGGCGAAGGCTCACCTCAAGACGCTCCGCGCGTCCGTCCCGACCGCGAAGTTGGCGGCGGCCCAGCGGGATGTCGCCCGCGATTATGGATTCGCGAGTTGGCGCCGGTTGCGGGCAGAGGTCGAGAAGCGGACCGGTCAAACAGACCCTGGAAGCCCCGCCGATAAGGTCAGGCGCCTGAAGGCCGAACAGGCGCTTCCGCGCACACCAGTCCCCATGGATCCGGCGGAGCTAGATCAGTTCGTAGGTTTCTACCAGTTTGGTCAAAATCGGATCTTTACCGTCGAACGCGATGAGGACGGACTCATGGCCCGACTCTCTGGGCAGATGTTCTACTCGCTGCTGCCGGAAAATCCGACCAAGTTCTTTTACAAGAACTCGCTGATCCATGCGCAGCTCAGCTTCTTAGAGGATGATCACGGCGCGGTGACATCGCTGGTCCTCCATCAGAACGGGTTAGAGCAAACCGCGTCGAGGATAAGCAAGGATCAGGCAGAACTTATCGAACGAGAGAGCGAAGCCCGCCGCGCGGCGAACAAGCCGAAACCCGGAAGTGAAGAGGCGCTTCGGCGCATGATCACGGCGACCCGCCTCGGTGTTCCCGAGCCAGATTTTATGTCTGAAGGACTAATCAATTACTTCACTGAGCAGTCATCCGACAACAAGAGGGCGCTGAAAGCGTGGGGAGATGTTCGTTCCATCAAGTTTATAGGGGTATCTGGTGCCGGTGATCTGGATGTATATCGTGTCAGTTTCGCCCAGGCCGAAACCGAATGGCGCCTGAGGGTGACTGACACAGCGATGGTCGAGGATGCGACTGTCCGTATAGTGCCCTGATGCCCCGGCCCCTCGGCGGCGAACGTCGCTGTCGAGGTTGCCGTTCCGGCAACGTAAATCACGAAGGTGGTGACATCGTAACGGAAACACCTTCCATCCACTCCAGCAACCGGTATGGATCGACTTAGCTCGAAGCAGCCGGAGCCGGACAGGTACCATGACCGCAGGACCGATGGTCTTCGTCAATATCGGATGGATGAAAAACTATGCTGGCGCGACTGCCGATGATCAGCCAGTAGGCGGCCATGGTTATCTGAAGGACGGAAACATAGGGCACGAAGTCTTCAACTTTAAACCATTGCGCGACAGCGTCTATGGCTACGTCCCACGCGCGGCGCGGATCAATCTCAAGAACCTGGGCGGCGCTACGTCAGATGAATCGATCGCGCCTGTGACGGTCGTGTGGATCGCCCGGAATCCCAGCAATAAGAAAACTTACATCGTCGGGTGGTATAAGAACGCAACTGTGTTCCGGAACAACGACCACATCAAGCTGACACGCGAACGCGGCTTTGATGTCGTCTACCAAATAACTGCACCAGCCGATGACGCAACCTTGCTGTCGGTCGATCGGCGCCAGTTCATCATTCCAACGGAGAAGGCTGAAGGCAATCTGGGTCAGAGCCCGGTCTGGTATGGTGGAAAGGATGAGTTCCGGGCGAGGGTTGCGGCATATATCGCGGCAGGCGGTGTGTTCACCGCGACGAAGAAGGGCGGATCGAAAGGCCCGAAGCGCCAAACTGATCCCGAGTTGCGCAAGCAGATCGAGCTTGCTGCGGTTCGCCATGCGACCGCCTACTACGAATCGATAGATGGCGGGTCTCAGGTCGTCGATTCCGTAGAGAAGGATGGAGTCGGCTGGGACCTGAATGTGACGGCTCCCACCGGGGCGCTTCTAAAGGTTGAGGTGAAGGGTCTCAGCGGCCGCGATCTAGTGGTGGAACTCACGCCAAACGAATATAAGAAGATGAAGAGCCTGGAGCACCGGGCGCAATACGTTGTTTACGTCGTCACTGAAGCCCTAACCACCAGCGCGCGAAGCCACGTCTTCCGGCACAACGCCGAAGCCAGCAAGGGCGGCAAACTCGTCTGGGCTACGCTCGATGGCCGTATGCTTGAGATCGTCGAGATCATGGCAGCGAGACTATCGGCGCCATACCAGTAAGGCGCATCACGATGGCCCTAGCGTGGCGAGAGAAGCCCCAGGACGGCCATGGGGCGATTTCGGCTACGAGGGGGCTCAGACGGCTGGTGGCGCTGTGGGGGCACTCGTCATGGTGTCATGGTACGACAAAAACGCGCTAGTAGGGAGCTAACGTAGACCCAGTTTGCTATAGGTATAAATATCTTCGGGTCTTTGATGTGCCAGAACTAAATTAAGCTAAAAATTGCTGGCCAATTTCCTTGATTATATTTCACGATTCGTAGGTTGTCATTAGTTGGCTTCACTTTACAGTTTTCGGACCTGCATATAGAATAAAATTTTTCATTCTAAAAATAGATCAATGCACACTTTTTGTCGCCGTAGGCATAAATGTATAATTATGCGACTCGGATCCAATGAACGGTTTTACATAACTAAGACAATCACTGCCGTTGACCTCTCCAGCTTTGCCGAGCCGCTGAATCGGCGTACACGCGACGGCTACATTGCCGACCAGACTCGGATCAGCCCGAAATTGTGGCTTATTCGAATCGTGTGTTCCTGGCGCGACGACGCCGCTCTCGTTCGGGAACTGTGATGCGGTACACTGACATCGTCCGCGCGATCACCGAGGAGGCGGAGTCGGGCATTATCAAGCCGGTCGCCCCCTCCGACATCCCGAAGGCGGGCGCGTATCAGACTCGGCAGCCTACGCCGAAGAAGCGGAGCCGATGGCAGACGCCCCCGGCGCCTGCGCCGAAATCAAAGCCTCCGACCTCCTGAGGTCTGGTTCAATCGAACCGATGCTCAGCGCAGAGAGGCATGTTTAGAGCGGCGACAACGACGCGGATCGTCTGATCGTCGGATCGTGGAGCAGCGCTGCGACATGGTCAGAGGGTGCGAGGATTGGCAAGCTCTCAAGATCATGCCGATGCTGCCAACTGCCGTGCGTGCCGCTTCAACAGTTCACCTCGGCGCGGTCCGGCGGAGAATTCGCACCCACACGACGGGCGATCTTCGCCACTGTCGCTCGGCTGCACCCAATGGCTGCCTGAATCTGCGACCACGACAAGCCTTTGGTCAGCCTGGCTGCGCTTCCTGCGTTGCGCTTTACGTCTTCGACGCACCGCGATAGCGGCCCGCTGCCTTTGCTTTGGCTTGACCCTGCTCCTGGCGGCGACGCAGATCTTCAAAGTCTTTGCGAGCTATGGCGGCCAACATGTCCAGAAGCATGCCGTTGATTGCCTCAAAAATCCGGGCCGTAAATTCGTCGTCAGCCGTCATTGCCCATGAGGTGGGAGATCGAGCGCGACGACCCGAACCCTGTGAGCAGCAATCTCAGCCTTGAGGCGGTCTCAGTCAGCGCCGGTGAGCCGCGACAATCGATCAACCTGCTCGACAAGGAATACGTCACCCGGCTGCGCGTCAGTCATAAGTTGCAGGAGAAGCGGCTGTCACATCGCGCAGGTGGTGGCCTACCGGGGCCTCACCCATCGCATGGTTGACGCACGCCTTGAGCAAGATTTGGACCCTGCAAGCAGGGTCCAAATTATATTCAACCAATCGAGGGCTATTTGGCCCAAGTCAGGGATTTGGTCCGATGTAGACGTACTGGGTCGTCTTCCGACCGTCGTCCTTTTCGAACGTGTGGTGGGAGAGCAAAGCGTCCGGAGTCCGGCCGCGCTTGGTCGAGATGTTCCGGGTCACGCCGCGCATCCGGTTCTCGAACGCCTGCTCCGACAGGAGGCCGCCGCGCGGTCGGTGCGCCACCACATAGTCGCGGTAGCTCCGGTAAAGGTCGGAGATCGTCGCGTGACCGCTGCTGGTCCTGATCGCAGCAAGATAGGTCTTGTCGCGGGTGGGCGACAGCCGCACGACCCACTCATCGAACGTGTCGAGCGCGACCGGCGGCTTCATCGCCTCCTGGAGCGCCTTCAGCGTCTCATACTGGTCACGGGCGTAGATCGGCTCCTGTCCCAGCATGTCCACGCCGCGCCAGACCCGCGGCCAGTCGATCACCTCGGTGACCGCCCGTGCCTCAGGCCACTCCAGATACCGGCGACCCTCGCGCATCTTTATCTCGACATACCGGCGCATTCCGCTGGCGTCGCCAAAGCAGTCGATCACTCGGTACTGGGACGTACCCACCAGCGTGGTCCGGTTCTTCGAGCGGATCACGTCGTTGGTCGCCATCGGCCGGAGGTTGTGCTCCGGGGTCGTAATCCGGCCCTTCAGGATAGCCAGCGCCCGGTCGGCGTCCTCGCCCTTCGGGGGGATCTCATCGATGATCAGGGCGTAGGACTTCCACAGGTCGTGCCAGCGGGTGTCCAGCAGGGCCCGGAGTTCGACGTTCGCCCGGATCGCCTCAGAGATCGGCGACAGGATGTTTCGCGCCAGGGTGGACTTGCCGTTCCACTGGGTCGCCGAGGTGAACATGAAGAAGTGCGGATTCTCCACGCCCTCGCCCCAGGCCCGGCGTTTGGTCTCCCAGATGATCTGCTCGATCATGGCCGCGCTGTACTCGGGATCGCCCTCGAACCGGACCTCAGCCAGCTTCCGGAGCACGTTCCAGCCGTAGGTGGGGTCCACCTGGGCAGACGGGACGCTCGTCAGCTTGAAGAGAGCAGACCGGCGGTCCTGCCGCTGCTCCTTCATCCACTGGTCCACCGCGACGTTCAGATTCCCGGTCTTCAGCTTAGCCCGGAGCGCCGCCACCCGGATATCCAGGCGAAGGGTCTGGCGGGTCTGGTCTTCCAGCCCGGAGGCTGCCTCGATGTCCTCGAACGAGAGAGTTGTGGGAACCTCAATATCGGAGATCGTCCCGTCCAAGCGGAGGTGCAGCCGGTTGGTCGCGCAGTAGCCGCGCACGAAATTGAGCACAGTCTCGAACGGAGCCTCGGCGCCGTCCTCGTCTTCGTTCGGCTCGTCGGCCTCGTCTTCGGCCTCACCCTCATCTCCCTCACTGCCCACATCACCCACATCGCCCACGTTCAGTGCCGTGGGAACGGTGGGCGCGGGCTCCGGGGCGATTTCGGGCGCGGACGGGGATCGTGCTTCAACCGTAGGCGGCGCGTCGAGCGGGAGCGGAAACAGGGTCGGTTCGTCGCCGTCGATGCGCGCAGCGGAGCGGCGGGTCGCCTCCTTCGAGGCCGCGTGCATCCGTCCGCTGTCTTTGGCCTTGTTCCGCGCCGCGTCGCGGTCCAGGCCCTTGAACTCTGAACGCGTCAGCAACTCGTCCAGGTAGACCTCGGCGTCGTCCGCATGCGGGCCGCCGATCGTGCCGTGGACCATCTCACACAGTTCCACGACCGACATCCGCTTGATGGTGGCCGCGACCCACTCGGGACTGGCCTGGATCGGCGCAAACTCGCGAGACACGGGGAAGGGTCGCCCCCCCTTGCTGGTCCGCGTGCCGGGATCCGCGATCGTCTCCACCTCGCTCACTGTCGTCTCCTGCTGACTCAAACGCAGGCAAACGATAACCGCGAAATCGCGGTGAGGCGAGTCAATTTGGGCACTTAGGTAAAGAACGCCCAATGTGGGGTAAGATACCACAATCCGAGAGGATGTCAAGCGACCCTTCGAGCCTCGCGCGAGGCTCAGTGTAAGATCGTCGGCGGCGTCAGGGCCTCCATCCGACGCCGAGTCTCGGCCAGAAGGTCCAGGGCCTCGGCAGACCGGCCCGCGCGGATCACGAAGACGACGCGGTCCAGCAGCGCGTGAATTTCGGCGTCGTTTGACCCTTCAGAACCCGATCTTCTCGACCCAGTCCTTCAAAATCGGCATTGGGTGGCCCTCGCCATAGTCGTCGTGGATCGTGTTCTTATCGTGCCCTACGATCTGAAGCTGAATGTCGCGCGGGCATGCCGCGGCACGCATCCGGTCGTGGGCGCGATGCCGCAGCGAGTAGGGGACCTTGCGCGGGTCGGTGATCCCGACGCGCTCCATCCAGCGCCCGACGTTCTTGTTGATGATCACCATGGGCTTCGAAAAGACGCGACCCGTAATCCGTTCGGGGAGCATCGGGATCAACGCGTCCGGGATCGGCACGCGTCGCATCGAGGTGGTGGTCTTCGCCTGTCGCCCAGGCGTCACGCCGATCATCCAGAAACGGATGCCGTTCTCCTGGAATTCCTCCACCAGCGAATCGCACTCGCTCTGACGCATCCCGGTGGTGGCCATCATCATCCACAGGAGTTTTTCGTCCCGACCCATCTTCGGGAATGCGTTCTCCCGGAATAGGGCCATGTCAGCTTCGTCGAGCGGGATGCGCCGCGTCTGGACGGCGACCCCCGTTTGCAGGTTGTGGAAGACATCCTGTCGCGGATCGTGCTTGGGCAGACCGTGGGCGATCGGCGCCTTCAACAACGAAAGCCACTTTCGCACAGTGACCGGCGCCGGAGGCGGGACCTGTGAACGCAGGTGTTTGACGAAGGCGCGCCCGTCGTCTCGGGTGCACTTCGACAGGGGCTTGTCCCCGATGAACGTCTTCCACCGCTTCCAGGTGTTCCGAGCGTCCGCCTCGTAGTGCTTGGTCCGGGGCTGGAGATCGAGGAAGTCGTCCAGCAGCTTCAGGTCGGGATCCACACCCGTCGCCTTGGGCTTCGCGTCCAACGACTTCTTGAAAGTCATCGTGGCGACCCGTTCGGGGGACCAGCCCATGGCCAGCGCCTCTTCCCGGCTGCACTGCCACACCGTCTGGGCCTTCACCACGACGGTGCTGGTCCTGACGTTCGGCTCGACCCGCATGTGACCGTCTGCGTCAAAGTGTACCACGTGATCGCGCGTCGCGCGGGTCCGCGATCCATCCGCATGCACCACGTCCTCGCCCGGCTCGAACCGAAACGCCTGACCCGAAGCGGGATCGTATCGCGGGTCCGGAACCGTCTCGCTGGCCTGGAACGACCGGAGCATCAGCAGAGCCTGCTTGTGGCGCTGGATCTCCGGCAGGGCCTTCACCTCGGCCTGAAGCCGATCGCTAGTCCTGAGGCTCCGGCGGATCGCCGCTTGCCCCGGCGTCTGGATCTTCAGCCACCACGTCGTGCCGCGCAGGTAGAGGTAGCTGGTCGCTCGTCTACCCATCGGAATTCCACGCATCAAGGCACAGCCCATGAGCACACGATGTTAGGCACATTCTTAGGCACAGGCAAAACCAAGTAATGACAGAGACTTAACCCGTGATTCGACTCAGTGGTGCGGATTCCCTCTACCCGCACCACGGCGCCACCGATCACCGCGGGACTTCGCCGGACAGCCGGACCGTATCCGCGTCGCGTACACCGATCCCGTCCATGACAAGCGCGATTCCGTCGCTCTGACGCCGCGTGGCTCGGCCCCTATCTTCGCCCTCACGCGGCGGCGGGGCCGGTCGTTCAGACGGGGCAGGGGCGTGAACGAGCACGGAATTGTCGCGGTCCTCGGAGCCGGCATGGCAGGCGCGGCCGCCGCGCGCCGGCTGGCCGAGGCGGGCTTCAGCGTCCGGGTCTTCGACAAGGGGCGCGGGGTCGGGGGACGCATGGCGACCCGGCGGGTCGGTGAGATGCAGTTCGACCACGGCGCGCAATTCATGCGCGCGCGCGGGCCCGCCTTCGCGGCCGAGCTCGGCCGGTGGAAGCGGCTGGGCATCGTTGCGCCCTGGGCCGGCTCCGACCGCCATGTCGGCGTGCCGGGCATAACGGAGCCCGTCCGAGCCCTGCTCTCGGACCTTCCGGTATCGAGCGCGACGACCGTCGTGCGGCTTCGACGGCAGGCAGCGCGCTGGCACCTCGAGGACGCGGCCGGCACCGTGCACGGCCCGTTCGACGCCGTCGCGATCACCGTCCCGGCCCCTCAGGTCACGACGCTGCTCGAGGCATCGGGCGTCGCGTTACCCGGTGTCCGGCGCGCCACCTATGCGCCGTGCTGGTCGCTCATGGTGGCGACAGAGACGCGACCGCGGGATGTCCTCGTCCAGCCTCGGACCGATCCGATCGGCCTGATCGCACACGATTCCGCGAAGCCCGGGAGGCCTGCCGGCTCGCGGCTCACGGTGCATGCGACGCCCGCCTGGTCCCGCGGACATCTCGAGGCTCCACGCGAGGCGGTCATCGCCGCGCTTCTCGGAGCGGCCGAGGACGTCCTCGGCGCCGAGCTCCGGCCGTCCCACGCGGAGGCGCATCGCTGGCGCTACGCCCAGGTCGAGACCGCCCTTGAGCAACCCTGCCTGTACGATCCGGACCTGCGTCTAGGGGCAGGCGGGGATTGGTGCCTCGGCGCCCGGATCGAGGCGGCCTACGACAGCGGTCAGGCACTGGCCCGGTGCCTCCTGGCCGATCTGGGCCGGCCCGCGTGATCCCGCCGATCGCCTTCCATCCGGCCTACGAGGCGCCGCTCCCGTCAGGCCACCGGTTCCCGATGCGCAAGTACGGCCTGCTCGCCGAGACCTTGGTCGCCAAGGGTCTGGCGCCCCTAGGCTTCGTCACGCCGGAGCCCGCCAGTGCCGAGATCCTGCTACGCGCCCACGATCCGGCCTACGTGGACGCGGTGCTTGCCTGCGATGTCGGCCGGGACATCGAGCGGGCGATCGGCTTGCCGGTCGACGCCGCCCTTGTCCGCCGCTCCCGCGCCTCGGTGGGCGGCACACTCTTGGCCGGGCGCCTCGCCCTCGCGGAAGGCCTCGCGGGCAGCGCCGCCGGCGGCAGCCACCACGCGCGGCGCCGGCAGGGCGCCGGTTTCTGCGTGCTGAACGATGTTGCGGTGGCGGCCCGCACCCTCCAGGCCGAAGGTCTGGTCCGGCGCGTCCTCGTGGTCGACCTCGACGTGCATCAGGGCGACGGGACCGCGGACTGCCTCGCCCTCAGGCCCGACCTGTTCACGCTCTCGATCCATTGCGAGAACAACTACCCGGCCCAGAAGATCGCCGGCGACCTCGACATCGGTCTGCCAGACCGTCTCGATGATGCCGGTTATCTCGATGTCCTGCGCGCCCGCCTGCCGACGCTCCTCGACGCGTTCGCGCCGGATCTCGTCTTCTATAACGCGGGCGTTGATCCCCATCGGGACGACCGTCTCGGCCGTCTCTGCCTCACCGATGACGGACTGCTCGCCCGCGATCGCTACGTCGTGGCGCAGGCCCGCGCCCGCGGGATCGCGCTCGCCGCAGTGATCGGCGGCGGGTACACGCACGATGTCGAGGCCCTGGCGCGCCGTCACGCCCTGGTCTTCGAGGCGCTGGCCGCCGAGGCGGCCGCGGGACCGACGCTCGCGTGAGATGCTGCGCGGGAAACCTGCGCGAGTTCTCGGGGTGAGACCGGATTGCATCACGCGACGGTCGATATGCAGTCCTTGGGTTCACGGGAAAGGTTTTGGGAAGGGCTCCGGTCGAGGATGCGGGGCAGGCGGATTGATGAGGCGGATCCGCTGCTCGCACTCGATGACGCCGTTGGGGATCGACCATGCTCGCGCGGGTCTGGGACGTGGTGAAGGCGACGCTGGCGGTGTCGGCCCTGATCGCCGCCGCCCTCGTCTCGGCGGACAAGCTCGATCGCCAGAGATCACAACCGGTCGTCGGCGCGGCTCTGGTCGAGCCTGCGACGACCGGTGCGATCGCACCGGCGATACGTCCGTGACGTCAGCGGCCTTTCGCTCCGCGGCCGCGAACCTGCGTCAGATTGAAACAAGCACGACGGGATATCTTTTCCGGCCTCGGCGTTCTCGCCGGACGCCGAGGCTTGGCCGCTCGCGGCCCCGATCCGCTCAGGAGACATCCTTGATGAAGTCCGCCACTTTCGCCCTCTTCGCGGTCCTGGTCGGCACGGCGCCCGCGCTCGCGGAGACCGGCGCGGACCGGGCCGCCTGCACGCCGGACGTGATGCGGCTGTGCGCCGCCCAGATCCCGAACGCGGGGGCGATCACACTCTGCCTCCGCGAGAAGCGGGTGTCGCTGAGCGGTGCGTGCCGGACGGTGGTCGACCGGTCCGACCGGCCGGCCCGCGAGATCGCGAACCGCCGATAGCGCGACACCTCGGCAACCTGCCACGAGCGGCCGGGCCTCGCCCGTGAAGTGCCGACCGCGACGACGCGGCGGCGATCGCGCTGTGAACCGGTCGCGCAGGCGCGGTCAGGCCGCCTGCGGAGGCGCGCATCGAGCGAAGGTCAGGGGGCGCGGCCGACACGCTCTTCCGTGTCTAGCTCGGCCCGACCGGACGGCCCGCCGTCGGTGTCTTCAGGCGGAGCGCTCGAACGCCGCCACGTAGGCCGCGGCGTCGCGGGCGACGTCGGCCGCCGCCTTCCCGGGCCGGTAAAGATTGGACCCGAGGCCGAATCCATCGGCGCCCGCCTGCCGCCAGCCCGCAATGGTCTCGGGCAAGACTCCGCCGACGGCCAGAACCCGCGTGTCCGGCGGAAGGACCGCGCGATGCGCCCGGAGCGCCAGGGGCGTCGCGACATCCGCCGGGAACAGCTTCAGCGCGGTTGCTCCCGCCGCCAGGCACGTGAAAGCCTCCGTGGGCGTCTGATAGCCCGGAAGGGAGACAAGGCCCGCCGCGACGGTGGCGCCGATGACGGCCGGATCGGCGTTTGGCGATACCACGAGGGTTCCGCCAGCATCGGCGACCTCGCCGACCTGAGTCGGCGTCAGGACCGTGCCGGCCCCGACCAGCGCCCGCCCGGCGAGGCGCTCGGCGAGCGTCGCGATGCTCCGGAGCGGGTCCGGCGAGTTGAGGGGCACCTCGACGAGGGTGAACCCGGCTCCGACCAGCGCCTCCCCCACGGCGGGTGCCTCGTCCGGCGTGAGCCCCCGCAGGATGGCGACGAGGGGGCAGGCCGCGAAGGCCGCCTCGAACCGGTCGAGGATGGTCATGCCCGCAGACTCCAGATGGCGTGGATACCGGCCGTGGTTGAACCGTCCGGCACGATCACCGGATCCCCGCCCGCTTCGGTGATGGCGGCGGCGTAGAGTGCCCCGAGGCGACCGCCGCCGAGGAGATGGACCGGGCGCCGCCGGAGGTCGTCCCGGGTGCCGATATCGGCGCCGATCAGGATCCCGCTGGCATGGGCCGCCGCGTCCTCGGGGGCGAGCCGATCGAGCAGGAGGCCGGAGCGGACCTCGAACAGGGTGGCGGCGAGATTGCGGGACGCGAGGCCGCGCCGGACACCCGCGCGGAAGGGGGCCCCATCCCCGACCGTGCCGTCGAGCGTCCCGGCCAGGATCCCGTGTGCCCGCAGGAGGGCGAAGAATTCTCCGGTCATCACGGTGGTGAAATCCGTGATGGCCCCGTCGACGGTCTCGATCCACTTGTTGTGCGTGCCGGGCTGGCAGAACAGGGCCGTCGCCGGCGCCGCGCCCGCTCCGATCGCCCCGAGGACCTGGATCTCCTCGCCCCGCATCACGTCGGGGCGACCACCGCCCCGCAGAGCGACGCCGGGGACGATCCGGACGCCCGGGGCGGGCTCGAGGCAGGCTTCGGCCAGGGCGGCGAGGGTGGCCGGCGCGGCCACGTAGGGCGCCGCCTGCCAGCCCCGGTTGGAGCCGATCATGCCGACGGCGATGATGGGGTGGGCGCCCAGTCGCGCGCGCAGGGCCGCGATCTCCCCCGGATAGGCGTCGGGCGTCAGGGCGAGGACGCCAAGCTCGTCGTGCAGGCTGTCGAGGACGGCGCCCGCTTCCGAGACGGCGAAGGCTCGCCGGTTCGTCGTGCCCCAGTCGACGGCGATGTAGGCCGGGCGATCGCCCATGCCGAAACCTCTCAAAAGAGCCACTCGACGAATTGTCTGAGTTAAGTGCGGTGCGCTGCGCGGTCAAGTTCTGTCCGGCGGCCGTCGTGACACGGAGGGCGACTGATATCACTCCCGGGGGATTGTCGCGCCGCTACGAGCGTTTGCGATGGACTGCGCGGCTGGGGATCGGCGATATGGCGGCAAGAAATCGAACCCGGGAGGGACACGCTTGGCACGGGATGTAATCCTGGCGACCGATGGCCTGACGATGGAATTCCGCGGATTCCGGGCCGTCAACGGCGTGGCGTTGCAGGTCGAGCGCGGCACCATCCACGCCCTCATCGGGCCGAACGGAGCCGGCAAGACCACCTGCTTCAACCTCCTGACGAAGTTCCTGATCCCGACCGCGGGGACGATCCGCTACAAGGACCGCGACATCACGGGCCTGAAGGCCGCGGACGTCGCCCGCCTCGGGCTCGTGCGCTCGTTCCAGATCTCGGCGGTGTTCCCGCACCTCACGGTGATGGAGAATGTCCGCATCGCCCTCCAGCGGCGGCGGCGCGGCGATTCCTTCGACTTCTGGCGGCCCGAGCGGGTCCTGCGCGCGCTGAACGGCGAGGCGCTCGCCCTCGTCGAGGCGGTGGGCCTCTCCGACTTCGCCGACGTGCTCGCGGTCGAGCTGTCCTACGGGCGCAAGCGCGCGCTCGAGATCGCCACGACGCTCGCCCTCGATCCGGAGATGCTGCTCCTCGACGAGCCGATGGCCGGCATGGGCCACGAGGACGTCGAGCGCACGGCGCAACTCATCCGCCGGGTCTCGAAGGACCGCACCATCCTGATGGTGGAGCACAACCTCTCCGTGGTCGCCTCCCTGTCGGACCGGATCACCGTGCTGGCCCGCGGGCAGGTGCTGGCCGAGGGCGACTACGCCACGGTCTCGAAGGATCCGCGCGTGGTCGAAGCGTATATCGGGGCGGGACATGCCTGAGGCGGTTCTGAAGACACCTCCGGCGGCCGCGACCGACGCGCTGCTGACCGTCCGCGGCCTCGAGGGCTGGTACGGCGAGAGCCACGTCCTCCACGGCATCGACATCGACGTGCGCGCGGGCGAGGTGATCACGCTGCTCGGCCGCAACGGCGCGGGCAAGACCACGACCCTCCGGGCGATCATCGGGATCCTCGGCAAGCGCTCGGGCTCGATCGTCTACGACGGCGTCGAGACGGTCCGGATGGCCTCGCGCAACATCGCCCGGCTCGGGATCGGCTACGTGCCGGAGGAGCGCGGCATCTTCGCGAGCCTGACGGTCCACGAGAACCTGATGCTTCCGCCGCGGGTGAAGCCCGGCGGCATGTCGGTGGCCGATATCCACACGCTGTTCCCGAACCTCAAGGAACGCGCCGGCAGCCAGGGCACCAAGCTCTCGGGCGGCGAGCAGCAGATGCTGGCGATCGGGCGTATCCTGCGCACCGGCGCCAAGCTGATCCTGCTCGACGAGCCCACGGAAGGTCTCGCGCCGGTCATCGTCCAGCAGATCGGCCGGACGATCCAGCAATTGAAGACTCAGGGCTACACCATCGTCCTGGTTGAGCAGAATTTCCGCTTTGCCCAGACTTTGGCGGACCGGCACTTCGTGATCGAGCAGGGGCGGGTGGTCGACATGATCCCCAATGCCGAGCTTGACGCCAATATCGACAAGCTGCACGCCTATCTCGGCGTCTGAATCTCGCACGCGAAAACCGTAGAAGCGCCAGAAAACGGCGACCCGATACTCGGCCGGCGGAGATCCGCCGCGCCGCTGGAGGATGGAAACGAAAATGCTCGGACGCATCGCCCGGCCCGTGACCCTCGCCGCCCTCGCCGGCGCCCTGATGATGGGCACCGCAGCCGCGCAGACGAACGTGAAGATCGGCATCCTGGGCGACCGCTCGGGCGCCTACTCGGACATCAGTGGCGAGGGCTCGGTCGTGGCCGCGAAGCTCGCGGTCGAAGATTTCAAGCCCGAGCAGCACGGGCTGAAGGTCGAGATCGTCTCGGCCGACCACCAGAACAAGCCGGATGTCGGCGCGGCCATCGCCCGGCAATGGTACGACCGCGACGCCGTCGACATGATCACGGACGGCGTGACGTCCTCGGTGGCACTGGCGATCAGCCAGGTCACCAAGGAGAAGAACAAGGTCTTCATCGATACAGGCGCCGGCACCGCCGACCTCACCGGCCCGCAATGCACGCCGAACACCATCCACTGGGTCTACGACACGGTGGCGCTCGCTAACGGCACCGGCGGCGCGATGGTCAAGCGCGGCGGCAACACGTGGTTCTTCCTGACCGCCGACTACGTCTTCGGCCAGACCCTCCAGCGCGACACCAGCACGGTCATCACCAAGAACGGCGGCAAGGTCGTCGGCTCGGTGAAGACGCCGTTCCCGACCTCGGACTTCTCGTCCTTCCTGCTGCAGGCGCAGGGCTCGGGCGCCAAGGTGATCGGGCTCGCCAATGCCGGCACCGACACGATCAACGCGATCAAGCAGGCGGGCGAATTCGGCATCACCGAGGGCGGCCAGGCGCTCGCCGGCCTCCTGGTCTTCTCCTCGGACGTGCACTCGCTGGGCACCAAGGTGGCGCAGGGGCTGGTGCTCACCGAGCCGTTCTACTGGGACCTGAACGACCAGACCCGCGCCTTCTCGGACCGGTTCGCCAAGCAGATGAAGAACCGCTCGAAGCCGACCGCGAACCATGCGGGCGTCTACTCGGACGTGCTCCACTACCTGAAGGCTGTGGCCGAGACGAAGTCGACCGCCGACGGCGCGGCCACGGTCGCCAAGATGAAGGCGATGCCGACGGACGACCCGCTGTTCGGCAAGGGCGTGATCCGCGCGGACGGCCGCAAGATCCACGACATGTACCTGTTCGAGGTCAAGAAGCCCGCCGAATCGAAGGGCGAGTGGGATCTCTACAAGAAGCTCGAGACCATCCCGGGCGACCAGGTCTTCCGGCCGCTCAACGAGGGCAACTGCCCCCTGGTGAAGGGCTGACGGTGGGTTCGGGGCGCGGAGACCGGCCATGACCACGATCTTCGGTGTGCCGACGCAGGCCCTGTTCGGTCAGCTCCTGCTCGGCCTGATCAACGGCTCGTTCTACGCGATTCTGTCGCTCGGGCTCGCGATCATCTTCGGGCTCCTGAACATCATCAACTTCGCCCACGGCGCGCTCTACATGATGGGCGCGTTCGTGGCCTGGATGCTGCTCACCTATGTCGGTCTTGGCTACTGGTGGGCGCTGGGGCTCGCACCGCTCGTGGTGGGCGCCTTCGGCATCGTGCTGGAGCGGGTGCTCATCGCCCGGCTCTACAAGCTCGACCACCTCTACGGCCTGCTGCTGACCTTCGGTCTCGCGCTGATCATCCAGGGCCTGTTCCGCAACCAGTACGGCGTGTCGGGTCTGCCCTACGCGATCCCGGCCGAGCTGTCCGGCGGCCAGCGCCTGCCCTTCATGTTCCTGCCGAACTACCGCGCCTGGGTGGTGGTCGCCTCGCTGACCGTCTGCATCGCGACGTGGCTCGTGATCGAGAAGACCAAGCTCGGCGCCTATCTGCGCGCCGCAACCGAGAACCCGACCCTGGTCCAGGCGTTCGGGGTCAACGTGCCGCTGTTCCTGACGCTGACCTACGGGTTCGGCGTCGCGCTCGCGGGTTTCGCCGGGGTGCTCGCTGCGCCGATCTACTCGGTCAATCCCAACATGGGCGCCGACATCATCATCGTGGTCTTCGCTGTGGTGGTGATCGGCGGCATGGGCTCGATCATCGGCTCGGTGATCACGGGCTTCGCCCTGGGCCTCGTCGAGGGACTGACCAAGGTGTTCTATCCGGAGGCGTCCGCCACCGTGATCTTCGTGATCATGGTGCTGGTGCTGCTCGTCAAACCCGCCGGCCTGTTCGGGCGCACGGCCTGATCGCGATCTGAGGCACCCCCATGGCCGACACCGCCGCCCTCGACGCCGCCCCGATCGCCGCCGCCGTGCCGACGAGTCGGGACGACAAGGCGCTCCACCGCCTCATCTTCGTGGGCATCGCGGTGCTGCTCGTCGTGGCACCGCTCGTCCTGTACCCCGTCTACCTGATGAAGGTGCTGTGCTTCGCGCTGTTCGCGCTCGCCTTCAACCTCCTGCTCGGCTACGGCGGCCTGCTCTCCTTCGGCCACGCCGCCTATTTCGGCATGGCGAGCTACCTCTGCGCGTACACGGCCAAGAGCCTGGGCTTCACGCCCGAGCTCGCGATCCTCGCCGGCACGGTCACGGCCGCCCTGCTGGGTCTGGTCTTCGGCGCCCTGGCGATCCGCCGGCAGGGCATCTACTTCTCGATGATCACCCTGGCACTTGCCCAGATGGTGTTCTTCTTCTCCCTGCAGGCGAAGTTCACCGGCGGCGAGGACGGCATCCAGGCGGTGCCCCGCGGCAACCTGTTCGGCGCGATCAGCCTCGCGGACGACCGGGTGATGTACGCCGTCGTGGCCGTCGTGTTCATGGCCGGGATGCTGCTGATCTACCGGATCATCCACTCGCCCTTCGGGCAGGTGCTGAAGGCGATCCGCGACAACGAGCCGAGGGCGATCTCGCTCGGCTACCGCGCCAGCCAGTACAAGCTCGCAGTGTTCGTGCTCTCGGCGACGCTGGCCGGCCTCGCGGGCTCCACCAAGGCGATCGTGTTCCAGCTCGCCTCGCTCACCGACGTGCACTGGTCGATGTCCGGCGAGGTGGTGCTGATGACGCTCGTCGGCGGCATGGGGACGGTGTTCGGGCCGATCGTCGGCGCGCTGGTGATCGTCACGATGGAGACCTACCTGGCGCAGTTCGGTGCCTGGGTGACGATCATCCAGGGCTGCGTCTTCGTGCTCTGCGTGCTGCTGTTCCGCGAGGGCATCGTCGGCCTGATCGCCCGGCTGATCCGACGGCCGCTCTAGGACGCGGGATCCGGGGCGGGTGGCGGTTGCAGCGCGGCAACGCCCCCGTCGCGACCTGCAATGGCGGATCGGGGCTGCGACTTGTGGTGAGCTTTCGTTAACCAAGACTGCCCACGCTGACGGCTCCACGCTGTCAGGGCCACCATGACCCAGGACCGAACGCTCAGCATCGACGACCCGGCCCTCGACTGCCCGGTCGCACCGGACGTGGTCGGCCGCCTGATCAAGGCCGACCCGGACGGGGCCGCGCTTCTGCTCGACGGGATCCCGGAGGCGACGCGCGCCCGGCTCGCCGTCTGGCTCTACGGCCGCAGTCACACCCACGCGATCGGCGTCCGCGTCGCGGCGACCTGCGAGGGCCCGACCCTCCGGCGGACCGCGGGCCTCGTCGGGAACGTCCTTTACGACCTGTCCCGCCGTCCCGTGGCGGCGGCGAGCCACGGACCGCGCGGGGGCGCCGGCCGCATCTCCCTGGGCGGGTCGAAGCGCCGCGCCTGACGGGTCGGCACGACCGGCCGATTGGATCGCCGCCGCGCAGGGACTATCCTGCGCGCCGATGTCCTCCCTGTCCGCGCCGTCCGTCCGCCGCCTCGACCCCGTCCTCGTCGATCGCATCGCCGCGGGCGAGGTGGTCGAGCGCCCGGCCTCGGCCGTGAAGGAGCTGGTCGAGAACGCGATCGATGCCGGGGCCCGGGCGATCGAGGTCACCGTCGAGGCCGGTGGGCGCCGACTGATCCGGGTCGTCGACGACGGCCGCGGCATGACGCCGGACGATCTCGACCTCGCGGTCGAACGGCACGCCACCTCCAAGCTCCCGGGCGGCGACCTCACGGCGATCGACACCCTGGGATTCCGCGGCGAGGCCCTGCCGTCGATCGGCGCGGTGTCGCGGCTCGCCATCGTCACCCGCACGCCGGAGGCCGAGGCGGGGGCGAGCCTCACCGTCGACGCGGGGATGAAGGGGCAGGTCCGTCCGGCCCCAGCCCAGCGCGGCACCCGGATCGAGGTGACCGAGCTCTTCGCCGCCACGCCGGCGCGGCTCAAGTTCCTGAAGTCGGACCGGGCCGAGAACGCCGCGATCGCCGAGACGCTGCGCCGCCTCGCCGCGACGCAGCCCGGGATCCGCTTCACCCTGCGGGCCGATGCCGGGCAGCCCCTGGTCCTGCCGGCCGAGACCGGGGCCGAGGCGGATCTGCGCCGGCTCGCGGCGGTGCTGGGGCAGGACTTCCTCGCCAACGCCCTGCCGGTCTCCCTGGCCCGGGAGGGCTTCGCGGTGGCCGGTCATGTCGGCCTGCCGACCTACCATCGCGGCGCGGCGACCCACATCCACCTCGCGGTCAACGGCCGGCCGGTCCGCGACCGACTCCTGCTCGGGGCGATCCGCGGCGCCTACGCCGACACGCTGGCCTCCGACCGGCACCCGGTGCTCGGCCTCGCCGTCGCGTGCGACGCCGGCCTCGTCGACGTGAACGTCCACCCGGCCAAGACCGAGGTGCGCTTCCGCGAGCCGGGCCTCGTGCGGGCGCTGATCGTGAGCGCGATCCACGACGCCCTGCGCCGCGGCGGCGCCCGCTCGGCCACCACCGGCGCCGCGCGGACCCTCGACGCCCTGCGCCCGGCCGGGGCGCCGCTCGCCACCCACAGCGGCGCCACCGCGCCGAGCCTGTTCCGGCCGACGCGGCCGGGCCCCTTCCCGAGCGGTGCACCCTCGGTGGCAGCGCCGCCCGGCTACCGGTCCTCGGCGGCGTGGAGGCCGGCGCCGCAGCCGGCGCGGGTCGAGCCGACCGGCTTCGGCGAGGCCGCTCAGGCCGTCTGGGCCGGGCCCGAGCCCGAAGCCGTGGCGGCCCCGCCCCAGGCCGACACCCGCGTTGCCGCCGACGCTGTGGAGGCGCTCGATCATCCGCTGGGGGCCGCCCGCGCGCAGATCCACGAGACCTACATCCTCGCCCAGACCCGCGACGGCCTCGTGATCGTCGATCAGCACGCCGCCCACGAGCGCCTCGTCTACGAGCGGATGAAGGCCGAGCGGGAGGCAGGCGGCATCGCCCGCCAGGGATTGCTGATTCCTGACGTCGTCGAGATGAGCCCCGAGGAGGCCGACCGGCTGGTCGCGGCCGCCCCGGACCTCGACCGGCTGGGACTGTCCATCGAGGCGTTCGGGCCGGGGGCGGTGCTCGTGCGCGAGGTGCCGGCCGCGCTGATCGGCGCCTCGACGCGCAAGCTCGTCACCGACATCCTCGACGCCCTGGAGGCCAGCGGCGACGAGGAGGGCGGAGAGCCGGCGACCGAGGGCGGCCCGCTCGGGCGGCGCCTCGACGCGGTCCTGTCGCGCATGAGCTGCCACGGCTCGATCCGGGCCGGGCGGCGCCTGCGGCCGGAGGAGATGAATGCCCTCCTGCGCGAGATGGAGGCGACGCCGAATTCCGGACAGTGCAATCACGGGCGCCCGACCTCGATCGAGCTGAAGCTCGCTGACATCGAGCGGCTGTTCGGCCGCCGATGAGCGGGCAGGGGCTCCGTGCCGGCTGGCGGACCCGGCGGAGCGGGTCCACAACAGGGTCCGGCGCCGCGGCCTGAAGACCGGCGGCGCGTGCAGGGGAGGCGCAGAGCCATGACCGATTTCGTTATCACCGGCGCGTTCCGGGTCGCCCTGCCGAGCGTCGCCGCGGCCCGCTGAGATGGCGAATCCGTTCGACCTCGCCGGCCGCCACGTTCTCGTCACCGGGGCCTCCAGCGGCCTCGGCCGTCACTTCGCCGGGACCCTAGCCCGCGCCGGCGCGCGCCTCTCGCTGGGCGCCCGCCGTGCCGACGCCCTCGCCGAGACCGTCGCCCGCGTCACGTCCGCGCGCGGGGAGGCCCACGCCGTCGTCATGGACGTCACCGATGCCGCGAGCGTCGAGCGGGCCCTCGACGCCGCCGAGGCGCAGTTCGGACCCGTGGCGGTGCTGGTGAACAACGCCGGCGTGACGGCGACGAAGTCGGCGCTCGACCTCGCGGAATCCGACTGGGACGCGGTGCTCGACACCAATCTCAAGGGCGTCTGGCATGTCGCCCAGGCCACCGGCCGGCGCATGGTCCGGCACGGCACGGGGGGCAGCATCGTCAACATCGCGTCGATCCTCGGCCTGCGGGTCACCGGCGGACTCGCGCCCTACGCCACCTCGAAGGCCGCGGTCGTCCAGCTCACCAAGAGCCTCGCGCTCGAGTGGGCCCGCTACGGGATCCGGGTGAACGCCCTCGCGCCGGGCTACATCAAGACGGAGCTGAACGACGCCTTCTTCGAGTCCGACGGCGGCCGGGCGCTGATCAGGCGCATCCCGCAGCGCCGGCTGGGCGAGGCTGCCGAACTCGACGGGCCGCTCCTGCTCCTGGCCTCGGAGGCCGGCGCCTACATGACCGGCAGCGTCCTGGCGGTCGACGGCGGCCACCTCGTCTCCGGCCTGTAGCGATCGCCCCGGACGGCTCCCTTCGCGGGGCGGGCGCGGGTCAGAGGTCCCGCGCCTGCTCGCGCAGGATGAATTTCTGGATCTTGCCGGTCGAGGTCTTCGGCAGCGGCCCGAACACCACCGTCTTCGGCACCTTGAACCGCGCCATGTGCTCGCGACAGAACGCGATCAGCTCCTGGTCGCTCGGCGCGGTCGCGCCGGGCTTCACCTCGAGGAACGCGCAGGGGCTCTCGCCCCAGGTCGGATCCGGCCGCGCCACGACGGCCGCCAGCATCACGGCGGGATGGCGCATGAGCACCTCCTCCACCTCCAGGCTGGAGATGTTCTCGCCGCCCGAGATGATGATGTCCTTCGCCCGGTCCTTGATCTCCACCGACCCGTCGGGATGCCAGACCGCGAGGTCGCCGGTCCGGTACCAGCCGCCGGCGAGGGCCTCCTCGGTCGCGCCCGGGTTGCCGAGGTAGCCCTTCATCACCGTGTTGCCGCGCAGGCGGATCTCGCCGACCGTCGTGCCGTCCCGCGGCACCGGCGCGTCGCTCGCGACGTCGGCGACGCTCACCGCCTCGAGCGTGGCCAGCGGCACGCCCTGGCGGGCCATGCGGGCGTGTCGCTCGGTGTCGGGGAGATCGGTCCAGTCCGGCTGCGCCAGACAGACCGTCGCGGGGCCGTAGCTCTCGGTGGCGCCGTAGAGGTGCGTCACCTGGAAGCCGAGCTCCTCCATGGTGCGGATGATCGTCGAGGACGGCGCCGCGCCGCCGACCGCGCAGCGCACGCGCTGGGGGAACGGCACGCGGTCCTGGGCCGGGGCGTGCGCGATCATCGAGAGGACGATTGGGGCGCCGCACAGATGCGTCACCCCGTGCTCGGCGATCAGCCTGAAGATCGCTGCCGGCTCGACCTTGCGCAGGCAGACCTGCGTGGCGCAGGCCGCGACGCTCGCCCAAGGGTAGGACCAGCCGCTGCAGTGGAACATCGGCAGCGTCCAGAGATACACGCTCTCGCCGGTCAGGCCGAACGTGACGGCGTTGCCGAGCGCCTGGAGATAGCCGCCGCGATGGCTGTAGACGGCGCCTTTGGGATCGCCGGTCGTCCCCGACGTGTAGAGCAGGCAGAGCGACTGCCACTCGTCCTCCGGGCCGTGCCAGGCGTAGTCCGGATCGCCCTCGGCCAGCAGATCCTCGTAGGGCAGGGCCCCGTCGATCCCGGTCGCGCCGATCGCCACGACGAGGACCGGCTCGGCGAGTTCCGCGAGCGCCCGCGCGGCCAGCGCGGCGTACTCGGCCTCGACGAGGAGCGCCCGGGCGCCCCCGTGCCGCAGCGAGAACGCGATCGTCGCCGCGTCGAGGCGCGTGTTGAGCGGGTTCAGCACCGCGCCGAGCATCGGCACGGCGAAGTGCGCCTCGATCATCTCCGGGACGTTCGGCGCCAGGATCGCCACGGTGTCGAGTGGCCCGACCCCCTGGGCCGCGAGGCCCGCGGCGAGGCGCCGGCAGCGCGCGTAGAGGTCCGCGTAGGTGAGGCGGCGGTGGCCGTCGATCACGGCGATCCGCCCCCCCGCCGCGGCGGCGGCCCGCGCCAGCAGGCTGACGGGGGTCAGCGGGACGTAGTTGGCCGGCCGGCGGGCGAGCCCGGCCTCGAACGGATGAGAGCCCGTCTCGCGGACCTCGGTCTGGGTCGGACGGGTGTCCGTCATCGTGCAGCCTTCTGATCGGGCGGCGGGCGTGGCGTGCGCTCCGCGCGACGAAGATTTCGCCGCCGTCGTGCCTGTCAATCACTGCCACCGTGACAATGTGGGCCGCGCGCGGATTCTGTTACAGAGCCCTGTTGACGGGAGATCGCCCCTGGCGGATGCCCGTATTCCAGCGACGCGCCGTCGGGACCGCGTGCCACCGGCCCATCTGCGGGAGACGATTGTGGGGAACGACAACCTGCCGGCGATCTCCGGGGAGACCGGCCGCGCCGCGGTGGAGGGCGGCGTCGCCCGGGCGCGCGAGGCGTACGAGCGCTTCGCCGAGGCGGGCGAGATGGCGCTGAACGCCTTCGAGGCCTCGATGGCGCAGAGCTTCGAGGGCTGGCGCGCGGTGATGGGCTCCAGCCGCGAGACCGCGCACCAGCTCACCGACAGCAACGTGGCCGGCGCCCGCCGGGTGCGCGAGCAGTGGGACGCCGCCGGCGCCCGGCTCTACAACGCGTTCGAGGATAACGCCGTCCACGCCATGGCGGCGATGCGCGAGATCGGCCACCGGATGCTCGTGGCCTCCGACACCAATGTCCGCGCGAGCCTCGACTTCGCGGACCGCGTCGCCAAGGCGGCAGATGCCCGCGAGGTCGCGGCGCTGAACATCGCGTTCCTGCAGGAGCAGGCGCGCCGGCTGACCGACCAGATGGTCGACCTCCATCAGACGACCGGCCGTCTCGCCCGCGAGGCCGCCGCGCGCACGGAGACCCCGTGACGGCTGGCACCGCGGCGCCCCTTCCCGGACCTGAGGCGACGCCGCGGCTCGACGACCTGAGCCGCGCCGACGTGCCGTTCCGGACCGGCCATTTCCAGGCCTACGCGCCCCACGACTTCCACCGCATCGCCTACGTGGAATGGGGTGACCCGGACAGCCCGCACGTCGTCGTCTGCGTCCACGGTCTCAGCCGCCAGGGCCGCGATTTCGACGCCCTCGGCTATCGCCTCGCGAAGCTCGGGTACCGGGTGATCTGCCCGGACCTGCCCGGGCGCGGCCTCAGCGGATGGCTGAAGGACCCGGAACTCTACGGCCTGCCGCAATACGCCGCCGACATGGCCGCGCTCATCGCCCATCTCCGGGTCCCCGGGAAGATCGACTGGGTGGGCACGTCTCTCGGCGGCCTGACCGGCATGGTCCTGGCCGCGGCCGCCCGCACCCCGATCCGCCGGATGGTGATCAACGATATCGGCCCGTTCCTGCCCTGGGCGCCCATCCGCGAGATCGGGTCGCGCCTGCGGGACGCGCCCCGGCTGCACCATAACCTCGCCTCAGGCGAATCGCGTCTGCGCACGGTGCTGGGCGCGTTCGGCCCGCTCACCGACGAGCAGTGGCGCCACATCGCCAAGCACAGCTTCTTCCAGGAGCCCAACGGCGGCTGGCGGCCCCACTACGATCCCGGCATCGGAGACGCCTTCCGACCGGGCCGCGTCTACAGCGTGAGCATGTGGCGCGACTGGGACGCGATCACCTGTCCGGTCCTGCTGCTCCGCGGCGAGCACTCGGAACTCCTCCTCCCCTCGACGGCCGACGAGATGACGCGCCGAGGACCGCCGACGCGCCGGGTCGAGATTCCCGATTGCGGCCACGCGCCCGCGTTGCTCGACGACGACCAGTTGCGAATCGTCCTCGATTGGCTCGGCCCGGCGGCGTGATTCCGTCGCCGGCGCGCGCCACCGAGCCCTGAGTCGACCGTTTGCTGTCGTACGGATTTCCCTGGGATCGGCCCGGCGGGCCCAACGCGGCGCAGGCAACCCGATATCGCCCGGCAGTGTTCGAGAGTGAATTTTTAGCTGATCTCGCTCACTTATATTTGATCGGGCCAGGTATTTGAGTTATTCTCGCGGCGGGCACTGGAGGGCCCAAATTGCGGTCTTCCGGACCTAAGATTTCGAGAGCGTAACCATTCGTTGCACGCGCGGCTGACCTGTGGCACTAACAGATGTCAGGTCTGGATCTTGGCCGCGCAATGTTGCACCTGTCGGTTGTGATTGGCGCCCTGGATCCGGGCGAGCAAGCCTGCAGACAGCAAGAACATCCGGACTACCCACTATGGCGAACCCAACCCCCAAGCCGAAGCAGACCACAGCCATCGATCACGGGGTCGGCAGCCGCATCGCGTTCCTTCGGGCGGCGAATGGACTGAGCCAGTCCGCGCTGGCCAGCGCGCTGGGCGTCAGCTTCCAGCAGGTCCAGAAGTACGAGACCGGCAAGAACCGTGTCGGTGCCGGCCGCCTGCAGGCGATCGCCGAGCGGCTCGGCGTTCCGGTCTCGAGCTTCTTCGAGCCCGAGCCCGAGGCGACGACGGATAGCGGTCCCGCGCTGCTGCGCGTCGCCGGTGCCGTCGAACTGCTCCGGGCCTACAATCAGATCGCCGACGATCAGATGCGCCGCGACGTGCTCTCCCTCGTCAAATCCGCGGCGCGGATCGGTCAGACCAAGACGTCGGACGGCGCGGCACCGCAGGCGGGCGGCGCTCCGCGCAACTCCTGACATCCGGGCCTTGCCCGGCGCCGATCCGGCGCCGTGCGGTCCCTGCAGGCGGGATCATGGACTCTCTCCCGACGCGTGTGACCCACCTGCTCGCCGACCTGCCGCTCCGGGCGGACGACGAGATCGTGTCGGTCCTGGTCTCCGAGCCGGGCCTACGGGTGGAGCGCATCGTCTCGACCGGTCAGGCGAGCCCGCCGGGATTCTACTACGACCAGCCGGATACCGAGTGGGTCGCCGTCCTGACGGGCGTGGCCGACCTTCGGTTCGCCGACGAGGCGGAGGCCCGTCGCCTCGTCGCGGGTGACGCCGTGCTGATCGCGCCGCATCGTCGGCACCGGGTGGAGTGGACCGACTCACCCACTGTTTGGCTGGCGATCCATTTCGGGTCTCAAGTCGGCGCTACGGATCCGGCTTCGCGCGATCGGGACTAAGCACGATTCAGGCGGCGAATCGGGCGATCGCCACGGCCGTATCCCCGTAGACGCGCCGCTCCAGTTCCGCGAAGCCGGCCGGCCAGACGACCTGCGCGGCCTCGACCTCTTCGACAACGATGAGAGCCCCGGGCGCCAGCCAGGCGCCCTCGGCGGCGCTTTTCAGGGCGCGCGGCGCAAGATCACGGCCGTAGGGCGGATCGCAGAAGACCAGCGAGAAGGTGCCCGCCGTGGAGGCCGGGCCGAGACGGGTCGCGTCCCGCCGAAACAGGCGCGTCACGCCTTCGGCACCCAGGGCCTCGATGTTCTCGCGGATCACCGCGCGCGCCTCGGCCCCCTCGTCGACGAGGAGGGCGTAGGCGGCGCCTCGCGAGAGCGCCTCGAAGCCGAGGGCACCCGTACCGGCGAACAGGTCGAGGACCCGGGCGCCGGCGACGGCGTCGTCGTAGGCGTGGGCGAGCACGTTGAACAACGATTCCCGCAGGCGGTCCGATGTCGGCCGAATGGCGTCGGTGCGCGGCGTGGCGAGCCTGCGGCCCCGCCACGCGCCGCCGACGATCCTCACCGCGTCCCGCGCGGCGGCCGGCCGCCACCGGGCTTGGCGCCCCCGCGCGGCGCACCGGGACGAGCACCAGGACGACCGCCCGTCTCCGACCCGCCCGCGGGTCCGATGCGCCGACCCTGGCCAGCCCCCTTGCCGGCGAAACCGCCGGGCTTGCCGCCGGGGCGGCTTCCGCCGGGACGCGCACCCCCGGTCTTCGGGCCACCGAACGCGGGCTTGCCCCCAGCGGCAGCGGGCTTCTGGCCGCGGAAGCCGCCCGGTTTCCGCGACGCGCCCTCCGCCGGCCCGGCGTCGAACGGTCGGTCGCGCCGGCCCCCGGGCTTGCCCCCGCGCTCGTCGAATCGCCGCTCGTCCCGCGGAGCCTCGCTCCGCGCGCTCTCGCGGCGCGGGCGCTCATCGTCGCGGCGCTCATCGCGCCGACCGGCGGGGCGCTCCTGCCGCTCCGGCATCCCCCGGTCAGCGAAGCGGCGCTTCGGCTTGGCGACGGGCTCGGGCTCCGCCGGCGTTGCGGACAGGCGCTCGACGACGACCCGGCGGTCGCCGGCCCGGATCGAGCCGACGCGCTCGCGGCCGCGTTCTGCCGCGGCCGCCTGCGCGGCCCGGGGATCCGCGCCGCGCCGGGGAATGCGCGTCCCCCGCGTCTTGGCCGCGTCCTCGTCGCGCCACGCGGAGTTGCGCGGTCCGGGACCGGCGCCCCCGGTCGAGACGCGCGGCGCCGGCGCGGGACGCGCCGCATTGCGCCGGGAAGATGCCGGCTGCGCCGATTGGGCGTCCCGATCCGCCGGGCGGGTGCCACCGAACGGCGAGATCGGCTCGCGGACCGGACTGTCGAAATCCACGCCGGCCTGCTCGGCGAGGCTCTTGCCGAGCTGATCCTTGAGGACGCGGGTCCGCACCTCCTCGACCAGGCCGACCTCCAGGTCGCCGAGCTGGAACGGCCCGAAGGAGAGCCGGATCAGCCGGTTCACCGACAGTCCGAGATGCTCGAGGATGCGCTTGACCTCGCGATTCTTGCCCTCGCGCAGGCCGAGCGTCAGCCAGACGTTGTCGCCCTGGACGCGGTCGAGGGTCGCCTCGACGGGGCCATACTCCATCCCGTCGATGGTGACGCCCTTGGACAGCCGGTCGAGCTGCGCCTGATCGGTGTCGCCGTGGGCGCGGACTCGGTAGCGGCGCAGCCAGCCCGTGTCGGGATGCGCGATCACCTTGGCGAGCCCGCCGTCATTGGTGAGCAGCAGCAACCCCTCGGTGTTGATGTCGAGCCGTCCGACCGCCACGACCCGGGGCAGATCCTCCGGCAGCACGTCGAACACCGTCTGGCGGCCCTCCGGGTCCCGGGCGGTCGTCACTACGCCCCGCGGCTTGTGGAAGATCCACAGGCGGCTGCGCTCCCGCGACGGCATCGGCTCGCCGTCGATCAGAATCCGGTCGTTCTCGGTGACATTGCGGGCCGGGGATGTCAGCGTCTCGCCGTTGACGCTGACGCGTCCGGCCAGGATCATCGTCTCGGCGTCGCGCCGCGAGGCGACGCCGGCCCGTGCCATCGCCTTCGCGATGCGCTCGCCGGGCGGCGTCTCGATCAGGGCTTCGGCGTCCGCGGACGCTTCGGGACCTGGCTCCGGCTGCGGCTCTGGCAGAGGCTCCGCCTGCGGGGCGGGCTGCGGCTTGGCCTTCCGCGCCGTCTTCTTCGCGGCAGAACTGGCAGGCCGCTCGGTGTCGGCATCGGCACGGCCCGCATCGGTGGGCGGTGCCCAGCTCTCGGTGCGCGCTGACTCGGGGGCCGGACGGGCGGTCCCCTCCGGCTTATCGTCGTTCGGCAAGTCGCTCATGCCTGCCGCTTATCAGAGCCGGTTCCGACAGGCGAGACGGGTTGTGCACCGGTGCGAGTCGCCTCAACGCGAAGAGGCGGCCCGTCGGGACCGCCTCGAAGACTTAGATGGCGGGTCGAAGACCCGCATTCGTCAGAGTCTCGGCGAGCGCCCGCGCATCACGCCGAACACGGCGGAGATCAGGAACAGCGCGATCGCCACGAAGAAGACGATCTTGGCCGCCTCCATCGCCGTGCCGGCGATGCCGCCGAAACCGAGGAGCGCCGCCACGAGAGCGACGACGAGAAACGTGACAGCCCAGCCGATCATGGCATCCTCGCGTTATTCGGGTCGGTTCAGTTCTGGAACCCGCCCGAGGCGGGTTCCGTTCCGGTCGCGCTCGACGATCAGAGCTTGTCGGTGGCGGACTTCACCGCGCTCTTGGCGTCGCCGACGGTGCCCTGGGCCTTGCCCTTGAGTTCCTGGGCGGCACCTTCGGCCTTGAGCTTGTCGTTACCGGTCACGTCGCCGATGCCCTGCTTGGCCTTGCCGACGGCCTCGTTGGCGACGCCCTTGATCTTGTCGGTGGTGCTGCTCATGGCGTTGTCCTCTTGTTCGATCTGCGGCGGCGCCGCACTGGTTCCTGAAACGGTCACGGTCGGCGGAATGTTCCAGGCCTTAACATTGACTTGGGTCAGGCAAGCCCGCCGCCCCGGGCCCGTCGCGTCAGTGGGATGAGAACAGCTTGGCTGCCGATCCGATCCATCCGGCACGGGCGGAAACGTCCGGACCGCTGACCGCGCTCGATCACGCTTTCGCGGCCGCTCGCGCCGCGGCCGCTGCCGGGGAGGTCCCGGTCGGCGCCGCGGTTGTCCGGGACGGGGTCATCCTGGCGGTGGCGCATAATCGGCCGCGCGAATTGCACGACCCGACGGCGCACGCGGAGATCCTGGCGATCCGCGCGGCCTGCGCGGCCCTCGGCACCGAGCGCCTCGTCGGCTGCGATCTCTACGTCACCCTGGAGCCGTGCCCGATGTGCGCGGGCGCGATATCCTTCGCGCGCATCCGGCGGCTCTACTACGGCGCGGCCGATCCGAAGGGGGGTGGGGTCGAGCACGGGCCGCGCGTCTTCGATCAGCCGACCTGCCACCACGTGCCGGAGGTCTACGGCGGGTTCCGCGAGCGCGAGGCGGCCGATCTGCTCCGGGCGTTCTTCGCGCAGCGCCGCGACTGACGCGGGGCGGGCGTACAGGTTTCCATCGGCCCTGGGCGGGTCAGCAGAGGAGCAGAGGATGATCCCGACCTATTCCAGAGCCCTGATCGTCGGGGCGGGCTCCGGCCTCAGCGCATCGCTCGCGCGCCTGCTCGCCGCCGACGGCATGACGATCGGCCTCGCCGCCCGGAACGTCGACAAGCTCGCCGCACTGGCGGCGGAGACGGGCGCGGCGGTCCATGCCTGCGACGCCAGCCGGCCCGCTGAGGTCGAGGCGCTGTTCGCCCGCCTGGAGCCCGCGCTCGGCGGTCCGCCGGACGTCGTCGTCTACAACGCGAGCGGTCGTCTCCGCGGCCCGGTCGCCGATCTCGACCCGGACGCGGTCGCCCAGGCGCTGATGGTGTCCGCGTACGGTGGTTTCCTCGTGGCGCAGGCCGCGGCGCGCCGCATGCTGCCGCATCGCCACGGCGCGATCCTGCTCACCGGCGCCTCGGCGAGCGTGAAGGGCTTCGCGGGATCGGCCCCGTTCGCGATGGGGAAGTTCGCGCTGCGGGGACTGGGTCAGAGCCTCGCCCGGGAATTGCAGCCCCACGGGATCCACGTCGCGCACATCGTGATAGACGGCGCCATCCGCAATCCGGCCCGCGGCGGCGAGCCGCCGGAGGCCCCCGACAGCCATCTCGATCCCGACGCCATCGCCAGGGCCTATCGCGACCTCCTGCGCCAGGATCGGAGCGCCTGGACCTCCGAACTGGAACTGCGTCCCTGGACGGAGCGGTTCTGAGGCCGCCTCAGGGATTCACGCGCAGGCCGAGCAGGAAGGTGTTCTCCCGGAAGCTGGACCCGGCGACCGTGCTGTCGAACTTCTGATAGATGTACGTGCCGCGCAGGGTCAGCCAGCGGGTGAAGTGGTAGTCGAGCCGCGCGGTCGCCGAGAACCCGTTCTCGCGGATGCTGCTGCTCTGGTAGTCGTTCCGGAGATACGATCCGCCGAGGACGATCGAGAGGTTGCGCAGCAGGTCGTGCTGCACCTCGAGCGTCGCGACCTCGGTGAGCACGCCGCTGGAGCCCGGGATCGTCGTCTCGGTGACGCCGGTCGCGGCGGTGAGGCGGACGGTCGTGAGCGGGCTCGCCGCCCAGACCAGGGCCGCGTTGAGCAACGGCGCGTTGATGTCGCGCAGGCTCGGATCGACGTAGGTCCGATGCTGGATGCCGGCGGAGATCTCGCCCGTCACCGAGCGCGCGAGGCCGATGCTCGTCCCGAAGGCGACCGCGATGCCGTCTGAGTCGCGCCGGACGCCCGTCGCGTCGAAGCGGCGGTCGTAGACGCGCGTGTCGCCGAGCAGGTCGATGAACGGGCTGAAATCCGGGTTAATCTCGTAGGCCGTGCGCAGCTGCAGGCTGTACTGGTTCAGGTTGCGGTCGGACTGATTGACGATCGTCCCGTCCGCCAAACGCGCATTGTCGAACTCGGAGCGGTCGACGGACCCGCGCAGGGTGACCGACAGGCGGTTGAACGTCTCCGTCGCCCCGAGCGAACCGCCGTAGACGGCCAGGAGCGGCCGTGTCGTGGCGGTGGCAGCCTGGAGGTTGGCGCTCGACGTGCGCTGCGTGTCCACCAGGAACCGCCCCTCCGCGTCGATGCGCAGGTCCCGGTTGGCGTCGATGCGCAGCCGGACCACTCCGTCTGCCGCGGGGCGGCTCGCGGCCTCGTTCTGCGGGGTCTCGAGGTACGAGCCCCGGAGCGAGCCCTGCAGCGAGCTGGAGGACCAGTTGCTCCGGAAGTCGACCGTGGCGTCGGTGCGCAGCGCGACCGAGCCCTTGGCGATCTGGCGGGTGGTCTGGTCCGGGTTCGAATCGTAGCCGACGCTCTGGGCGAAGGTGGGCAGGACCGTGAAGGTGCCGACCTGATAGCCGATCGGCGCGTAGGCCGGATCGGTGGGGATCGCGCGCGCCAGGTCGGTGCCGAGGATGAAGCCCGGGGTCAGGAGGCCGAGGGCCGGCGCGATCGACTGGAACGGGAGGATCGGCCGGATCGGCGTCACGACCTGCGGGTTCGGGACCCCGACGACCGCCTGCTGGACCACCGGCGTCAGCCGCAGCGCCGGCGGCGGGATCTGCGTGACGTCCTGAGTGACCCGCCGCGTCGCCGAGCCGATCCGCCGCGGCGGAGCGGCGCGCGTGCGCAGGAGGGTCGACGGCGCGAGATTGGCCGGTGCCGTCGAGGATCCGCCGGTGCGCCGTCCCCCCGTGGTCACGCGGGTGCTGAGCTGGGACACGCCGGGCTGACCCGGGATCTGCGTCTGCGCGGGGGGCGAGAGCGGCGACCGGAGGCTGTCACCGCCGGTCTGCTCGCCGCCCGCCGCGTCGCCGCCGAGCGCCCCGCGATTCTGGTCGCGGCTCAGGCCGTCCGGGATGGTGCGCTTGAGTGTGGGCAGGCCGTTCGGACCCGTGTCCTGGCCGATGCCGGGATTGTCGGGCTGGCCGGTAACCGGGCTGGTCGCGTCGAACCGCTGGGCTGCCGCCGGTGCCGCGAGCGTGACGCCGAGCGCCGCGGCGGCGAGCCGCATCCTCCGCCGTTCCCACCGGTCAGCCGCCGTCCGCACCTGATGCCGGTCTCCGCCAAAGTCCCCGGCACCAGAGCGCGGAGATTACAGGTCACACCACCCCGGAACAGTGCCGGTATGGTTAACGAACCCTAGCGGCGACGTGGTTAATGCCCCGTCAACGGCGGTGGGGGCGGAAGGTTTGCGGCCCATCGATTCGATCTCACCTGTCGATCGCGAATACGTTTGAGCTATTTCGTGCACTATGCTACATAGGCGCAGACTTCGGTCGACTCCGAGAGGAATTGATCGGCCTGAATGATTGTAACTCCTGAGGTTTGCCGTGAGTGAGAACGCAGGCAGTGAGCACAGCCCGGCGATCGGGCTCGCGGTCGATATCGTCGCCGCTTACGTGTCGAACAACTCCGTTCCGGTGTCCGAACTTCCCGGATTGATCGGCGGTATCCACGCGGCGCTGAACAGTTTGAGAACTCAAGGTCGCGCCGCGAACTCGAGCGTCGAGAAGCTCAGTCCGTCGCAGATCCGCAAATCTGTCACGAATGATCACATCGTCAGTTTCGAGGACGGGAAACCGTACAAGACGCTCCGGCGTCACCTGACGCTGCGCGGCCTGACGCCCGAGGCCTACCGGGAGAAGTGGGGCCTGCCCCGGGACTATCCGATGACCGCGGCGAGCTATTCGGCGCAGCGATCGGAGCTGGCACGCGCCCTCGGGCTCGGACAGCAGCGCCGGAAGACCCGCGGAGGGGCCGCGGCTGCCATCGAGGCGCCCCCTGCGCCGACTGCGAAGTCGCGGAGGCGGAAGAAGGTTCCGGCTGAGTGAGAGGTCCGAGCGGGGGCTAAGCCGCGTCGTATCCGCGACGCGGCCCTTGCGCGCCGCGCAACTGTGCGCCGCGCCTCCGACGCTATCCATCGGCGACCGCGCTGCGATGCTGCTCTGCACCATCGAGCTCAGCCCGCGCCGAAGGACGTCCCCGTGCCGCCCCTGCCGATCCTCGCCCTCGCCGTCGCCTCGTTCGGGATCGGCACGACCGAATTCGTCATCATGGGCCTGCTCCCGGAGGTGGCGCAGAGCTTCGGCGTCACCATTCCCCAGGCCGGCTACCTCGTCTCGGGCTACGCCATGGGCGTGGTCGTGGGCGCGCCGATCGTGGCGATCGCGACCGCGGGCCTGCCGCGCAAGACCGCGCTCCTCGCGCTGATGGCGGTGTTCCTGGCCGGCAATCTCGGTTGCGCGCTGGCGCCGAGCTACGCACTGCTCATGGCCGCGCGGATCCTGACGGCCTTCGCGCACGGCGCGTTCTTCGGCATCGGCGCCGTTGTGGCGCGGGATCTCGTGCCGCGGGAGAAGCGCACGCAGGCGGTCTCGCTGATGTTCGCGGGCCTCACCCTCGCCAACGTGCTCGGCGTGCCGCTGGGCACCGCCCTCGGGCAGGAGGCGGGCTGGCGCTCGACCTTCTGGGCGGTGGTCGTGATCGGGCTCGCGGCCGGGCTCGCGATCCAGCTCTGCGTGCCGGATGGGCTTCCCGGGACCCGCGGCCGGCTCGTCAGCGAGTTTCGCGCGCTCGGGCGCTGGCCGGTGCTGCGGCCGATGCTGATCTCGACGCTGTCCTCGGTGAGCTTCTTCACGGTGTTCACCTACATCACGCCGTTCCTGACCGGCGTGACCGGCTTCACGCCGCAGGGCGTGACCGGCGTGCTGTTCGCCGCCGGCACGGGCCTGACCGTCGGCAATCTCCTCGGTGGGCATCTGGCCGACCGGGGCCCGATGGCCACCATCGTCGGCAGCTTCCTGGGCATCGTGGCGGCCCTGCTGGTGCTCGCCGCGGTCGCGCACCATCCGGCGCTCACGGTGGCGGTCGTGGTGCTCTGGTCGGGCCTGGTCTTCGCCCTGGTCTCGCCGCTCCAGATCTGGGTCGTGGAGGCGGCGAGCGACGCGCCGAACCTTGCCTCGACGCTGAACCAGGGCGCGTTCAACCTCGGCAACGCCACCGGCGCCTGGATCGGGGGCACGGCGCTGACCCTCGGGGCCGGCTACGGGCAGCTCCCGCTGATCGCCGCCGCGGTGTCGCTCTCCGGGCTCGGACTGGTGCTCACCGCGGTCGGCCGCGGACGCCGGAGCGTCATACCGGCATCCGCGCCCGGGGCCTGATCGATCAGTCGGCCCGGACGAGGTCGCCGAGCAGGCTCGCCGCCACCGTCGCCTTGGAGACCGTGAGGCCGGAGGCGCTGATCGCGTCCACGGCCTCGCGGATCCGGGCGAGCGAGGTGCCGCGCGCCCGGATCCAGGCCTCCACCGCGTCCGGCCCGGCGCCGAGATCCGCCACGACCTCGGCCGTCAGCTTGCGGTGCGCTGCGGCGATGCCGGCGCCCGCGCGCTCCAGGGCCACGCGGTCGAACGTGTCGGCCACCGGGACGGTCCGCGCCGCGGCGGCGAGGTCGTCCAGGCGGAAGGCGTGCTCCAGGGCGAAATGCGTGGCCGCGACCTCCTCGACCGGCCGGCCGCTGGCCTCCGCGACCCGGACGATGTCGGGGGCGGAGACCAGCGCGTTGAGCGAGGCGAGGCGCCGCGCCTGGGCCGGGGCCATGCCGTGCCCGGTCAGCTCCGCCGCGCGGGCGCCGATCGTCGCCAGCGCCTCGTCGCCGAGCACGTTGGGGAGGGCGGCCTCCACGGCGGCGATGCCGTCCCGGTAGCGGGCGACCACCGGGGCGAGGCCGCCGCCCAGGTCGAGGTTGCGGATGAACCAGACGATCCGGTTCGTCAGCAGATCCTGCACCTCGGCGTAGAGGTCGAGCTGGCCCTGGCCGGGAATCCGACCGGCGAGGCCGTCGATGGCAAGGTTCAGCTCCATCAGGCCGAAGGCGTCGCGGGTCACCGCGTAGGCCTTGGCAATGGTCGCGGCGTCCGCGCCGGTGCCGTCGACGAGGCGCGTCACCAGCGACGGGCCGCCGCGATTGACGATGATGTTGGCGAGCGCCGTGGCGATGATCTCGCGGCGCAGGCGGTGTCCCTTGACGGCGTCGGGGAAGCGTTCGCGCAGGGCCTTCGGGAAGTAGCGCTGCAGCTCCCGGTCGAAGTACGGGTCGTTCGGCACGGCGCTCTCGAGGATCGCGTCGTGCAGCGACAGCTTCGCGTAGGCGAGCAGCACGGCGTATTCCGGGCGGGTCAGCCCCTCGTTCCGCCGCATGCGCTCGGCGAGCGTGCCGTCGTCCGGCAGGAACTCCACCGCCCGGTCGAGCCGGCCCTCCGCCTCTAGTGCCTGCATCGTCCGCATGGCGAAGCCGGTCTCCCCCAGCCCCCCGCGCTGGGCAAGGGACAGGGCGAGCGTCTGCAACTCGTTATTGCGCAGCACGAGGCGCCCGACCTCGTCGGTCATGTCGGCGAGCAGGGTGTTGCGCGCCTCGTAGCTGAGCCTGCCGTTCCGCTCCGGCGTCATCAGCGCGATCTTGATGTTGACCTCGACGTCCGACGTGTTCACGCCGGCCGAGTTGTCGATCGCGTCGGTGTTGAGGCGGACGCCCGCGCGCGCCGCCTCGATGCGCCCGCGCTGCGTCAGGCCGAGATTGGCGCCCTCGCCGACGACCTTCGCGCGCAGCTCAGGCCCAGTGATGCGCAGGGCGTCGTTGGCGCGGTCGCCGGCATCTTCGTCGGTCTCGGTGGTGGCCCGGACATAGGTGCCGATGCCGCCGAACCAGAGCAGGTCGGCCGGCGCCTTCAGGATCGCCTGCATTAGCTCGGTGGGCGTCGCCTCGGACCGGTCGAAGCCCAGCGCGGACCGGATCGCCTCCGAGAGCGGCACGGTCTTCAGGCTGCGCGGGAACACGCCGCCGCCCTCCGAGATCTGGCTCTTGTCGTAATCCGCCCAGGATGACCGTCCTAGATCGAACAGGCGCCGCCGCTCGGCGAAGCTCGCCGCGGCGTCCGGGTTCGGGTCGAGGAAGATGTCGCGGTGGTCGAAGGCCGCGATCAGGCGGATACTCTCGGAGAGGAGCATGCCGTTGCCGAACACGTCGCCCGACATGTCGCCGACGCCGACCGTGGTGATCGGGTCAGTCTGCACGTCCACGTCGATCTCGCGGAAATGCCGGCGCACCGCCTCCCAGGCGCCGCGGGCGGTGATGCCCATGCCCTTGTGATCGTAGCCCTGACTGCCGCCGGACGCGAAGGCGTCGCCGAGCCAGTGGCCCTTCTCCAGCGAGAGGGCGTTGGCGATGTCCGAGAAGGTGGCGGTGCCCTTGTCGGCGGCGACCACCAGGTAGGCGTCGTCGGGATCGTGCCGCACCGTGTCGGGCGGCGGCACGATGGCGTTGTCGACGATGTTGTCGGTCAGTTCGAGCAGCGTGCGGATGAAGATCCGGTAGCTCTCGGTCCCCTCTTGCATCCAGGCGGCGCGGTCGGAGGCCGGCGGCAGCCGCTTCGGGAAGAAGCCGCCCTTGGCGCCCACCGGCACGATCACGGCGTTCTTCACCTGCTGGGCCTTCACGAGGCCGAGGATCTCGGTGCGGAAATCCTCCGGCCGGTCGGACCAGCGCAGGCCGCCGCGGGCCACGTAGCCGAAGCGGAGGTGCACGCCTTCGACGCGGGGCGAGTAGACGAAGATCTCGAAGAACGGCCGCGGCAGCGGCATCGCCGTCACCTTGGCGCAGGCGAACTTGAAGCTGATCGTCTCTCGCGGCTGCCCGTCGGCGCCTGTCTGGTAGAAGTTCGTCCGCACCGCCGCCTCGACGAGGTTGACGAACCGGCGGAGGATCCGGTCGTCGTCGAGGCTCGTGACCTCGGCGAGCGCCGTCTCGATCTCGGCGCGTACCTCGGCCTCCTGCGCGGTCCGGTCACCGGTGAGCGCCGGGTCGAACCGGGCGCGGAACAGTGCCACGATCGCGCGCGCGATCCCGGCGTGGCGGCTCAGCGTGCCCGCGAGGTAGTCCTGCCCGTAGCGGATACGCAGCTGGCGCAGGTAGCGGCCCAGGGCCCGGAGCAGGGCCGCCTCCCGCCAGGGAAGGGCCGCCTCAAGGACGAGCCGATTGTACCCGTCGGACTCGGCGATGCCGTCCGCGATGGCGAGCATCGCGGACTCCAGCGGGCGTTCCAGCGCCGCGAGGTCGATCGGGGCGCCGGTGGCCCGCTCGATCAGCATGTCGTGCAGCCAGACCCGCGCGGCCTCGTCCGTCCCGGCCGGCGTGATCTGGTACGTGCGCTCGTTGATGACGCGGAAGCCGAGATTCTCGAGCGCCGGGACCCGGTCGGACAGCGCGATCGCCGTGCCGCGCGAGAACGCCTTCAGGCGGACCTGCGCCGCGGGGTCGCTGGGCCGCCGATCGAGATGGACGGCCCGCGGCTGCGTCTCGCCCAAGCTGTCGAGGATCGTCACGTCGGCGACGGCGACCTCAGGCTGGAAATTGTCCCGATAGGCGGCCGAGAACGCGTCGCCGTAGCGGGCGGCGAGTTGCCGCGCGCGGTCGCCCCCCTGGGATTCGGCCAGCGCCGCCCGCAGCGCGTCCCCCCAGGTCCGGACCAGCGCGACGATCCCGGCCTCCAGGGAGGCGGGATCGTGCTCGGGGCTGCCCTGATCGGGCAGGCCGATGATGTAGTGGATCCGGGCGAGCGAGCCTTCCGGGTAGTCGGGGTAGGACGCGCTGAGCCGCCCACCGTAGGTCTCGGCGAGGTAGCTGCCGATCCGTCCGCGGATCGCGGAATCGTATCGGTCCTTCGGGACGTAGACGAGCAGCGACACGAAGCGGCCGAACCGGTCGGGCCGGGACAGCACGCGGACCCGCGGGCGGTCGGCCAGAGCGGCGATGGCCAGGGTGAACCGGTAGAGCCGCTCGCCGTCGATCTGGAAGAGTTCGTCCCGCGGGTAGCTCTCCAGCACGGCGAGGAGGCTGCGGCCCGCATGGCTCGTCGGGTCGAGGCCGGCGCGCTGGACGACGGCCTCCACCTTCCGGCGCAGGACCGGAACCTCGCGGGCCGGGCTCGTGTAGGCGGAGGCGGTGAACAGGCCGACGATCCGCACCTCGCCCGACAGCTTGCCGAGGCCGGAGAACAGCTTGACGCCGATATAGTCCAGGTAGGCCGAGCGGTGGACCCGGGACTTCACGCTGGCCTTGGTGATGATCAGCGGCTGCGGCTCTTCCAGGAAGGCGAGGATCTCCGGCGTGTAGTCCACCGGCGTCCGGCCGCGGCGCAGGGGCGTCGCGCCGGGATCGCGGAGCACGCCGAGGCTTGACCCCTCGACCAGCGGGTGGGCGTCGCCGGCGATGCCGTGCTCCTGCATGCCGAGGATGAGGAACTGGCCGTCGGTCAGCCATTCGAGAAAGGCGCGCGCCTCCTCGGTCTCCGGTTCCGGCATCGGGGTCGGCCCGCGCCCGAGATCGGCGGCGAGGTCGGTGAGGCGCGCAAGCATGGCGTCGTGGTCGTCGCTCGCCAGGGCGACATCCCGGTAGACCGTCGCGAGGGCGTTCAGGAGCCGCTCGCCGGTCTCGGCCGCCACGGGGTCGAGGTGTATGTGGATGAAGCTCTCGCGCGCGAGACTGCCCTGCGCGTCCGCGGTCGTCTCCCCGACCACTCGGATGAGCCCGCCCGCGCCGTCCCGCTCCACCCCGAGAATCGGGTGCGCCACGAGCTGCGGGGCGAGGCCCTGCTCGGTCAATTCGGCCAGGGTCGAGTCCAGCAGGAACGGACGGTTGTCGTTGATCACCTCCAGGACCGTCGTCTCGCGCGTACGGCCGTCGCGCACCAGCTGGCTGTCGCTCAGGCGCAGCCGCGCCGGGTCGCCCGGCCTCCGCGGCTCGGACAGGAAGGCGCGGGCGCGGGCGGCGAGATCCGCCAGGACAGAGGGATCGTAGGGAGCGAGATCCTCCGGCGTCACGCGGCCGAACAGGTCGCGGACGAAGCCGCCGGGTCCGCCCTGCTCGGTGACGATGTCGGCGGCCGCCTCTATCAGCCCGGTGCGGGCCGTCTTCTGCTCCGAGGAGGACAACGCCGTCGCTGTCTCGAGTGTCATCGCGCTTCTCCCGAACCGGGTCACTCGCCCAAGCGATAGCAGCGTGACCGGCCGTGTCGATGACAGCGCCCGCCCGTTTCCGGGCCAACGGGTGTCGATCGCTGCGAACCGTCAGCTTCGCCTTGCCGAACGCCCGATACGTGCATATACACCCATACCATGAGCGCCCCGTCACCCGAGCCGTGCACCTGCTCCGCCCTGCGTCGCGCCACGCGGGCGCTGACGGCGATCTACGACGCCGCCTTGAAGCCGACCGGGCTCCGCGTGACCCAGTTCGCGATCCTGCGGCTGCTGGACCGACTCGGACCGGTCCCGGTCTCCCGCCTCGCCGCCGAGGCGGCGCTGGAGCGCACCACGATGGGCCGCAACCTCGACCCGCTCAAGCGCCGCGGCTTCGTCTCGGTCACGCCCGGCGCGGCGGATCCGCGCGAGCGCCGCGTGTCCCTGACCGCGTCGGGCCGCGAGGCCCTCGCGGCCGCGACGCCCTACTGGCGCGAGGCGCAGAGCCGCATCAACGCCCGGGTCAATCCCGCGACCGTCTCCGCCCTGGCGGAGTCCCTGATCTCCGCCGCCTGACCGATCCGCCCCGCTTCCGGAGCCCGTCCATGACCGCCCTGACAGAGACGCGCCCCGGGTCGCGCCTGCACTACGCCTGGATCGTCGTCGCGGTGACTTTCCTGGTCCTTCTCGTCGGGGCCGGGGTCCGCGCCACGCCGAGCGTGCTGATCGTCCCCTGGGAGCGGGAATTCGGCTGGACCGCGGCCACGATCGGCGTCGGCATCGCGCTCAACATCTTCCTGTACGGGATGATCGGCCCCTTCGCGGTGGCGATCATCGAGCGGTTCGGCCTGCGGCGCTCGGTCTGCGGCGCGCTGCTGATCCTGGCGATCGGCACCGCAGCTACGAGCCTGATGACCGCACCCTGGCAGATGGTCCTGCTCTGGGGGCTGGTCGTCGGATCCGGGTCCGGCATGGTGGCCAACGTGCTCGGCGCCACCGTGGCCGGGCGCTGGTTCGCCAAGCGCCGGGGTCTCGTGCTCGGCCTGCTGACCGCGAGCAGCGCCACGGGTCAGCTGGTCTTCCTGCCGATGCTGGCCTCGATCGCGGTGGGACAGGGCTGGCGCTCCGTCTCGCTGGTGGTCGCCGCCGCGACCCTGGCGCTGATCCCGCTGGCGGCCCTGCTCCTGCGCGACCGGCCGGCGGATCTCGGCCTGCCCCGCTACGGTGAGGACGCGGTGACGCCGACGCCGGTGCTGACCGAGAACCCGGCCGTGCGGGCGCTCCGCGGCCTGCGCATCGGCCTGCGCTCCCGGGATTTCTGGCTGCTCGCCGGCACGTTCTTCATCTGCGGCGCCTCGACCAACGGCCTGATCGGCACCCACCTGATCCCGGCCTGCATCGATCACGGCATCGCCGAGGTCACGGCCGCCGGCCTGCTGGCGCTCATGGGGATCTGCGATCTGATCGGCACCACGGCCTCGGGCTGGCTCACCGACCGGTTCGACTCGCGCAAGCTCCTGGCCTGGTACTACGGCCTGCGCGGACTCTCGCTGATCTTCCTGCCCTATTCCTTCGACTACAGCTTCTACGGCCTGTCGCTGTTCGCGGTCTTCTACGGGCTCGACTGGATCGCCACCGTGCCGCCCACCGTCCAGCTCGCGGGCAAATCCTTCGGCGAGGAGAACGCGGCGCTGATGTTCGGCTGGATCGCGGCCGCGCACCAGATCGGCGCGGCGTCCGCGGCGTGGCTCGCCGGCATGGTCCGGACCGAGAGCGGCACCTATCTCGGCGCCTTCGTGGCGGCCGGCCTGCTCTGCCTCGTCGCCGCCCTGATGGCCGCCTTCGTGGGCCGCAAGCCCGACGCGCCGGCCCTGCGCCCGCTGCCGGCCTGAACTGCGCGGCGCGGGCAGGGTTGTCACAACTGTGCCGTGAAGGACGAGCCCTGATCGGCCCGTTCCCGCGCACCCCAAGAGCCCGCCGTGACCATCGCGATTCGGCCCGTGCCGCCGGTCCAGGACGTCCGCGCCCCGCGGCCCTGGTCCGGGCCGGGCTTCGCCGAGTTCGTCGCCATCATCGCCCTGATGATGGCGGTGACGGCGATCTCCATCGACAACCTGCTGCCTGCCTTCCCGGCCATCGAGGCGCGGTTCGCGGTGGCCGATCCCAACCGGCTGCAGCTCCTCGTCTACGTCTACATGATCGGCTTCGGCTTCGCGCAGATCGTCTACGGGCCGGTCTCCGACGCCCTCGGGCGACGGCCGGTGCTGCTGGCAAGCCTCGCCGTCTACGTGATCGGCTGCTTCCTCGCCATGGTGGCGCCGAGCTTCGGCTGGCTGCTCGCCGCCCGGATCATCCAGGGCATCGGCGCCGCCGGCGGGCGGGTGCTGTCGGTGGCGATCGTGCGCGACCGGTTCGCGGGTCGCGAGATGGCGAGCGTCATGTCGCTCACCATGATGGTGTTCCTGATCGTCCCGATGATCGCGCCGGCGATCGGCGGCATGATGCTGGCGCTGGGCTCCTGGGTCTACGTCTTCGTCTCGATGCTGGTCCTCGCCTTCTGGCTGACGATCTGGTTCTCCCTGCGGATGCCCGAGACGCTGCACCCGGAATATCGCCGGCCGCTCTCGCCGGCCGCGACCTGGGAGGCGATCCGCCTGACGCTGAAGACCCGCGTCGCCGTCGGCTACGCCACCGCGCTCGGGCTGATGACCGGCTGCATCATGGGCTACGTCGGCTCGGCGCAGCAGGTCTTCGATACCGGCCTGTACCGCCTCGGCCCGCTCTTCCCGCTGGCCTTCGGGCTCGTGGCCGGCGCCATGGGCGCGGCGACGCTGATCAACGCCCGCGTGGTCCGGCGGCTCGGGATGCGGGCGATGTCGCACAGCGGCGTCATCGCCTTCACGCTCGTCGGCCTCGCGCAGGTCGGCGTCGGGCTGGCCTATCACGGCCACCCGCCGCTGGCCGTGTTCCTGTCGATCCTCGCGGTGAACCAGTTCCTGATCAGCTTCGCGATGCCGAACTTCAACGCCCTCGCGCTGGAGCCCCTCGGGGCCATCGCCGGCACGGCCTCGTCGTTCCTCGGCTTCTACACGACGATCCTGGGCGCGTTCTGCGGCTTCCTGATCGGTCAGTCCTTCGACGGCACGGTGCTCCCGGTGGCGATCGGCTACGCGAGTCTCGGCGCCCTGGCTCTCCTCGTCGTCGCCTGGACCGAGCGCGGCCGGCTGTTCCGCGGCGGCGTAGGCGGCTGAAAGGGGGCAGCCTTAACGGGGTCTTCAGCGGAAAGTTGCAACACTGCTGTCCTGATCCACCCGACCGGACACGCCGATGCTCGCCCGCGCCCAGGACGCAACCCTCCTCGTCGCGCGCCTGCTGCTGGCCGCCGCGCTCCTGCCGACCGGGATCGCCCGGGCGCTCAACGTGTCGGGGTTTGCGCTGACGCTCGCGGGGGCCGGGATGCCGTTTCCCAACGGCGTCGCCACCGCCGCCGTGGTGGTGCAGGTGTTCGGACCGCTCGCCCTGATCCTCGGCGTCCTGCCGGGGCTCACCGGGCTGGCGCTCGCGCTCTTCGCCGCCGTGACGGCCTTCGTGCTCCACCCGTTCTGGCACTATGTGGGACCCGCCGCGGTCGCCGAGCGCACGCTGATGCTGGCCGATCTCGGCCTCGCGGGCGGGTTCCTCATGTACGCCCTGAACGGTCCGGGCGCGCTCAGCTGGCAGGGCTGGCGCGCCGGAACCCGCGCCGCGGCGCCGAGCGCGAAGGCCGCCCCCGCGAAGGCTTCCGGCAAGGGTAGCGCGCCGCGGAACGCCGGCAAACGCGCCGCCGGCCGGCCGCCGGCCCGCGCCGCGGCCTGATCAGCCGTGCCGCGGCCTCATCTCGGTCGTCGGGGCGGGCGGCGCGGCAGCCATCTTCCGCCCGGAGATCTCCGCGCCGGCATCCGGCGACAGGTTGCGGAAGGCCAGTGCCGAGGCCGCCGAGATCACGGCGACGGCGAAGAAGGCCGGCCCGAAATCCGAGGCCTGGATTTCCGTTCGGCCGTGGAACCCGGCATTCCCCTCGAGCGCCAGCGCGCCCAGCGTGACGCCGAGGCTGAGCGACAGCTGCTGGCAGACGCTGGCGAAGCTCGTGGCCGCGCTCATCTCCTTCGATTCGAGGTCGGCGTACGCGATGGCGTTGACGCAGGTGAACTGGATCGAGCGCGAGCAGCCGCCGACGAACAGCAGGATCACCATGATCCAGTGGGGCGTCTGCGCGGTGTAGAACCCGTTGACCGCCAGGAAGGCCGAGGCCAGCAGGGCGTTCCAGACCATCAGGGCGCGGAAGCCGGTGCGGCGCAGGATCCGCGGACCCAGAGTCTTCACGAACATCGCGCCGGCCGCCGCCGCGAAGGTGATCAGGCCCGACTGCAGGGCGTCGAGCCCGAAGCCGACCTGCAGCATCAGGGGCAGGAGGAACGGGATCGCCCCGGTGCCGATTCGGAACAGGCTGCCGCCGAGCACCGCGACCCGGAAGGTCGGCCGCCGCATCAGGTCGAGGCGGACGATCGGGTAGGGCACCCGCCGGGCATGTGCCCAGTAGAGCGGCAGGAGCACCGCGCCCGCGGCGAGGCAGCCCCACGACACTTCCGCCGGCAGCAGGTGCCGGCCGAGGGAGGCGAGGCCGAGCATCAGGGCGGCGAGGCCGGTCCCGAGCAGCGCGAAGCCGAGCAGGTCGAGGGGCGGCCGCTCCGGCTCCCGCACGTCCTCGAAGTACAGGCTCGCCAGCACGATTCCGGCACAGCCGATCGGCAGGTTGATGAAGAAGATCCAGCGCCAGTCGAACCACGTGGTGATCAGGCCGCCGACCGGCGGACCGAGCACTGGGCCGACCAGCGCCGGGAAGGTCAGGTAGGCGAGGGCCGTCACGAGCTGCGATTTCGGCACGCTGCGCAGCACCACGAGGCGCCCGACCGGCACCATCATGGCGCCCCCCATACCCTGGAGGAACCGCGCGGCGACGAACCACGCGAGGCCGTTCGCGGCCGCGCAGGCGAGCGAGCCGGCCATGAACACCACGAGGGCCGCGCGGAACACCGTCCGCGACCCGTACCGGTCGGCCATCCAGCCGCTCACCGGGATGAAGATCGCGAGGCTGACCAGGTAGGAGGTCAGCGCCAGCTTGAGGGCGATCGGGTCCTCGTGGAGGCTCGCGGCGATGCTCGGGAGCGCCGTGGCGATCACCGTGGAATCGGTGTTCTCCATGAACAGCGCGGTGGCGACCGTCAGGGGGACGATCCAGAGCGGTCTTTGGGTGGTCGCGGGCATCACACAGCAGACGCATGTGGCGCCGCCGCGGTTGCACGGCAGCGCGGCCACCTCGCACCCTCGTGTTTCGCGAATGTATCCCCCGTGCAACAGAGGTTGAGCCGCGGCGCGGAGCCACCTTTTTTGCGGGTGCGCCAATGGCTAAGTTTCCATCACGCGTCCGTGAGGCCGCTCCAGCCGGCCCGGGGCCGGCGCGCGAGGATTTCGATGCAGTCCAGCCCCAGCAAGGTCCGCTCCGTGGCGCGGATCGCCGCCGGCGTCGCCCTTCTCTCGATGGTCGCCGCCTGCGGCACTGTCCTGCTCAACGATCGCGGCTCGCTGACGCGCTACGACCGGCTCAAGTCCAGCGATCAGGTCGCCTCGGCCTCGCGGATCTACGTCGACCGGCCGGCCCTGGCGAAGGCCCGCACCGTCCGCATCATCCCGACGGCGTTCCACGCCGACGTGTCCGGCGCCGCCCCGCTGACGGCCGCCGAGCGGCGGCTCATCGCCAACGCCGCCGACCGAGCGCTGTGCTACGACCTGTCGCTGAAGTACGACATCGTCACCAGCCGTGACGCCGACCTGACCGTGCGGGCGCAGGTCACCCGCGTCGATCCGACTGACCTTCTCGGTGCGGGCGCGACCATCGCGGGCTCGGCGGGCGTGACGGTCGCCTCGCAACTCGGCCTGAGCTTCGCCGAGGGTGTCGGGCGCGTGCCGATCCCGCGCGTGCCGATCGGGCTCGGGAGCCTGACGGTCGAGGCCGAGGCTCTGGACCGGCGCCGCGAGCAGCGGGCCGCCATGGTCTGGGGCGGAGCGGCCAACTCGTTCACCAGCCAGCCGCGCTTCTCCCGCGCCAGCGACGCCTACGACCTCGCCGGCGAGTTCGGCCAGGATTTCGGCTACATGCTGGCGACCGGCGACGACCCGTTCACCGCCCCCAACACGATCCCGACCTGGGACCGGATCCGCATCACCACCCTCGGCGAGGCGCCCCTCGACCCCGACTGCGAGGCCTTCGGCCGCGCGCCGGGCATCGACGGCATGCTCGGCGACTATATCGGCCTGCCGCCCGAATACACCGACAAGGGGCCGGCCAGCCCGGCGATGCGCTGAGGCGCCCGCGCCAACTCCGCGTCTGACCGCAGACGTCCGTTCATGGCACTGGCGCGCCCGTCGAGCGGGCGTGGATAAGCCTCGAGCCATGCGCGTTTTCGCGCTGCGACGCATCAACCGCGCATTGGCGCCTTCGCGGAGCCCGTGATACTGGCACTTGCCAACCCGATCCCGCAGCGCGGCCTCCATGCGCGCTGCCGTCCGAGGAAAGTTGGCACATGGCCCGAGTAGAAACCGCATCGATCATCGAGGGACTCACCTTCGACGACGTGCTCCTGCGGCCCGCCGCCTCCTCGGTGATGCCGACCGAGGTCAGCGTCGCCTCGCGGCTGACCCGCACGATTCCGCTGAACCTGCCGATCCTCGCCTCGGCGATGGACACGGTCACCGAAGCGCCGATGGCCATCGCCATGGCGGCCAACGGCGGCATGGGCGTCATCCACCGCAACCTCGAGCCGCCGGAGCAGGCCGAGCAGGTCCGCCTCGTCAAGAAGTACGAGTCCGGCATGGTGATGAATCCCATCACCATCCACCCCGACGAGACGCTCGCCGACGCCTTCGAGGTGATGAAGCTCAATCGGATCTCCGGCATCCCGGTGGTCGAGCGCGGCCCCAACGGCTCGCGGGGCAAGCTCGTCGGCATCCTGACCAACCGCGACGTCCGCTTCGCGACGAACTCCAACCAGCCGGTCGCCGAGCTGATGACCCGCGACCGCCTGATCACGGTCCGCGAGGGCGTGACCCAGGACGAGGCCAAGCGGCTGCTCCACCAATTCCGGATCGAGAAGCTGCTGGTCGTCGACGACCATTACCGCTGCATCGGCCTGATCACCGTCAAAGATATCGAGAAGCGCGTCGCCTACCCGAACGCCGTCAAGGACGAGCAGGGTCGGCTGCGCGTCGCCGCCGCCACGACGACGGGCGACAGCGGCTTCGAGCGGGCCGAGCGCCTGATCGACGCCGGCTGCGACGTGATCGTGGTCGACACCGCCCACGGCCACTCGATCAAGGTGCTCGACGCCGTCGCCCGCGTGAAGCAGCTCTCGAACGCCGTTCAGGTCATCGCCGGCAACGTCGCGACGCGGGACGGCGCCAGGGCGCTGATCGATGCCGGCGCCGACGCCATCAAGGTCGGCATCGGCCCGGGCTCGATCTGCACGACCCGCATCGTGGCGGGCGTGGGCGTGCCGCAGCTCACCGCGCTGATGGAGGCGGTCGAGGCGGCCGGCGTGGCCGACGTCCCGGTCATCGCCGACGGCGGCATCAAGTATTCGGGCGACCTCGCCAAGGCGATCGCGGCCGGCGCTTCCGTGGCGATGCTCGGCTCGCTGCTCGCCGGCACCGACGAGGCGCCCGGCGAGGTGTTCCTCTACCAGGGCCGCTCCTACAAGTCGTACCGCGGCATGGGCTCGGTGGGCGCCATGGCCCGCGGCTCGGCCGACCGCTACTTCCAGGCCGAGGTGAACGACACGCACAAGCTCGTGCCGGAGGGCATCGAGGGGCAAGTCCCCTACAAGGGCCCGGTCGGCAACGTCCTGCACCAGCTCGCCGGCGGCCTGCGCGCCGCCATGGGCTACGTCGGCGGCGCCACGATCCCCGAGTTCCAGGAGCGGGCGCAGTTCATCCGCATCACCAATGCCGGCCTGCGCGAGAGCCACGTCCACGACGTGACGATCACCCGCGAGAGCCCGAACTACCCGTCGCGGACCTGAGGGACCGATGCGCACGCTGATCGTCGGGGCCGGCGCGACCGGCGGCTATTTCGGGGCGCGCCTCGCCGAGGCGGGCGCCGACGTCACCTTCCTGGTCCGGCCGGCCCGGGCAGCGAAGCTGGCGGCGGACGGCCTGAACGTCCGCTCGCCGCTCGGCGACCTGCACCTGCCCGCTCCGCCCACCGTCACGGCCGATAGGCTATCCGGGGCCGGGCGGTTCGACCTGATCCTGCTGTCGTGCAAGGCCTACGACCTCGACAGCGCCGTCGCGGACCTCGCGCCGGCCGTGGGCCCCGACACCGCGATCCTGCCCGTGCTCAACGGCATGTCGCATCTTGACGTGCTCGACGCCCGGTTCGGTACGGACCGCGTTCTCGGCGGTTCGTGCGCGATCGCCGCGACGCTCGCGCCGGACGGCGCGATCCGCCACATGAGCGAGCTGTGCAGCATCACCTACGGCGAGCGGGACGGGTCGCGCTCGGCGCGGATCGAGGCGGTCGACGCGCTGATGCGCGGCCTCAAGTTCCAGCCGCGCCTGAGCGACGTGATCCTGCAGGAGATGTGGGAGAAGTGGGTGTTCCTGGCGACGCTCGCCGGGGCGACCACGCTGATGCGCGCCGCGGTCGGCGACATCGTGGCGGCGCCCGAGGGCACCGCGCTGATCTCTGCGCTGCACGCCGAATGCACGAGCGTCGCCGCGGCCAGCGGCTACGAGCCGCGCGCCGTCGTGGCCGAGCGGGCGCGGGCGCAGCTGACGGCGGCCGGGTCCACCTTCACGGCCTCGATGCTGCGCGACATCGAGAACAAGGGGCGGATCGAGGCGGACCACGTGATCGGCGACCTGATCGCCCGCGGCCAGCGGCTGGCGCCGGAGGTGCCGTTCCCGCTCCTGGCCGCGGTCTATACCGGCCTCAAGGCCTACGAGGCCCGCCGGGCGCGGGAGGCGGCCTGAGCCGCGCCCCGCGCGGACGCTTCAGTAGCGGCCGGGCGGCGGCGGGGGCGGGTTGCCGTATTCGAGCTGCGTCTTGGCATCGACCCGCGGACGCGGCACCGGCGTCAGCTCCGGCTGGGCGGCGGGCGCGCTCGCGCAGGCGGCGAGTGAGGCGGTGACCAGGGCCGCGAGGGCGACGCGAACGGTGGACGTCATGGGCTGGGGTACTCCCGGGATGCGCCCGCCATCGGACCAGTCTGGTCCGGCGGGGGCGGATGCCATACGACACGCGGCGGCCCGCACGGCGGATCGCCCGCAGCACGGTCTGCGCCGCGAAGGTGCAGGAAGCTCGGCCGTAACGTGGCGGCATCGTGGGCCAAGCGTGGCCGTTTTACGTCGTCATTGACGCATTCCGAAGGATCCGAACTCTGACCCCCGCCGCTCGCTGCTCCGCCGCCATCGAAGTCCTCACCGATATCGCCGAGCGGCGTCGGCCGGCCGCCGACGCCCTCAAGGACTGGGGTCTCGCCCACCGCTTCGCCGGCTCGGGCGACCGCGCGGGCATCGCCAGCCTCGTCTACGACGCCCTGCGGCGGCGGGCGTCGGCGGCCTGGATCATGGGCGCGGACACGCCGCGGGCCGTCCTGATCGGCACGCTGCGCCTCCAGCAGGGGCTCGCGGCGGGTTCGGTCGCGACCCTGTTCACCGGCGAGCGCTTCGCGCCGGCTCCCCTCAGCGACGACGAGCGCGCGCGCCTCGACGGCGGGACGCTGCAGGACGCGCCGCCGGAGGTGGCGGGCGACGCGCCGGCCTTCGTGCTCCCGGACCTCGCGGCCACGCTCGGCGACGACCTCGTCCCGGAGCTGAAGGCGCTGGCGCGGCGCGCGCCCCTCGATATCCGCGTGAACGCCCTGCGCGGCGACCGCGACGCGATCCTGCCGGCGCTCGCGGCCTACGACGCCGCGCCGACACCGCACGCGCCGGCGGGCCTGCGCGTCCCGATCGGCGCCGACGGGCGCGGTCCGGCGCTCCACGTCGAGGTCGAGTTCCTGGAGGGCTGGTACGAGATCCAGGACGAGGGCTCGCAGCTCGCCGCGCTCCTCGCCGCGCCGCGCGCCGGCGAGACCATCGTCGACCTCTGTGCGGGCGGCGGCGGCAAGACCCTGGCCCTCGCGGCAGAGACCGGCAACGGCGCCCGCCTGATCGCCACCGACGGCGATCCGCGCCGGCTCGCGCCGATCCACGAGCGCCTGCGCCGGTCCGGTGCGCTGGCCGAGGTGCGAACCCCGCGCAGCGGCAAGGCGCGCGCCGACGTCCTGGAGGATCTCGACGGCAAGGTCGACCGGGTCGTGGTCGACGCGCCCTGCACCGGGTCCGGCACGTGGCGTCGGAATCCGGACGCCAAGTGGCGCCTGCGGCCGGGGAGCCTCGCGCTGCGGACCGCCGAGCAGGCGCAGGTCCTCGATCGGGCGGCGCGACTCGTCAGGCCCGGCGGCCGGATCGTCTACATCACCTGCTCGCTGCTCTCGGCGGAGAACGACGCGGCCGTCTCCGGCCTCCTGTCGGGCTGGCGCGGCCGCTTCGACGTCGTCCCCGCGGACGAGGTGCTGGCAACAGGGCCGGATTCGCTCCGGTCAGCCGTGCGGAAGACGGCCCACGGGATCCAGATGAGCCCGCTGCGGACCGGGACCGACGGCTTCTACGTCGCCGTCATCGCGCGAAAGAGCTGAGGCGCGCCGCCGCGACGGAACCCGCCTCGCGTCCTTGGGCGTTGCCCCCGCGCTCCCGCGGGAGCCGGGCTCGCCGGGGGGCGGTCCCGCGCGCGGCCTCACCCGGGAGATGCCTTTGCGCCTCGACCGCCGTCTCCTGCTCGCCGGTCTCGGAAGCGTCCTCGGGCTGCGCAACGCCCGGGCGGAAGGGCCGGCGGAGACGGCACCGCAGCCCGCGCCGCACGAGTCGATCCGGGCTCTGCCGCGCTCGCTGCCCGGCGCGGATCTGCAGGTGATCGAGCTGTGGCCCGGCGCGCCGCCGGGCGGCGGCGACGGGCCGAACCCGGACGGCTACCGCTACGTCGAGGGGACGTTCGGCGACGTCACCCGGGTCGCGCGGCCCTGTCTGCTGGTCATGCGGCCGGCCAATCCGAATGGCGCCGCGATGATCGTCGCGGCGGGCGGCGGCTACGAATTCATAGCCCTCGGCAACGAGGGCGTCCCGGTCGGCCGCGTCCTGAACGCCGCCGGCATCACGGTCTTCCTCCTCGTCTACCGCCTGCCTGCGGAGGGCTGGGGCTCGGGGCCGGACGCGCCGCGGCAGGACGCGCAGCGCGCCCTCCGGCTGGTCCGGGCGCGCGGCGCTGAGTTCGGCATCGATCCCACGCGGGTCGGCGTCCTCGGCTTCTCGGCGGGCGGCCACCTGATGGGCGAGACCGCCGTCGGGAGCGCCCGGGACCTGTACGCGGGCGTCGACACCGCCGACGCTCAGCCGATCCGGCCCGCGCTGGCCGGTCTGATCTACCCCGTCATCACCATGCGCAAGCCGTTCGACCGGACCGCGACCCGCCGCATCCTCGTCGGCGACGACGTCACCCCCGACGAGATGAAGACCTACTCGGTGGACCTGCAGGTCGGGCCGGAGACGCCGCCGACCTTCCTCGTCCAGGCGATCGACGACCCCGTCGCCGTGGCCGACCACCCGCTGCTGATGTTCTCGGCGCTGCGCAAGGCGCGGGTGCCGGCCGAGCTGCACCTGTTCGAGCGCGGCGGCCACGGCTTCGGGCTCGGCGCGCCCGGGACACCCGTGGCGGCCTGGCCGGGCCTGTTCCTGGCCTGGATCCGCCTGCACGGTTTCCTGCGCGCCTGACCGCTCACTCGCCCCGCGTCTGCAGGCGATGCAGCTTGGCGACCTTCGGCCGGCTGGTCCGGAACTGGCCGCGCTCCACCGCGACGAAGACCACGATCGCGATGGCGACCGTCGTGAGCCACCAGACGGCAGTCAGCCCGACGCTCAGGCAGGCCACCGTGAAGGCGGCGGCGAAGCAGCCCATCGCGCCGGGAACGAGGGCCGGGCCGTCCCGGCCGGCCCGCCGGATCGAGGCGTAGAGGGCGAAGGCGGCGGCGAGGGCGCCGACGATGCCGAGCTCGTACCAGAACTCGAAGAGCGCCGTGGTCGGTGCGTTGGCCGGCAGGAGGCCGACCAGGCGTCCGCGCAGGGCCGTCTCGAAGCCGTGCCCGGTGATCAGCCGCACCGGATCGGAGGTCACGACCTTCTGCCAGCTCTTCAGCGACAGCACCGCGGGTGCGACCGGCCCGAAGAGAGCGGCGCCAACCGGCCGCGCCAGGAAGGGGAGCAACGGCGCCGCCGCCAGCAGGGCGGCCGAGAGGAGAGCGGTGAGCGTCACCCCGAGCCTCGGCCGGTAGCTCGTCACCGCGAAGGCGACGGCGCCGACCGACAGGGCGGCGATCTGCGTCCCGTCAGGCTGGACCGTGAGCGCCAGGGCGACGAGCAGCGCGAGGCCCAGCGCCTCCCGGTCGCGGCGGCGGGACCGCAGCCACGCGAGGGCCGGCCAGAGCAGCAGGATGAGCAGGACGAGGCCGCGATCGAGGGCCCCGTCATCCTCGACGCCGGGCGGCGCGATGTGGGCGCCGAACAGCCCGAGCATGATCGCGACGATCGCGCCCGCCACGACGCCGAGCGGCAGGAGGTAGAGGTTCGCCGAGCGCATCCTGTCGGGGAGGGCGAGGTAGCCCAGGAGGGCGAGGCCGATGGTTGCGCCGAGATTGGCCAGCCGCTCCAGCGCCGGCCCGAGGAAGGGTGTCCAGGTCAGCGACAGCGCCGACCACAGCACGACCAGCATGCCCGCCAGGAAGGCCGGAGCCGTCAGGAGGCGATAGGTCGCCGGACGGACCGGGCGCTGGCGCCGGTCGATGACGCTGGCGATGATCAGGAGGATCACGGCGATCGGCGCGAGGATCACCGAGGCGCGTCGTGCGACCTGCGCGAGGACGGGGAGAACCACGAAGAGGCCGAAGAAGCCGATACGCCGCAGCAGCGCGGCGGCGTCGAGCGCCGGATCGATGGTGGTGGAGTTCGACGCGCGCGGCATCTTGCGCCTTCTCCCGGACCGGGACGGCCGGATCCCTGCTCGATACGCAAGGCTCGCGCAAGCTGCTGTAGACGTTGCGCCACAGTCTGGCCCGCGCGAACCGCGCTCACGCGACGGTCGCGGTCTCCCGCGGGCGCCGGCGCACGGCCCGTCGACCGACATCCGACGCGACGCGCCAGCCGCCCCACGCGACGAAGAACCCGATCAGACCCGCGGCCAAGCCGTCGGCGCTCGTGGGCACGGCCGGGCTGAAGTCGTGATAGGCGGCCTCGGCCACCGGCACGTCGGGATCGCGGAGCATCGCCACCACGCGCCCGAGTGGGCTCGTCGCCGCACTCAGGGCCTGCTGCTGGGCGCTGAGGCGGGCGAGACGGGCGATGTCGGCCCGCGCGGCCTCGCCGCGGCGGGCGACGAGCTGGTCCGGGTTGGCGCGCAGCCGGTCGACGGCGCCCTCGCGCGTCGTCCCGGACGCCTGCGCGTCGGATTCGAGGACCGCCACCTGCCGACGGAGCTCGTCCGCGGCGCCCCCGAGGCGCTGCGCGTATTGCTGCGCGAATTCCGGGGCCTGCGCGGCGACCACGCCTCCGAGCAGGCCGAGGGCGAGGCCGAAGGTGCGGAACACGCGAAACATGCCTGGCCTCCGGCGGGGGAATCGACCCCCGACAAAGAGCATGCGCGGGGCGGTGGTTCCAGCCGCGGGTGCGACGACCTCTGACCCTGCGTCTCAGCCCGGCAGCGTGAGGAGGCCGGCCTTGCCGTCGGCGCAGCCGAACAGCAGGCGGCCGCCGCGCGCGTCCCAGCCGAGCGCCGTGACGCCGCTCCCCTGGACGGCCGGTCGCACCAGCAACTCGGCCGCGTCGGTGAAGCGGACGAGCAGGATGCAGCCGTCCTCGTAGCCCATGGCCAGGACCGGCGCCTTCGGGTGGAACGCCACGCGGGAGACACGGGCCGGGCGGACGCCGCATTCCCGCGGGGCCTTGCCGGTCGGACCTTCCTTGGAATCGAAGGGCCACACGATCGCCGCCTCGGCCCCGCTGGTGGCGAGCCAGTTCCCGTCGAACGACCACGACATCGAGCGGACCTTGCCGGGATAGCCCGACATCCGCATGTGCCCGCGGTCCGGCTGGAGCCGCCAGCCGTGCAGGCTGTTCTCCTGCATGGTCGACACCACGAAGCGCCCGTCCGGCGACCACGTGACGTCGATATGCGAGCCCTTCCAGGTGATCACCTCGGCAGGCGTCTCCAGATTGGGGTACCAGAGGCTCACGCCGTTGTAGTGGGCGACGCCGAGCCGGTAGCCCTTGGGCGCGAAGACGAGGCCGCGGGCGGAGGACGGCGCCTCGAAGGTCTTCTCGCGGCCCTTCGCGTCGCGGGCCACGACGGTCCGGCCGGCCGACCACGCCACCGCGCCGTCGGGATGGGCGGCGAGCGCGTCGATCCAGGCGCCGCCCTTGGCGAGGCCGAGCTGCTCCGTCGCGCCGTCGGCGCGGATCGCCACCACGCGGCCGTCGTCGCCCCCGGTGAGCAGCCGGTCGACTCCGCCGGCCGCGACGAGGATCCCGCTGTCGGGATGCGCGGCGACGCGGGTGATCCCGTCCTCCCGCACCAGCGCGACCGCGCCGTCGCTGAGCGCCAGGGCCGGCACGTCCTTCAGGAAATGCGCGGCGAGCACGTGCTCGCCGGGCTCCAGCGCGGCGACGTGACTGGTGAGGGACGGGTTGCTGACGGGGCTGCTCATGTCGGGGGGACATTTGCGGCCGGCGGCGCGGTGCGCAAGACCAGGAAGGCGGTAATCAACGCCAGGCCACCCGAGATCGCCGCCGGGGCGATCAGCGCGTAGAGACCGAATTGCTGATAGGCCCGCGCGCCCAGGTAGGCGCCGAACAGTAGCGAGATCCAGACGGAGGCGTCGCCGAGCCAGCCTAGCGGATCTCCGGTGCGGGTCAGGGCCTGCGCGATCTTCTGGCCGAGGCTGAACAGCGCGCCGGTGACGAAGGTGGTGCCGGCCCGGAAGCCTTTCACCTGCGCCAGGACCGCGTTCTGGGATCCCATCGCCAAGGCGACGAAGAAGGCCGCGACGCCGAGCTCGGGCGACTGGAGTCCGAGCCCCAGACCGGCGAGGATCAGGAGCGACTCGTAGGCGAGGACCGCCGGCGTCGCCCAGCGCGGCGGCACCAGGATCGCCAGCCCGCTCCCGAGGACCGATCCCGTCAGGAACGCCAGGATCAGGATCGCCGGGAGGATCATGTGGTGCAGCTCGACCTGGGCGCCGAGAACGGCGAGCTGCGTGGTGTTGCCGCTCATGAAGGATGTGTAGAGGCCGCCGAGCCGTACGAAGCCGAGGGCGTCGACGTAGCCGGCCATACCGGTGAGGAGTAGGCCGACGCCCAACTGAGCCGGGCGGTTCACGGTTCGGACCCGCGGTCGCAGATCGGTAACGCTCTGTTAACCATTCGGACGCCTTCGTTCAGGGGTGACGGGCCGCGGTTAACGCGCCGCTCACCAAACCCGAGCAATTCGATGCAAACACGGTGAACGCCGCGTCGGAAGGGGTCGTTGCCCCAGCGATCCGGCTCGGGAACACCGTGCCCCCGCCGGGTGAGTGGGAGTTGCGTCATGGTTCCGTTCGCCGCCGCGTTCGTCTGCCCGACCCTGCCCGTCCCGGACCGGGGCGCCGCCACGATCCTGGTCGTCGAGGATGAGCCGACCGTGTGCGAGCTGGCCGCCGAGGCGCTCCTCGAAGAGGGGTACCGGGTGCTCACCGCCGCGGATGCCTGGGAAGCCGAGGCGATCCTGGCCCGGGAGAGCGTCGACCTGCTCTTCACCGATATCGATCTGGCCCGCAACACGGACGGCCTGTCGCTCGCCCGGTGCGCCCGCCGGCTCTCGCCCGACCTCCCGGTCGTCTACACCTCCGGGGGCCGGGCTTCCCTGGCGGGCTGCGAGGCCGTTCCGGGCTCGGTCTTCGTGCCGAAGCCCTACCGTCCGAGCCAACTCGTGGCGCTGACGCAGGATGTCCTGCGCGCCGCGCCCCTGCACACCCTCTGAACTGGATCTTCGAGGATCACCGCCATGTGGCGCTCTCTTCCCGCACTCGGTCTCGCCCTCGCCGCCGCGGTCGCCGCATCGCCGGCCTGGGCCGCCTGCGACGTGAAGGGCGCGCAGATCGAGGAGGCGATCGCCAAGAAAAGCGAGCTGCGCGAGGACGCCAACGCCCAGCTGGTGCGCGATCTGCGGACCCTGCGCGACGCCGCGATCGTCCTCGAGAGCTACAAGTTCCCCGGCGAGTGCGAGGTCCTGCTGGGGATCGTGCGCTCCCTGCTGGCCAATCCGGGCAAGACTATCGAGCAGAGCGGCGACACCGACGAGGAGAAGGCCGAGGACCTGATCGAGGCGCGCGAGCCCAAGGCCGCGGCGCGCGAGCCCAAGAACGCGCCGGGCGAGCCGAAGGCGAAATAGCGCCTCGCCGTCCGGGCTGCCGCGCCCTCTCAGCGCTCCTCGCCGGCACTGGCCCCGATCTTGGCGCGTGCCAGGGCGCGGCTGAGCTTGGCGGCGATCTGCGCGCGCAGCATCTCCGCCATCTCGATATCCACGAGACGCCAGCTCAGGCCGCGCAGGCGCAGCCGGATCCGCGTGCGCTCGGCGCGAGACCCTTCCGGCGGGATCGGGATCACGACCGCGCGGAAGCCGCGCATCTCCAGGGCCGCGTAGTACGGCATGAGCCGCCCGAGGCCGCGGATGACCAGCCCCTCCGGCCGTGTGCCGGCCGGGCGCTCGAGGTCGAGCTTGTCGGGCCAGCCATTGGCCAACAGGTCCATCACCGTCTCCGGCGTCACCATCGTCTCGGCGAGCGCCAGGGCGAGGCCGTAGGCGGCGTCGTTGAGACGCTGGCGGTCGCGGGGCTCGAGGTCAGGATCGGTCTCGGACGCCGCGCGCATCGCGGCGGTGATCTGCCGGACGAGCGACAGGCGCAGCGTCCGGAAGTTCACGTGGCTCTCGACATAGGCGGCATCGTGCCGGCGCACCGCCTGCGACAGGTCGTAGAGCGACCAGAGCGGACTCATCGTGAAGGCGAGCCACGCCAGGGCGAGGGCGACCGGGACCGCGAGCCAGCGCACGGCCTCAGCGCCCCGTCCGCGCGGTCATGACCGCGCCGCCCATCGATCGAGGCCGGCGAAGGCCGCGACGACGCGCTCGTAGACCGGCCGCTTGAAGGGAACGATCAGGTCCGGAAGCTCTGAAAATCGCGCCCACCGCCAGGCGTCGAACTCCGCCTTGTGGGCGCCGCCGCCGGGCCGGAGCACGTCGATCAGATCCTCGCTGCCGACGAAGCCGTAGGCGAACCATTTCTGCGTCTGTCCGCGGTAGCGGCCCTTCCAAGCCTGCTTCATCACCGCCGGTGGCAGATCGTAGGGGAGCCAGTCCGGAATCTCGGCCAGGAGCTTCACGGCCTCGGGCGGAACGTTGGTTTCCTCGTAGAGCTCGCGGCGGGCGGCGGCCTCCGCGTCCTCGCCGGGATCGATGCCGCCCTGCGGCATCTGCCACATGTGCGGACCGTCGACGTGCTCGGGACCGGCATCCTTGCTGCGACGCCCGACGAAGACGCCGCCGGACGGCGCGATCAGGGCGATGCCCACGCAGGGGCGGTAGGGCAGGGCGATGCCCGGGTCGGAATCCGTTACCATCGCGGCGACCATAGGTCAGGGGGAGGCGAGGCGGCAACGTCGACCAAGTCTTCACCGGCCCGGAAGGCGCCGGATCTACTTGCGCTGACTTTGGACACGGACACGCTCAATCGGCAGTCGAGACCCGCTTGTCGCGGGCGCCCCGCAGCGCCACGCTCGCCGGCACGAGGCGCAGCCCGCGCGAGTCGATCTCCTTCGCCCAGCGGGCGATCCGATCGATGCTCAGCGGTGTCCCGGTCGCCGAGACCAGGGCGAAGCCGTTGGCGCGGGCCCGGGCTTCGGCCTGGGCGAGCGCGGCGTCGATCGCGTCGGCGCGCGGCGTGGCGTCGAGGACGATCTCGGCACGGGCCACCGGCGTCTTGCCCTTGTTGGCGGGCGCCGCCGCGGGTTTCGGAGCCGTGCCGTCATCGAGGAACCCGAGACCGCGGGCACCGATCTCGCGCAGGACCGGCTCGAAAGCCGCGTCGGCCATCAGCTTGGAGCCCATGAAGTTCACCGCGCCGACGTAGCCCGGGAAGCGGCTCATCGCCCAGGCGAGGCGGTCCGCGTTCTCCGGTCCCCGCAGCGCGGTCAGCAGCGTCTGCGGACCCGGATCGCTGTCGGGATAGTCGAAGGGTTCCATCGGGAGTTGCAGGAAGATCTCGTGGCCGGCGTCCCGCGCGCGCGCCGCGGCGCGCTCGGCCTCGCCCCCGTAGGGCAGGAAGGCGAGGCTCACGGCGGCGGGCAGGCGCGCGGTGGCGCCCGCGGTCGCGGCCTGACCGACGCCGAGACCGGTCACCACGATCGCGATGCGCGGCCCGCTGCCGGCCTCCTCGGTCCGGGCGTAGACGTCGAGGGCGCGGATGCGGCCCTCGCCGAGCTTCGGCATGAGACCGTGGCGGCCCGCCTCGCTGATCCGTGGGTCGGGGGCCTGGGCGAGACGGGGGGCGCTCGGCGGCGGCACGCGGATCACCACCGCCTCGCTCGGCCCGCTGCCGGCCGGGCGCACGACCGTCACCCCGGACGCGGTCTCGACCTCCTCGGCGCTGTGCTGGAGGGGCGCCGTTCCCGGCGCCGTCGTGATGACCTGGGGCTGCTGGGCGACCGGGGCCTGTGCGGCCGGACGGGCCGCGGGTTCGCGCATCGCGATCGCCACCTGGACCCGGGGTTCACCGCCCTGGGGGTCGCCCAGCGCGAGCACCAGGCCGGCCGCCACCGCGAAGCCGGCCGCGAGCGCCGCGGCCGCGACCCGGGGCCTGCGGGCAGCCGCGATCAGCCGTCCGATCCGGCCTGCGGGCTGCTCCGGCGCCGCCTCCGGCACCCCGAGGGGGCGCGTGAGGATATCGTCGGTGGACTCGGTCAAGCGGCTCTCGATACGGGATCGCGGTTCCTGCGCCGGTCGGCGCGGTCCCAACCCTCGCATCCATTGCGGCCGGGTATGGTTAACGTTCCGCTAACGCTCGGTCCCAGAACGGGAAATCCCGCCCGGCGAGAGGCCGGACGGGATCGGGTCAGAGCGGCGCGGGGTTGCCGAACGATCAGTTCGGCAGGCTCGGCTTCTGCTGCTGCTGCGCGGGCGTGCCGTTGGCGGCGCCCTTCTGGATGCCGTGGAGGAAGTCGACGGCCGAGATCAGCTGCTTGTCCTTGGCCGGATCCGGCGGGACGTAGGCGGAGGATCCGCCGCGCTCGTCGGTGTCCTTCTGCTTCAGGTGGCCCTTCAGCCCGGCCTCACCCTTGGTCTCGTCCTTGCCCTTGAGCTCGTCCGGCACGTCCTGCGTGACCTCGACGTCCGGCTCGATGCCCTTGGCCTGGATCGAGCGGCCCGACGGCGTGTAGTAGCGCGCCGTGGTGAGCCGGAGAGCGCCGGAGCCGCCGAGGGGGATGATCGACTGGACCGAGCCCTTGCCGAAGGAGCGCGTGCCCATGATGGTCGCGCGCTTGTGATCCTGAAGGGCGCCGGCCACGATCTCGGAGGCCGAGGCGGAACCGCCGTTGACCAGCACCACGATGGGCTTGCCCTTGGTCAAATCGCCGGCCTTGGCCGAGAACCGCTGCGTCTCGTCCGGGTTGCGGCCGCGGGTGGAGACGATCTCGCCGCGATCGAGGAAGGCGTCGGAGACCATCACGGCCTGATCGAGCAGCCCGCCCGGGTTGTTGCGCAGGTCGACGATGTAGCCCTTGATCTTGTCGGCACCGATCTCGCCCGTGAGCTTGTCGATGGCGGCCCGCATCCCGTCGAAGGTCTGCTCGTTGAACTGGGTCAGGCGGATGTAGGCGACGTCGCCACCCTCGATCTTCGAGCGCACCGGCTTGATCTTGATCACGTCGCGGGTGAGCGTGACGTCGATCGGGTCCTTCGACTCCTTGCGGCTGATCTTGAGCTTGACGCTCGAGTTGACCGGGCCGCGCATCTTGTCGACCGCCTGGTTCAGGGTGAGGCCCTGGACCTGGTCGTCATCGATCTGCGTGATGATGTCGTTCGCGAGCAGGCCCGCCTTCGCCGCCGGGGTGTCGTCGATCGGCGTGACGACCTTGATCAGGCCGTCCTCCATCGTGACCTCGATGCCGAGGCCGCCGAACTCGCCGCGGGTGGTGGTCTGCATGTCGCGGAACGCCTTGGCGTCCATGTAGCTCGAGTGCGGGTCGAGCGACGTCAGCATGCCGTTGACGGCCGCCTCGATCATCTTCGACTCGTCCGGCTTCTCGACGTAGTCGGTGCGGACCTTCTCGAAGACGTCGCCGAACAGGCTGAGCTGGCGGTAGGTCTCGGCCGAGGCGGCCACGGCCCGCGGACCCGACAGGAAGTCGGTCTGGGTCGCCACCATGGACGTTCCGGCACCGAGGAAGGCGCCGAGCATGATCAGGGAAGTCTTGCGCATCAGCCGCGAACCTTCTCGCCAAGTACCGTATTATTCGGGCTCTTCGCCCACCACGGCTCCGGATCGATGGAGCCGCCGTCCTTCTTGAACTCGACGTAGAGCGTGGGATCACCCTCGGACCCGCCGGGACCCGCACCCCTGTCGCCCATGCTGCCGACCGGTTCGCCCGCGAGCACGAACTGACCGACCTCGACGCTGATCTGGTCCATTCCCGCGAGCAGAAGATAGTAGCCGTCGCCCGCGTTGATGATCAAGAGTTGGCCATAGGACCGAAACGGCCCGGCGAACTGCACCCACCCGTCGGCCGGGGACGAGACCGACGCCTTCGGGCGGGTCGTGAACGACACGCCGCGGGTCGTCCCGCCGTTGCCGTCGGGCTGGTTGAAGCCGCGTGCGACGCGTCCGCTCACCGGCCGCGGCACTTCGCCCCGCGCCTCGGCGAAATGCACCTTGGGCGCGAGCCGCGCCGGATCGCGGAAGCCGGCCGCGGCGAACCGCTCCTGCGTAATGCGCACCTCGCGCTCCGCGGCGGCCTTGGCCTCCTCGGCGGAGCGCTTCGCCGCGGCGACCTCCGCCTCTGTGCGGTCGAGCAGGTCCTTCAGGTTCTTGGCCTGCGCGCCGAGCTCGGTGGCGCGGCGCCGCTCGGCCGTGAGGCCGCTCTCCACCTCCGCCTGCCGCGCGCGCCGGGCGGCGACCAGGGCCTGCAGGCGCTGCTGCTCGCGCGCCCAGCCGGCGAGGTCGTTCGAGAGGCCTTCCTTGTCCTGCGCGATCAAACCGCGCAGCCTGATCATTTCCGCGAGATCGGCCGCGAGCGTGTCCACCTCGCCGCGCAGTTCCGGCACCACCGCACCGAGCAGCATCGAGGTTCGGATCGCGGCCAGCACGTCCTCGGGGCTCACCAGCACCGCCGGCGGCGGGCGGCGGCCCATCCGCTGGAGCGCCGCCAGGATCTCGGCGACGATGCCGCGCCGACCCTGCAGCGAGTGTCGGATCGCGGCCTCGCTCTCGCTCATCGCCTTCAGGCGCTCCTCCAGGCGGCTGAGGCGGTCTTCCGTCGCCTGCGCCTGTCGATTCGCGTCGAGGAGGGCGGTGTCGAGCTTCGCGCGGTCGGACCCGATCGCCGCGATCTCGGATTCGAACTGCGCACGCTGTCCGGCACTGGCGGCGAGGGCGTCCTGCACGCGCTTCAGGTTCTCGGCCCGGCGCTCCCGCTCCTCGTTGGCCCGTTGGATCGCCTCGGGATCCGTGGGCTTCGGGGTCTCGGCGCGCGCGGCGACAGTGATCGACAGCGCGGCCAGCAGGGCGAGTGCCGCGCGCGCGCGCCGCGACCCAGGCTTCGACTCGGACTCGGACATCCTCACGGCCGCTCAGCCCGCCTCACCGCGATGGTACGGGTGACCGGCCAGGATGGTGAGGCTGCGATAGAGTTGTTCGAGGGCGAGCACGCGAACGAGTCCGTGGGGCAGGGTGGCGGCCCCGAACGACAGGATCAGCTCCGCGCGCGTCCGAATTGAGGCGTCCAGCCCGTCCGGGCCGCCGATCACCACGACCAGGGCCGGCCGTGCCGCGTCGCGCCAGGCGGCGACGCGCTCGGCCATGGCCTCGCTGGCGAGATCGGCCCGACCGCGCTCGTCATAGGCGACGAGGACACCGCCCGCGGGCAGATGGGTCGCGAGCGCCGCGGCCTCCTCGGCGCACCGGTCGGGCGCGCGACGGGCGCGGGATTCCGGGATCTCGACGCTGTCGCAGGACGGGAAGCCGAGGCCGCGTCCGAGTTGCGCGGCGCGGTCGCGATATCGTGACGCGAGTTCGCGCTCCGGCCCGGCCTTCAGCCGTCCGACCGCGGCCAGGACCAAGCGCACGGATTCGGATCCGGCCTAGCCGGCCGCGATCCCGACGGGGCGGTCGGCGCCCCACATCTTCTCGAGGTTGTAGAAGCCGCGGACCTCGGGGCGGAAGATGTGCACCAGCACGTCGCCGGCGTCGATCAGCACCCAGTCGCAGGCCGGCATGCCCTCGACCCGGGCGTTCCCGTAGCCACGATTCTTCATCTCCTGGATGATCTTGTCGGCGATCGAGCCGACGTGACGCTGCGAGCGACCCGACGTGATGATCATCGTGTCGGCGAGCGAGGTCTTGCCGGCCAGATCGATCGCGATCGTCTCCTCGGCCTTCATGTCGTCGAGGCATTCGAGGGCGAGCGCCTTCAGGTCGTCCGAGCGCGCCTTACCGGCTTCGACCGGGGCCTGGACGGGGGTGCGGATCGTCTCCGTGTGACTGGTTTCGGGCAGAGTCCTGGTTCCTCGTTCTGCCGCACGGCGATGTCGGGCCTTGCGGGATCAGGTGAAATTGGCGGTATCGGGCCGCGATTGCAACCGCGCAGACTTCGGCGGCGCCGTCCCCCGACCCGTGCGCGCGCGGATCTGCGTGGACGACAGGGTCGAGCGCGGCCCGTGCAGGAACATCCAGGCCGGCGGCGACCGCAGCGCGAGCGTCGACGCCGCCGCCTCGGGGACCCGGGCACCGGCCAGGCGTCGGGCCGCGCGGGCACTCAGCGGCGTCATGGTGAAGCCGGGCCGGTCGATGACGGCGATCGGCACGAGGCGGGCGATCTCGGCGAAGCCCTTCCAGCGATGGAAGGTCCCGAGGGAATCGGCTCCCATGACCCAGACGAAGTGAACGCCTGGGCACCGGCGCGTGAGGAAGCGCAGCGTCTGCACCGTGAAGCGGACGCCGAGCGCAGCCTCGATCCCGGTCACGGCGATCCGCGGGTGCCGGGCGATCTGGCGCGCCTGATCGCACCGCGCCGCGACGGAGGGGAGAGCACTCCGGCTCTTGAGCGGGTTCCCCGGGCTCACCAGCCACCAGACCCGGTCGAGCCCGAGCCGACGCAGGGCCGCGAGCGTCACGTGCCGGTGGCCCAGATGGGCGGGATTGAAGGATCCGCCGTAGAGGCCGATCCGCATGCCGGGAGCGCTCGGCGGCAGGGTCAGCCGCACGCCGAACCGTCAGTGCGCGTCACGGGCGGATCTGGCCGCTGCCGTGGACCCGGTACTTGAACGTGGTCAGCTGCTCGACGCCCACCGGCCCGCGCGCGTGCATCCGCCCCGTGGCGATGCCGATCTCGGCCCCGAAGCCGAACTCGCCGCCGTCGGCGAACTGCGTGGAGGCGTTGTGGGTGACGATCGCCGAGTCGACCTCGGCCAGGAAACGGGTCGCCTCGGCGTCGTTCTCGGTGATGATCGCGTCGGTGTGATGCGAGCCGTAGGTCTCGATGTGCTCGATGGCGGCCTCGATCCCGTCCACCACCCGCACCGCGATGATCGCGTCGAGGTACTCGGTGTGCCAGTCCTGCTCGGAAGCGTCCGTCACCCGGGGATCGACCGCGCGGGTCGCGGCATCGCCCCGGACGGCGCAGCCGGTGTCGAGCAGGGCCTGAACCAGCGGCGCGAGATGCGTCGCCGCGCAGGCGCGGTCGACCAGCAGGGTCTCGGCGGCGCCGCAGACGCTGGTGCGGCGCATCTTGCTGTTGAGCAGCACGCTGCGGGCCATGTCGAGGTCCGCCGCCGCGGCGACGTAGACGTGGTTGATACCGTCGAGATGCGCGAAGACCGGCACGCGCGCCTCGGCCTGGACGCGCTCCACGAGGCCGCGGCCGCCGCGCGGGACGATCACGTCGACGCAGCCGTCGAGGCCCGCGAGCATCAGCCCGACCGCGGCGCGGTCGCGGGTCGGCACGAGCTGGATCGCGTCCTCCGGCAGGCCCGCATCGGCGAGCCCGCGGCTCATCGCCTTCGCGATCGCCATCGCGCTGCGATGGCTGTCCGAGCCGGCCCGGAGGATCGCGGCGTTGCCGGCCTTCAGGCAGAGCGCGCCGGCATCCGCCGTCACGTTGGGGCGCGCCTCGAAGATGACGCCGACGACGCCGAGCGGCACCGCGATGCGCTCGATGAGGAGGCCGTTCGGCCGCTCGATCGCGGCGAGCTGGCGCCCGACCGGGTCGGCGAGCGACCCGACCTTCTCGACCGCGTCCGCGATGGCCGCGAGGCGCCCGGGGTCGAGCGTCAGACGGTCGATCAGCGCGGCGGTCTGGCCCGCGCTCCGGGCGGCGGCCACGTCCCGGGCGTTCTCGCCCAGGATCTCGTCGCGGCTCGCGCGGATCCGCTCGGCGATCAGCTTGAGCGCGACGTCCTTCGTCCGCGCCGAGGCCAGCGCCATGCGCCGCGCCGCCGCCCGGGCGCGGCGGCCGATCGCCGCCATCTGCTCCGGAAGGGCGTCGGCCTCGGCGAAGTCCGATCTCAGGTTCAGGACGGGCACGCTGGCGTCCTCGGTTGTCGACGGCCGCGCGCGCGGCCCGGACGGGGGGAGAGCGCCGTATTTGCACATCGAACGCCGTCTCGACAAGAGTGCCGGGCCGGGAACGGTGGCGATCATCGAGACAAAAATTGTAAATAGATTAGCTTCTGTCGACGATTTCTAGAATAGTGCCAAGTCATCGCGGTGCACCATCCAGGCGCGACCGGGATAATTGAGCAGTTCCGGAATGCGCGCGCTCGGATGACCGATGATCAGCGCGGCCTCGGCGCTGTCATAGGCCACGAGACCGCGGCCGAGGATCCGGCCCTCCGGATCGCGGATCATCACGGCGTCGCCGCGGGAGAAGCTGCCCTCGATCGCGCGCACGCCCACGGGAAGCAGGCTGGCCCCGCTCCGGAGCGCCTGCTCGGCGCCCGCGTCGATCGTCAGGGTGCCGCGCGGCTCCAGCGAGCCGGCGATCCAGGTCTTCCGGGCGGCCGTGGGCGTGGACCCCGAGAGGAACCACGTGCAGCGCGCCCCGTCCCGCACGGCCTTCAGCGGGTTCTTCCCGCGCCCGTCCGCGATGACCAAGTGCGTGCCGCCCGAGGCCGCGATCTTGGCGGCCTCGACCTTGGTGCGCATGCCGCCCCGCGACAGCTCGGAGGCCGGGCCGCCGGCCATCGCCTCGATCTCGGGAGTGATCCGGTCGACCACCGCGAGGTGGCGGGCCTCCGGATCGCTCTGGGGCGGCGCCGTGTAGAGGCCGTCGATGTCCGAGAACAGCACCAGCACGTCGGCGTCGATCATGGTGGCGACCCGGGCGGCGAGCCGGTCGTTGTCGCCGTAGCGGATCTCCGAGGTCGCCACCGTGTCGTTCTCGTTCACGACCGGCACCGCGCGCATCTCCAGGAGTTTCAGCACGGTGGCGCGGGCGTTGAGGTAGCGGCGGCGCTCCTCGGTATCCTGCGGCGTCACGAGGATCTGGCCGGCGACGATGCCGTGATGGCCCAGCGCCTCGGCCCAGTGGCGCGCCAGCGTGATCTGCCCCACCGAGGCCGCGCCCTGGCTCTCCTCCAGGCGCAGGACGCCGGGCGGCAGGCCCAGCACCGTCCGGCCGAGGGCGATGCTGCCCGAGGACACGACCAGGACGTCGACGCCGCGCCCGTGCAGCTCCGCGATGTCCTCGGCCAGCGCGGCGAGCCAGGCGTGGCGCAGGCGGCCGGCATTGCGGTCGACCAGCAGGGCCGAGCCGACCTTGATGACCACGCGGCGGAATTCTTCGAGGGCAGGGATCATGATTCGTGCGGGACGGCGCGTTCGGGGCGGGTGTGAACCAAGACCCGCCCTTTGAACAGTCGGTCGAGGGCTACGGCTGCCAGGCGGCCGCCGGCTTCCGCTCGGCCTCGGCGCTGGCATCGATCTCGGCCTGAAGCGCGCGCAGCGCCTCGGGAACGCCCTTGCGGCTCGCCGAGGACAGGACCAGCGGCGCGCGGCCGGCGGCGCGCTTCAGCTTGGCCACCTGGCTCTTGAGCGTGTCGGCGTCGAGCGCGTCGGCCTTCGAGAGCGCCACGACTTCGGGCTTCTCCGCGAGGCCGTTGCCGTAGGCCTCGATCTCGCCGCGCACCAGCTTGTAGGTCTTGCCCGCATGCTCGCTCGTGCCGTCCACGAGGTGCAGCAGCACCCGGCAGCGCTCGACATGGGCGAGGAACCTGTCGCCGAGGCCGACGCCCTCGTGGGCGCCCTCGATCAGGCCCGGGATGTCGGCGAGCACGAACTCGCGCCCGTCCGAGCGAACCACGCCGAGGCCGGGATGCAGGGTCGTGAACGGGTAGTCGGCGATCTTCGGCTTCGCCGCGGTGACGCTCGCCAGGAAGGTCGACTTGCCGGCATTCGGGAGCCCGACGAGTCCGGCATCGGCGATCAGCTTGAGCCGCAGCCAGATCCACATCTCCTGGCCTTCCAGGCCGGGATTGGCGTGTTTCGGGGCCCGGTTCGTGGAGGTCGTGAAGTAGGCGTTGCCGAAGCCGCCGTTGCCGCCCTTGGCGAGGCGGATCTTCTGGCCGACCTCGGTCAGGTCGGCGAGCAGCGTCTCGCCGTCCTCGGAGAAGATCTGCGTGCCGGCCGGGACCTTCAGGACCGTGTCGGCGCCGTTGGCGCCGTGGCAGTTCGAGCCCATGCCGTGCTCGCCCTTCTTGGCCTTGAAGTGCTGCTGGTAGCGGTAGTCGATCAGGGTGTTGAGACCCTCGACGCACTCCACCCAGACATCGCCGCCGCGGCCGCCGTCACCGCCGTTCGGTCCACCGAACTCGATGAACTTCTCGCGCCGGAACGAGACGCAGCCGGGACCGCCATCACCGGAGCGGACATAGACCTTGGCTTCGTCGAGGAACTTCACGACCTGAATCCTTTGTCGGGCGCGGATTCGCGACCCGCACCATCACCCTGTCGGCGGCCGCCGGCCAGTCCGGCGCCGCGAGGCCGCCTCAGGCGGCCCGCGTCATCGCCGGCTCGGACGGCGGAGTCTGCCAGCGCTGCCGGTCGAGGCTGAAGAGATCGACCGGAAGGTCCGCGCCGCGCGCCGGAAAGGGCCGGATCGCGCTGCCGGCCTGCGCGAAGCCGCAGGTCTCCAGCACGCGCCGGGACGCCGGGTTGACCGTGCGGGCCGAGGCGGCGAGTTCCGTCCCGCCCGTATACGCGAAGAACGCGTGGCACAGGGCCGTCACGGCCTCGGCCATCAGGCCGCTGCCCCAGTAGGGCTGCCCGAGCCAGTAGCCGAGTTCCGGCGGTCCGTCGCTCCGCCCCTCGATGCTGACGACACCGATGAGGCTGCCCGGCGCCGCCCGCGGCGCGAGGGCGAGCGTGAGCGCCGAACCGGCGGCATTCCGCGAGCGCGCCTGCAGCAGGAACGCGTCCACCTCCGGGGCCGGGAGCGGGTGTGGCACCCGCGCCAGCATCGCGGCGACCGACGGGTCGCCGGCCAGCTTCAGGATCGCGTCCCTGTCCTTGGCGGTCGGCCAGCGCAGCCACAGCCGCCGCGTCTCGATCCGGAAAACGTCATCACGGGTCAGATCGGGGAACATCGTGCCCTCGCAGGGCGGCGCTCCCGGCTCCGGGGCACCGCCTCAAGACGACGAAGGGGAGGATGGCGTCCCATCCTCCCCGGTGTTCCGTCCGACCTGGCCCGTCAGGGGCTCGGCAACGACGTCTCCGGTCCGGTGTGGGACACCGGGCGGGACGCCAGCTTCGCCACTCAGGGCGCCCGCCTCTTATTCCGCGGCCTCGGCCAGCGGGGTAACACCTACGAAGGCGCGCCCGCGGCGCGTCTCGAAGCGGACATGGCCCGGTACCAGCGCGAAGATCGTGTGGTCCTTACCCATGCCGACATTGGCGCCGGGATGCCATTTGGTGCCGCGCTGACGCACGATGATGTTGCCCGGAATGACGGCCTCCGAGCCGAACTTCTTGACGCCGAGGCGCCGGCCTTCCGAGTCGCGACCGTTGCGGGACGAGCCGCCTGCCTTCTTGTGTGCCATGGGATGAACTCCGAATTCTGATCTGTCGGGATGCGGTCGCGGATCGGGTCCTCAGGGACCGCTACGCGCCCAGCGGTGCGCCGGCCTCAGGCCGAGATGCCGGTGATGCGCACGACCGTGTGGTCCTGGCGATGGCCGCGCTTGCGGCGCGAGTTCTGCCGGCGGCGCTTCTTGAAGGCGATCACCTTCTTGTCGCGACCATGGCGCACGATCTCGCCCGTGACGCTGATGCCCGACAGGGTCGGGGCGCCGACCTGGGTCGCGCCCGCGCCGTCGGCGAACAGGAGGACCTCGCCGAAGGTCACGGCCTCGCCGGCCTCGCCCGCCAGGGAGGCGATGGTGATGGTGTCGTTGGCGGCGACGCGGTACTGCTTACCGCCCGTCTTGATGACTGCGAACATCGTTCTCTCGTGTTCTCGAACGGCCTCCGGGGCGGCTGCCCCTGGACCGGCTTCTTGTTTGAAGTCATTGAACGGGCGTTCGGCCCGGACAACGCGAAACGCGCGGACCCCAGCTGAGGCCGCGCGCCATGCGGGGTCAGTACGGGCGCGGCGGCGCCGTGTCAATCCGCGGCGGCCTGCCGGGCGGTGTCACCGGATCGGCGCGCCGGTCGCCAGGATGCCCTTCGCGACGCTGCCCGCCGGGCCGAAGGCGGCGAGGGCCTGCGCGCACCACGTCTCCCGGCCGTCGGCGGCGAGCTGCTGGCGCACCTGCGTGGCGCGGGTGCGCAGCTTCTCCTCCAGGATCGCCTCCTGCCCGGCATTGACGCGTGCCGCGAGGCGGAGCGTCGTCAGCTGGCCGGCCCGGACCTGCACGCCCGGGCAGGCCTGCTCGGCGATGATGGTCGTGGCCGCCGCCGAGGCGTAATTGTCGAGGGCCGAGGCCGGCGCGGCCGGATTGGCCGGCGCGGCGGGCGCCTGCGCGGCGGCCGTCCCCGCGAGATTCAGCGTCAGGGCTAGCGTCAGGGCAAGGGTGGGGACACCGACACGCCGCACGGCTGAGACCTCCAGGGTAAGCATCGATCGGCGCGGTGGCGCACCCGCATCTTCGCGACGATGCCGGGCGCCGACCGGGAGACGCGCGTTCCCTTGGGCGCGCCCCTCGCCGCGGCGCCGCGACGGCGGCTGACTACACGTCCGGCGACGGGGCGTCACCCGCCGCGTCGGCCCGCGGTCGGCAGACAGACCGGCCGTCAGGGCGCGGCCTTGAACTCGCCCTCGATGCGCAGGCTCACCTCGTCGCCGAGCTGCGGCAGGTAGGCGTTGATGCCGAAATCCGAGCGCTTGACGACCGCGCGCCCGTCGAAGCCCACGGTGTAGCGCTGGTCCACAGGGTGGATGCCGGCCTGGTTGAAGGTGGCGTCGATCGCGAACGGCCGGACCGTCCCCCGCAGGTTGAGGTCGCCGGTGATCCGCGCGGTGGTCGGGCTGGTGGGCTCGACCTTGGTGGCGGTGAAGGTGGCGCTCGGGAACTTGGCCGTGTCGAAGAAATCCGGGGCCGCGAGGTGCTCGTTCAGCCGGGTGCTGCCGGTGATGACGCCGCCGAGCGGCACAGTTACCTCGAGGCGGCTCTTCTCGGGCGCCTTCGGGTCGAGCTGGAGCGTGCCGCTCAGGCCGGTGAACTGGCCGTAATAGGTCGAATAGCCGAGATGCGAGACCGACCACGTGATCTTGCCGTGATCCGGATCGAGGACGTAGCTGCCGGGCCTGACCTGCGTCGGATCCGCGCTCGGCGCGACCGGTGCGGGCGGGGCTGCCGGGTTGTCCGCCGCCCGGGCCGGGCCGGCGCAGAGCAGGCCGATCAGGACAAGAAGTGGCGCGCGCATGTCATCCCCCCGTGACCGGCCAAGCTCGGCCGGCGCGGGCCCGTGATTTCATGATCTCCCTGCGCGCTCAAGCACGTCTGGCGAAGGCCGCCGCGGTTCTGTAGGCAAGCCGAGGTAGCGGCAGGCGTGGCATGATCGGCAAGCTCAAGGGCGTCGTGGACTCGTTCGGCGAGGATTTCGTGATCCTCGACGTGTCGGGGGTCGGCTACATCGTTCACTGCTCGGCGCGGACCCTGCAGCGCATGCCCAAGGTCGGCGAGCCCGCGGCGCTGTCGATCGAGACCCACGTCCGCGAGGACATGATCCGCCTCTACGGCTTCCGCTCGGACGCCGAGCGCGAGTGGTTCCGCCTGCTCCAGACCGTCCAGGGCGTCGGCGCGCGGGTGGCGCTCGGCGTTCTGTCGGTGCTGGAGCCCGAGGCGCTGGCGAGCGCCATCGCCACCGGCGACAAGGGCTCGATCAGCCGGGCCCCGGGCGTCGGGCCGCGCCTCGCCGCCCGGCTCGCCGCCGAGCTCAAGGACAAGGCCCCGGCCTTCGCGCCCGTCGATCCCGCGCTGGTCGCCCTTGCGGGCGCCGTCGAGGAGGGCGCCGCCCCGCAGCCGGTGGCGGACGCCGTCTCGGCCCTGGTCAATCTCGGCTACCCGCAGGTCCAGGCCGCCGCCGCCATCGCGGCCGCGCTCAAGGGTGCGGGGGAGGGCGCCGAGGCCAAAGTGCTCATCCGGCTCGGCCTGCGCGAACTCGCCCGCTGACGGCCCGACCTGACAGTTGGGGCGCACTTAGATCGCACGCCCTTGACCCGCGCGGACGGCGGTGCCATGTCGACCGTGGCCAATAAGGTATTGAAAAGCCAGCTACTTTTCAATTCTTCTAAACTGGCGCGGGTGCCCCAGACGGTCGTCGACGACCGCGGCGGGCACGGGGATGACGGGATTTGCGGCGCGCATGATCGTCTGTTCTTGTAACGTCTTATCGGACGGCGCCGTGCGCGGCTGCCTCGCCCCCGGACCCGGCTGCCCGCGCACGCCCGCGCAGGTCTACGCCTGCCTCGGCTGCAGCCCGAAATGCGGGCGCTGCGCCCGCACGATCCGCGCGATCATGCAGACCGCGCTGGGCGAGGCCGCGGCGGCGGAGAGCAGCCATGCTTGCACGACGGCTTGCGCGAGCGCCTGTAGTTTGGTGAAATTCCAAACTGCGGATGAGGGAGTCGCGGCCTGATGCTTCTACCCCCCGCCTGAGAGCACGGTAAGGAGTACGGGGGCATGAAGGGCGACACCAAGGTCATCGAGTATCTGAATCGCGGCCTGCGCAGCGAGCTGACGGCCGTCAGCCAGTACTGGCTGCATTTCCGCATGCTCAATGACTGGGGCTACGTCGAGCTGGCGAAGTTCTGGCGCAAGGAATCGATCGAGGAGATGAACCACGCCGACCGGTTCATCGACCGGATCCTGTTCCTCGACGGGTTCCCGAATCTGCAGGAGCTCGACCCGCTGCGGATCGGCCAGAACGTCCAGGAGATCCTGGAATCCGATCTCGCCGCCGAGAACGAGGCCCGCAGCCTCTACCTCGAGGCCGCGAAGTACTGCGATTCGATCAACGACCGGGTGTCGAAGCGCCTCTTCGAGGATCTGGCCGAGGACGAGGAGGGTCACATCGACTTCCTCGAGACCCAGCTCGAGCTGATCAAGCAGATCGGCCTGCCGCTCTACGCGCAGAAGCATATCGGCGGGCTCGAGCAGATCGCCCCCCAGAAGGAGTGAGGGCGCCCGGGCTCCCGCCGCCCGCGCGGCGGAGCGGGGACCCGGACAGCGATGCGGGCAGGGGTGGGGCCGGCGCGGCCGCGTTCCTGCCCGCCTGAGACGGCAAGCTGGGGAACGGGATGCGGCTCGTGGTGGTCGGCGCCGACGGGCGCATGGGGCGGATGCTGATCCGCGCGGTGGCGCAGGCCGAGGGCTGCACGCTCTCAGCGGCGATCGAGCGCGACGGCTCGCCGGCGCTCGGCCAGGACGCCGGCGTCCTCGCCGGGCTGCCACCCCTCGACGTTCCCGTCACCGACGACGCCCTCACGGCCTTCGCGGGCGCCGACGGCGTCCTCGACTTCACCGCGCCGGCCGCCACGGTCGCCTTCGCCGAGCTCGCCGCCCAGGCGCGCATCGTCCACGTCGTCGGCACGACCGGCCTCTCGGAGGACGATTTCGCCAAGCTGAAGGCGGCTTCGTACCACGCCCGCATCGTGCAGTCGGGCAACATGTCGCTCGGCATCAACCTGATGGCCGCGCTGGTCCGGCGAGTCGCCAAGGCCCTCGGCGACGAGTTCGACATCGAGATCGCCGAGATGCACCACCGCATGAAGGTGGACGCCCCCTCCGGGACCGCGCTGATGCTCGGCGAGGCCGCCGCGGAGGGCCGCGGCGTCGACCTGAAGGCCGTCCGGGTCTCGACCCGGGACGGGCATACCGGCGCCCGCCGGCCCGGCGATATCGGCTTCGCCACCCTGCGGGGCGGCAGCGTCGTCGGCGACCACAGCGTGATCTTCGCCGGCACCGGCGAGAGCCTGACGATCAGCCACCACGCGGCCGACCGGGGCCTGTTCGCCACGGGCGCCGTCAAGGCCGCGCTCTGGGCGCATCCCAAGCCGCCGGGGCTCTACACCATGACCGACGTGCTCGGCCTGTGACCGGCGGCGCGACGGCGATGGAGCGGCTCCTCGTCCTCGTCCGGCACGGCCAGAGCGAGTGGAACCTGCAGAACCTGTTCACCGGCTGGCGCGACCCGGACCTCACCGAGCGCGGCGTCGCCGAGGCTCAGGCCGCCGGCCGCGGCCTCAAGCGGGACGGCTACGGGTTCGACGTGGCCTTCACCTCCGAGCTGGTCCGCGCGCAGCGGACCTGCGCGCTGATCCTCGAGGAGATGGGCCTCTCCGAGATCCCGGTCCTGCGCGCGCGCGCCCTCAACGAGCGCGATTACGGCGACCTCTCCGGCCTCAATAAGAACGAGGCCCGCGCCCGCTGGGGCGACGCGCAGGTCCACGCCTGGCGCCGGGGCTACGACGTGCGGCCGCCCGGCGGCGAGAGCCTGAAGGACACGGCCGCGCGGGTTCTGCCCTGCTACGTCGCGACGATCCTGCCGCGCGTGATGGCCGGCCAGCGGGTCCTCGTGGCGGCCCACGGGAACTCGCTCCGCGCCCTGGTGATGGTCCTCGACGGACTGACCGAGGCGCAGGTGCCCGATCTCCAGATCCGGACCGGCGTGCCGCTGGTCTACCGCCTGAAAGCCGACACCACGGTAGCCTCCAAGACCGTGCTGGAGCAGGTCGTCGACGCGGACCGCTGAGTGGCGTCGGAACTCGCACCGGGCCTGATCCACCATCCGGGCTTCCTCGACGCGGCGGCCCGCGCGCGGCTCGCCGCGGAGATCGCCGCGGTTCTCGCCGAGGCGCCGCCCGTGACGCCGCGCATGCCCCGCACCGGCAAGCCGTTCTCGGTGCGGATGTCGAATGCCGGACCCCTCGGCTGGGTCTCCGACGTCGCGGGCTACCGCTACCAGCCGCACCATCCCGAGACCGGTCGACCCTGGCCGGCCCTGCCGCCGACCGCCCGCGCGGCCTGGGAGACGCTCGCGGCCTATCCGGCCCCGCCGGAAGCCTGCCTCATCAACATCTACGCGCCGGGGACCCGCATGGGCCTCCACCAGGACCGCGACGAGGCGGATCTCGCCGCGCCGGTCGTGTCGCTGTCCCTCGGCGCGGCGGCCCTGTTCCGCTACGGCGGCCCGAGCCGGTCCAGCACGACCCGCTCGGTCCGGCTGCAGGCCGGCGACGCACTGGTGATGGGTGGCGCCGCGCGGCTCGTCTTCCACGGCATCGACCGGCTCTACCCGGACGGCGACCTGCTGGAAGCGGCGGACGGGCCCGGGTTCCTGCCGCCGGGCGGCCGCTGCAATCTCACCCTGCGACGCGTCACGGTGCCGGCCACGCCATGACGCGCGACACGCCATGACGCGCGAGCGGGACCTAGAGCCGGGACCGACCGCGATGCCGCCGGCGATCCCCGGCGGGCGCGTCAGCGCGGCGGCACAGTGGCCGGCGCTCGCCGGCTTCGTCGCGGCCGAGGCCCGCCTCCAGGAGGCGGTCCTGGCGCGCGGGCGCGTCACGGCCGGGCTCTACGAGTTCGTCCGGTTCGGGCTCAAGCAGGGCTGGGCCTGCCTGTTCGGCGGCCTGCTCCTGGCGCTCATGCTCGGCACGCGCCTCGTCTGGCCGGCCCACGCGCCCGTCGCCCGGTACGACGCGCTGTTCCTCGCCGCCCTCGTGCTCCAGGTCGCGATGCTGCGGCTGCGGATGGAGACGTGGTCGGAGGCCCGGGTGATCCTGGTCTTCCACGTCATCGGCACGGCCATGGAGATCCACAAGACCGCGATCGGCAGCTGGGTCTACCCGGAGGCGAACCTGTTCCGGCTCGGCGGCGTCCCGCTGTTCACGGGCTTCATGTACGCGGCGGTCGGCAGCTACCTCGCCCGCGTCTGGCGCCTGTTCGATTTCCGGTTCACGCGGCACCCGAGCCTGCGCCTGCTCGCGGTCCTGTCGGTGGCGATCTACGTCAATTTCCTCATCGATCATCGCGGCATCGACCTGCGTTTCGGACTCATCGCGGTCGCGGTCGCGGCCTTCGCCCCCGCGACCGTGTACTTCAAGGTCTGGCGGGAGCACCGCACCATGCCGCTCCTGCTGGGCCTGCTGCTCGTCGCGCTGTTCATCTGGTTCGCCGAGAATCTCGGCACGCTGTCCGGCACGTGGCTCTACCCGAACCAGCGGCAGCACTGGTCCATCGTCCCGGTGGCCAAGCTCTCGTCCTGGTTTCTGCTGATGATCGTGTCCTACACGCTGGTCGCGCGGGTGAACGGCATCGCGACCTGGCCGGCCGTGCCGGCCGCGCCCGCGCGTCGGGAGCTGCCGATGGCCCGCGCGACCCATCTCGGCCTCGCGGCCGCGGTGATCGCCCTCGGCCTGCTGCTGCGCGTGCCGCACTGGGGCCTGCCGCTCGCGATCCACCATTACGGCGGCGGGATCCTGTGGGGGGCGATGCTGTTCCTTCTGGTCGCCGCCCTGCGACCCGGCAGCTGGGGCCTGCGTGCCTGCCTGATCGCCGCCTTCGGGGCCGCCGCGCTCATCGAGAGCAGCCGGCTCGTCCACACGCCGGCCCTCGACGCCTTCCGGACGACCCTGCCGGGTCAGCTCCTCCTCGGCTCCATCTTCTCGCCGTGGAATCTCCTCGCCTACGGCGTCGGGATCGGCGCCGCCGCCGCGCTCGCGCTTTCCCTTCATCGTGAACGCAGGCGCGCCGCGTTGCCGGCTTGACAGAACAGGTCGCCCGGCAGACCCATCGGGTGCGGACTAACCCAAAGTTGGGTCCACCAGGAGAACCGGTTTTCGATGCGGATGCGCAACCTGACGCTGCGTCTCGGACGGGTTCTGTGCGCAGCCGCGCTGGCGGCCAGCCTCGGCTCGGCCGCCCGGGCCGGCGATCCCGTCTATCCCGCGGGCTCGCGCTTCGGCTTCGACCCGCCCGCCGACATGTCGCTGTCGCGGCGCTTCTCGGGCTTCGAGCGGAAAGAGGGTGGCGCGACCGTGTCGGTCGTCGAATTGCCCGCGAACGCCTTCGCGGAACTCGTCAGCGGCTTCACCGACGCCAACCTGCTCAGCCAGGGCTTCGCGGTCGAGAAGCGCGAGGAGGTCAAGATCGGCGACAACGAGGGCATGCTCTACACCGGTGAGCAGCCCGCCGATCCCGGCTCGTCCGCGCCGGCGATCCGGAAGTGGATCCTCGTCGTCGGAACGCCGACCGTGACCGGGCTGATCATCGCCCAGGCGCTGCCCGACGCCGAGACCGAGGCCTCGATGCGCAAGATGGTGACCGGCGTCACCCTCCGGCCGGCCCTGTCGCTGACCCAGCAGGTCGACGCGCTGCCCTTCCGCATCGCCGACATGGCGGGCTTCCGGCCGGTGCGGGTGATGGCCGGCAACTCGGTCCTCCTCACCAGCGGCCCGAAGGACCAGATGCAGAATCTGGAACAGCCGATCCTCGTCCTCGCGCAGGCCGTGCAGCAGCCGCCCGGGGCCGAGCAGCGGGACGGCTTCGCCCGCGCCGCCCTGGCGTCCAATCAGACCCTCAAGGACTTCGTCATCGAGCGGGCGCAGAGCTACCGCTCGAACGGCGTCGACTGGCACGAGATCGTGGCCCGCGCCCTCGATCAGCCGACCAATCAGCCGGTCGTGGTCATGCAGACCATCCGGTTCGCACCGGACGGCTACGTCCGCGCCCTCGGCGTCGTGCGGCAGGATCAGCGCGACGGCGTCCTCGCCAAGTTCCGCCAGGTGGTGGACAGCGTTCAGGTCAAGTAGCGCGTCACCAGACGACGGCCTGCCCGTCGCGGCGCGGGTCGCTCGCGGCCACGTAGCCCTCGACGGCGGGATCGCCCATCCGCCAGATGAACTGGCCGGCGCCGAAATCCTGGTAGCTGTCCTCGATCACCTCGAGTTCGTGGCCGAGGGCCTTCAGGCGCTCCAGGGTCGCGCGCGGCATCGCCGCCTCGACGTTGATGTCCAGGCCCTCGTTCACCCGCCACCGCGGCGCGTCGCAGGCCGCCTGCGGGTTCTGGCCGTGGTCGATCATCCGCACCAGCGTCTGGACGTGCCCCTGCGGCTGCATGTTGCCGCCCATCACGCCGAAGCTCATCACCGGGGCTCCGTCCTTCGTGAGGAAGCCCGGGATGATGGTGTGGAACGGGCGCTTGCCGGGCGCCACCACGTTGGGGCTCTCCGGATCGAGCACGAAGCCGTAGCCGCGATTCTGCAGGGAGATGCCCCAGCCCGGGACGACCACGCCGGAGCCGAAGCCCATGAAGTTCGACTGGATGAAGCTCACCATCATGCCGGACTCGTCGGCCGCGGTGAGGTAGATCGTGCCGCCCGCGGGCGGCTTGCCCGGCCCGAAGACCTGGGCGCGGTTCCGGTCGATCAGCTTGGCGCGCTCCGCGAGGTAGGCGGGGTCGAGCATGGCCTCCGGCGTCACCTCCATCCCGCGGGGGTCGGCGACGTACCGGTAGGTGTCGCTGAAGGCGAGCTTCATCGCCTCGATCTGCAGGTGCTGCGACTCCGGCCCATCGACCGGCAGGCCGCCGAGGTCGAACTGCTCGAGGAGGCCCAGCGCGATCTGCGCCGCGATACCCTGGCCGTTCGGCGGGATCTCGTGCAGCGTGTAGCCGTGATAGTCCTTCGCGGTCGGCGTGACCCATTCGGGGCGGAACGCCGCGAGGTCGGCGGCGGTCATCGCGCCGCCGTTGGCCCGCGCGTGCGCGGCGATCGCCTCGGCGATCTCGCCCCGGTAGAAGGCCTCGCCCTTGGTCTCGCCGATCAGTCGAAGGGTCTTCTCGGCGCCCGGGAAGGTCACCAGCTCGCCGACATCCGGCGCCCGGCCCCGCGGCAGGAAGAACTCAGAGAAGCCCGGCTGGCGGGTGATCGCCTCGATCCGGGCCGCGGCCGCCCATTTCTGCTGGACCACCACCGGCGCGAGGTAGCCCCGCTCGGCGATGCGGATCGCGGGCTGCATCAGGTCGGCGAAGGGGAGGCGGCCGAAGCGCTCGCTCAGCGCCGCCCAGGCGGCGACCGCGCCTGGCACGGTGACCGAGTCCCAGCCGCGCATCGGCGGCCGCTCGCCGGCGCCGTACTTCTTCAGGAAGTAGTCCCGGCTCCAGGCGGCCGGCGCCCCGCCGGAAGCGTTGAGGCCGTGCAGCGCCTTCCCGTCCCACAGGATGCAGAAGGCGTCGGAGCCGAGACCGTTGCTGCACGGCTCGGTGACGGTCTTGGCGGCCGCCGTGGCGATCGCGGCGTCGACCGCGTTGCCGCCGGCCTGGAGCATCTGGATGCCGGCCTGCGCCGCCAGCGCGTGCGAGGTCGCCACGCAGTTGCGCCCGAACATCGGCATCCGCAACGACGGATACCCGGTCACCCAGTCGAACGGCTTCATCGCTCAGTTCCCGGTCTCGGCAGCCCACGCGCTCCCGCGGCACTTGGCATACAGGATATCGGGCCCCGGTGAAGGCGTGGCCGGGCATGCCCGCCAACGAAAAACGCGGGCCCGAGGACCCGCGCTTCGTAAACGTGATGCTGCCTTGTCGGGCCGCTCAGTAGGGGCGGCCGTAGAGCGGCGAGGTCGGGTCCAGCCGGTCGACGAAGGAGAGGTCGACGTTGCGGATCGCCGAGGAGCGGGCGCCGATGAACGGCCCGTTGGTGATCGGATCCGGCAGGATGCCGCGGCCGAAGCGGTCCGTCGGGCCGTAGGGCGGGGTCAGCTGGTTGGACGCCGCGATCAGGTAGGGGTTCAGGGCCGGGTTGCGCGAGCCGCCGGCGCCCGGAACGTTCGAGGTCAGCGGCACATTGCCGGCATCGAGCCAGCTGCGCGGGCGCACGCGGATCGGGAGCGGCCGGCTGACCCGGTAGATCGGGCCGGGGACGTAGCCATCCTGAGCCTGGGCGGGCGCGGAGGCCAGAGCGCCGAGGCCGGTGGCGGCGACGACGCCGAGAAGGGCGATCTTGAGCGAGCGCATGGCCAACCTTGTCCTTGAGTGCCATCAGTATGGCGACCGAAGCTTAACAGTTCGCCGCCTTTGACGATAAGACGCTTGGGCGAGGCTGTTGTTCCGCCCTTATGGCTGAGCTTGTGCGTTTTGCCACACTCCGGCCTCATTTTTTATTTTGCGGCCGCCGGATTAACGATCCGACCCTCCCGGGAGGCTCTGTCGCGGCCGATGCCGGGCACGCGCCCGCCGGATCGGGCGCGACCGAGAAGGCCGCCGTCGTGGCGGCATCGGCGAGGTCGACGAGGCTCAGCGCGTCGAGCATGCAGCCGAGGGCCTGCGGCTCTGGCGGGCGCGCGAGGGGCGCGCAGAGCCATCCGTCGAGCTGGAAAGCCGTGTCGCGCGTGACGAAGCCGGTGCAGGTCCGCTGCGCGGGGCCCGCGAAGGTCACCTCCAGGGTCTCGACCGCACCGAACTTCGTGCGGATCTGATCGCGGGCGCCGGTCCGGGCCACCGCCAGGGCCGGCCGGTCGAGGGCCGGACCGTTCGCGGCGCGCCGGGCCATGAGCACGAAGAGCGTCGGCGGTGCGCCCGAGCGGGGCCCGCGGGTGAGCTGGACGCGCAGGGCCGGCGCCTCGATCGCCGCGACGTCGCCCCGGATGAGGGTGTCCTCGCGCAGCCCGGTCCGCGGATCGACGCGGGCGGACACGCGCACCGGATCGAGCCCGGGTTCCGCGAGCCCGAACTGGGCGACCGAGGCCGCGGGCGGTGCCGGCGAGGCCTGAACCGACGGGACGAAGGCGGTCTCCGCGGCCGGCGGCGGCGCGGGCGCGGAGGTCGAGGTCTCGCCGGGCCAGCGGGGGAGGGCCCACAGGACGGCAATCGCCGCCGCGGCGAGGGCAATGCGCAGGCCGAGAGATCCCGGGGAGACCGGGGCGTACGGCGCGCGCGCGGCCCGGCCGCCCGGCACGCCGAGCCCGATCCGATCGACGAGGGGCGCTGTTCCGGTCAGGGGCGTGCTCCGTGGCGGCGGGAGGCCGCGGGGTGGACGCCAGCGTCGCGCCGAAGGATTGAATTCCCTCTGCCGGCCCGAGGCCGTCACCGGGTTTCCGGAGGCAGGGTGAATCGAGTGTTGCGCCGTCGGCGGCCTTGACAGCGCGCGCCCTTGCGCGCCTTGCTCGACCCGGCCGTCGCCCCCACCTCCGCGGAGGACGGGGTCTGCGGCCGCGCTCGTTTGGCGGGCGCGTCCGGCACGAACGATCCTTCGGCCGATTGTACTGGCACAGGCGCGGCACCCGGATCGGTCGGGGTTTTCCGCGCGGAGACGAGAGATGGGTTACAAGGTCGCCGTCGTCGGCGCCACGGGCAACGTGGGCCGCGAGATGCTCGATATCCTGGCCGAGCGGGCTTTCCCCGCCGACGAGGTCGTGGCGCTGGCCTCGCGCCGCAGCCAGGGTCAGGAAGTCTCCTACGGCGACAAGACGCTCAAGGTCAAAACGCTGGACACGTACGACTTCTCCGACACCGACATCTGCCTGATGTCGGCCGGCGGCGAGGCGTCGAAGGAGTGGTCGCCCCGCATCGGCCAGCAGGGCTGCGTGGTCATCGATAACTCGTCGGCGTTCCGCTACGACGCCGACGTGCCGCTGATCGTGCCCGAGGTGAACGCCGACGCGGTGGTGGGCTTCACCAAGCGCAACATCATCGCCAACCCGAACTGCTCGACCGCGCAGCTGGTCGTCGCCCTGAAGCCCCTCCACGAGGCGGCCACGATCAAGCGCGTCGTCGTGTCGACCTACCAGTCGGTCTCCGGCGCCGGCAAGGAGGCGATGGACGAGCTGTTCAATCAGACCCGCGCCGTGTTCACCGCCGGCGAGATCAAGCAGGGCGGCAAGTTCACGAAGCGCATCGCCTTCAACGTCATCCCCCACATCGACGTGTTCATGGAGGATGGCTACACGAAGGAAGAGTGGAAGATGGTCGCCGAGACCAAGAAGATGCTCGACCCGAAGATCAAGCTGACGGCGACCGCCGTCCGCGTGCCGGTCTTCATCGGTCACGCGGAATCGGTGAACGTCGAGTTCGAGCAGCCGCTCACGGCCGAGAAGGCGACCGAGATCCTGCGCGCCGCCCCCGGCGTGCTGGTGATCGATAAGCGCGAGAACGGCGGCTACATGACCCCCCACGAGGCGGCCGGCGAGGACGCGACCTACATCTCGCGCATCCGCGAGGACGCGACGGTGGAGAACGGCCTGAACTTCTGGTGCGTCTCGGACAACCTGCGCAAGGGCGCGGCCCTCAACGCGATCCAGATCGCCGAGGTGCTGGTCAATCGCAAGCTGCTGAACCGCGCCGAGCGCGCCGCCTGAGACTGTTTCCTCTCCCGCTGGGGGAGGGGGCTCTGTCCGGCGGATCCTCGGGACACGGTCCCGAGGATCCGTCACGCGTCCGTCACGGCTCGGGATCGTGACGCGGATCGGTCGCGCGGAGCTTCCGTCCGCGACGTGTCCGCACTGCGTGCTCGGTCCGGCTCCTCATCGCCGAGAGGCTTCGCGGCAGCCCCTTGAGCGCCGCGACCATCCCGGCCATCGACGGCCCGAAGCGGGCCGGGGGGCGGTTCACCGACGCCCGATCGCTGTTACCGACCGTCGCCTCGTCGAACACCGCTGTGCGGCTCCGTCGGATGCGGCAGGCGCGGACCGGGCGGACTTCTCGCCGCCCGTTCCGGCTACGCCATGCCGAGTGCCTGCATGTAGAGCTCGAGGATCGCCTCCTGCTCCTGGCGCTCGCTGTGGTCCTGCTTGCGGATGCGCAGGATCGTCCGGACGGCCTTCGCGTCGAAGCCCCGGCCCTTCAGCTCGGCGAACACCTCCTTGATGTCGCCCATGATGCCGGCCTTCTCCTCCTCGAGGCGCTCCAGGCGCTCGATGAACTGCTTCAGCTCGTCGGCGGCCACACCCTCGGCCGACGAGACGTCGCCGCCGGGCCGCTGCGCGGCGGTGGGCATCGAATGGGCGTTCATGGGGCTCTCCCGAATGCACGGCGCGGTTGCGCCCTGGACCCGTGGTTAACGGGCCCGCCTTACCGGAAGCTTAGCCGATTCGCCGCCGTCCGGCCGCCGCATCAATGGTCCTTGGCCTGCGCGGCCGAGAAGCCCGCCTGCTGCTCCGCACTCGCCTCCGTCTGGAAGCGCGCCTTCCACTCGGCGTAGGGCATCCCGTAGACCGCCTCGCGGCTCGCGTCCTTGGTCAGTGCGACGCCCGTCTCGTCGGCGGCGTCCTTCAGCCAGTTCGACAGGCAGTTCCGGCAGAAGCCCGCCAGGTTCATCAGGTCGATGTTCTGCACATCCGTCCGGTTGCGCAGATGCGCGACGAGGCGGCGGAAGACCGCGGCCTCGAGTTCCGTCTGGGTCCTCGGATCGATCTCACTCATCGGTCGCAACTCTCTTCGGGTCGGGCGGGCCACACCCGATTTCGGGGTCGGCCCGGCGGAGATCAAGCCGCGAGCAGCGGGCGCAGCACGCGGGCGAAGCGCGCCGCCCACTCCGCCTGGCCGTCCGCGCCGGCGATCAGGTCCTGGCGGATCTCCACCAGGGCGTTCGCGAGGCCCCGCGCCGTGGCGTGGCGGTCGATCGTGTCGCCCGGCAGGCCGCCGCCGTAGGGCGCGTTGTCGCCGACGGTGAGCCCGGCCGGATCGGACTCCAGCGCGCGGATCAGCGGGCGGGCGAAGCGGTCGTCCCGGTCGTACAGGATCCCGACCTGCCAGGGCCGCGCGATTCCGCGCCAGTAGGGCGTGAAGCTGTGCATGGTCAGGAGCACGGGCGGCCGGCCCGCAGCCTGCGCGGCGGCGATCGCGTCGTCGATGGCCGCGTCGAACGGCGCGTAGAACCGCGCGATCCGGGCCTGCTTCTCGGCCTCGTCGATCCGGGCATTGCCCGGCACGACGGCGCCGTCGGACAGGCGCATCACCAGGGTCGGATCGGCGCGCCCGCGATTCGGGTCGATGATGAGGCGGGAGAAGTTCGTCAGGATCGCCGGGGCGCCGAGCTGCGCCGCGAGGCTCCGCGTCACCGCCGCCGCGCCGATGTCGTAGGCGATGTGCCGGGCGTATTCCGACGCGGGCACGCCGAGCGCGATGTCCGGCGGCACGAAGTTCGAGGCGTGGTCGCAGGCGATGACGAGGCCGCAGGCGGGGTCGCCGGGGATGATCTCGCAGGGATGCGCGGGCGGGACGGCCGATTCTGTCTCCGGACGGGTCACGGGGCTCCGAGGTCTTCAGAGAGGTCTTCAGATCTGTGCGAGGGCACCGATGGCGCTTGCCGTCGCGCGGCCGCTCGGGCAGATCACCTATCAAGGATCGTGCGCTCACGGCAAGAAACGGGCCCGCCGCCCAGGGAAGAAACGGGCGGGGATCGCGCGACACAATGGAGAGAGGAGCCCGTTCGACGCCATGACCGACACCGTTCCGCCCGTCACCGACGCGGCCACCCGGGACCAGCGCGCGCTCCTCGATTCGATCCTCACGGCCGCGATCCGCGCCGCCCATCCGGATCTCTGCCTGCCGCCGCACCTGCCGGAGCCGAGCCCGGGCCGCCTGATCATCCTGGCCGCCGGCAAGGCCGCGGGCAGCATGAGCGCCGTGGCGAGCCGCTTCTACCGGCAGAAGCACGGGCTCGGTGACGACCGGATCGTCGGCCTCGCGGTGGCGCGGCACGGCTACGGGCAGGAAGCGCCGGGGATCCACATGGTCGAGGCGGGCCACCCGGTCCCCGATGAGGCCGGCATCTCGGCGACCCGCGAAGCGCTGCGGCTCGCCACCGAGGCCGGGCCCGACGACGAGGTCCTGGTGCTGCTCTCGGGCGGCGGCTCGGCCAACTGGATCGCCCCCGCCGGCGACCTCACGCTGATCGAGAAGCAGGCGATCACCCGGGCGATGCTCCGGTCCGGCGCGCCGATCGGCGAGATCAACACGGTGCGCAAGCACATCTCGCGGATCAAGGGCGGCCGCCTGGCCCTCGCGGCCCGCAATGCCCGGCGCGTCCTGACGCTGGCGATCTCCGACGTGCCCTTCGACGATCCGGCGGTGATCGCCTCCGGGCCGACCGTGCCCGATCCGTCGACCCTGGCCGATGCCCGGGCCATCTGCGAGAAGCGCGGCATCCCGCTGCCCGAGGAGGCGGTGCGCCTCCTGAACGACCCCAACAACGAGACGCCGAAGGCCGGCGATCCCGCCTTCGCCCGCGCCGAGTACCGCATCATCGCCCGGCCGATCGACGCCCTGAACGCCGCCGCCGAGGCGGCCCGCGCGGCCGGCTACGAGCCGATCCTCCTGGGCGCCGACCTGGAGGGCGAGGCCCGCGAGGTCGCGGCCGAGCACGCGGCCGAGGCCAAGCGCCACAAGGCGGCCGGCAAGCGCGTCGCGCTGATCTCCGGCGGCGAGCTCACCGTCACCATCCGCGGCGAGGGCCATGGCGGCCCGAACCAGGAATACGCCCTGGCGCTGGCGGTCGCGCTCGACGGCGAGCCCGGCATCTTCGGCATCAGCGCCGACACCGACGGGACCGACGGCGGGCGGGGCCTCGCCACCGACCCGGCGGGCGGCCTCGTCGACCCCACGACCCTCGAACGGGCCCGGGCCGCCGGCCTCGACCCGGCCGCGATGCTGGAGCAGAACGACTCCACCGCCTTCTTCGCGGCCCTCGGCGACCTCGTGAACCCCGGTCCGACCTGTACCAATGTCAACGACTGCCGCATCATCCTCGTCAATTAGCTCTCGCGTCTCGGCGGCTCAGCTCCTCCCGGCAGTCACGGTCCTCGGCCTCGCGCTCCTCGGCGCGAGCCCCGCCAAGGCGGACCTGCGCCTGTGCAACCAGACCGCCAGCAAGGTCGGGATCTCGCTGGGCTACCGCGATCCCCAGGGCTGGGTGACGGAGGGCTGGTGGGATCTCGCGCCGAAGGCCTGCGAGACGCTGCTCAAGGGCGCGCTGGCGGCGCGGTTCTACTACGTCTTCGCGGTCGACTACACGCGCGGCGGCGAGTGGAGCGGCCGTTCGCTGATGTGCACCCGCGATTCGGAGTTCACGATTCGCGGCATCGAGGATTGTCTCGCCCGCGGCTACGACCGCAACGGCTTCTTCGAAGTCGACACCGGCGAGCAGAAGAGCTGGACCATCCAGCTCACGGATCCGAACCGGCCGGACGCGCCGGCGAAACCGTAATGTGAAGGCGGCGGCCGAGACTGCGGTCTTGACGCTGTCCGGCCCGAGATGCTCACAGCCGATCTGCGCTCCCTGAGCCAGATCTTTCAACCGCCGGCGCTCGACGCCGCGCGGCAACGAGAACACGGAGGAAATACGCTTGAAACGGTCACGCCGCACGAAGATCGTCGCCACCCTCGGTCCGGCCTCCGATTCGCCGGAGATGATCGAGCGGCTGTTCCGCGCGGGCGTCGACGTATTCCGGCTCAACATGAGCCACCTGCCGCGCGAGAAGCTGCCCGAGAAGGTGGAGGCGATCCGCACCATCGAGCGCGAGGCCAAGCGGCCGATCGGCATCCTGGTCGACCTGCAGGGACCCAAGCTGCGGCTCGGCACCTTCGCGGAGGGTGCCGCGATGATCGAGGCCGGTGCCACCTTCGTGCTCGACGGCGACCCGACCCCCGGCGACGCCGCGCGCTGCCACCTGCCGCATCCGGAGATCCTCGAGGCGCTGGAGCCGGGCCACGCCATCCTGGTCGACGACGGCAAGCTGCGGCTGACCGTGCTCGAGACGGCGCACAACCGGGCCGTGACCCGCGTCGAGGTCGGCGGCCGGATCTCGAACCGGAAGGGCGTGTCCCTGCCGCACACCGTGATCCCGGTGCCGGCGATGACCGACAAGGACCGGGCCGACCTCGATGCCGGCCTGAACGCCGGCGCCGACTGGATCGCCGTCTCGTTCGTCCAGCGGCCCGAGGACGTGGCCGAGGTGAAGAAGGTCTGCGCCGGCCGCGCCCTCGTGATGGCCAAGATCGAGAAGCCGCAGGCGCTGGCGCGCCTCGACGAGATCATCGAGATCTCCGACGGGCTGATGGTTGCCCGCGGCGACCTCGGCGTGGAGATGCCCCTGGAGCAGGTGCCGGGCGTGCAGAAGCGCATCACCCGCGGCGCCCGGCGCTACGGCAAGCCGGTGGTCGTCGCCACCCAGATGCTCGAATCGATGATCACCGCGCCGGTGCCGACCCGGGCCGAGGTCTCCGACGTCGCCACGGCGGTCTACGAAGGGGCGGACGCCGTGATGCTCTCCGCGGAGAGCGCCTCGGGCGCCCACCCGATCGGGGCCGTGGAGACCATGAACCGCATCGCCGAGCAGGTGGAGCGGGACGCGATCTACTGGTCGATCATCCGGGCGCAGAGCGCGACCCCCGACGAGACGGCCGCCGACGCCATCGCGGCGGCGGCGCACCAGATGGTCGACGCGCTGAGCCTCGACGCGATCATGGCCTGGACCAATTCCGGCTCGACGGCCCTGCGCCTGTCGCGCGAGCGCCCGAACGCCACCGTGATCGCGCTGACGCCGCGGCGCGAGACCGCCCGCCGCCTCGCCCTGGCCTGGGGCACGCACCCGATCGTCACCAAGGACGCGAGCGACGTGGACGACATGTCGTTCCGCGCCGCCAAGTTCGCGGTGCGCGAGAAGTTCGCTGCCGTGGGGGACCGGGTGATCGTCGTGGCCGGCCTGCCGTTCGGCACGCCGGGCGCCACCAACCTCGTGCGGCTGACCTTCATCACCCGCGAGCACGCCGAGAAGGCGTGACCGCACCCGGATAGGAGAGCGGGACCGGCCGGCGCGTCAGTGCGCGACGGCCGGCTCCGGACCGGCCGCGCCCGTCGCGCCGGCCAGCCGGGCGACCTCCTCGGCGACTCGATCGGCGGCGACGTACTGGAGCATGTGGCCGATGCCCGGCAGCAGAACCAGCCGCGCGCCGGGGATCGCGCGGGCCAGCGGCACCGCCTGCGTGTCGGCGCGGACGATCGGGTCCGCCTCGCCGGAAATCACCAGGGTGGGCATGCGGATCGCGCCGTAGCGCGGGCTCTGCGCCGCGAGGGCGCGCGGCAGGCCGAGCAGGTCCTGGACGTTGGCGAGGAGCGTTCCGGGCCGCAGGACCAGGTCCGACCGCGCCAAGTCCGGGTAATCTTCCCGCGGCGGTTGCGGCTGGAAGACCCGGCGCGCCGCCTCGGGCAGGAAGTGTCGCGCGATGGGCGGCCCGACCGTCCGGCTGAGCAGCCACGCCACCGGCGGGGTCACGGCGAGCCGCCAGTACCAGGGCAGATCGGGCATCCGGTCCGGCATGGGCATCGCCACCGGCGCCGCGAGGGCGAGGGCCGAGACCCTGTCCGGGTGGCCCAGGGCGAGGGCCAGGGCGAGGGCGCCGGCCCAGGAATGGCCGAAGACGAGCGCCGGGCCGACACCCATCCGTTCCAGTGCCTCGGCGATCAGGGCGGCCTGCGCGGCCGGGGGCGCGGCGTCGCCGCCGCCGATCCGGTCGCTCCAGCCGAAGCCCGGCCGGTCGAACGCGATGACCCGGAAACCCCGCGCCGCGAGCCGGCGGCCGATCCCCTCCATCGGATCCGACGCGTTGGCCGAGGCGCCGTGCAGGAGCACGACGGGCGGCCCGTCGGCCGGTCCGTCCTGCAGGGTCGCGAGCCGGCCGCCGGTCACCGCCACGAACGGGCCGGCCGGCGGGTTGGCTGCGCCGACCCGCAGGGTGATGATTAGCGTCGCCAGCGCGCCGGCCGCGAGGACGAGCCCGGCGAGGGCGAGGGGCAGGGCCAGGAGGGTGAGGAGGACGGCGGTCACCCGGCTCACAGGTCGCGGCCGTCGACCTCCGGAGTGAGGCGGTTGATCGCCTCGCCGATCTTCTCCATCTGCGGGTAGAGCGCCCGCGCCCGCCGGAAGGCGGCGAGCGCCCGCGCCTTGTCGTCGAGCGATTCGTAGATCCGGCCCATCGCGGCCCAGGCCTCGAAGTGGCGCGGCTCCAGCACCAGGGCCCGCTGCAGGTCCGCCAGGGCGTCGTCCTTGTCGGACAGGAGCCAGAACACCGTCGCGCGCCGGTTCCAGCCCTCCGACCAGTTCGGCTCGAGGGCGGTGACGCGGTCCATCAGCTCGGCCGCCAGGGGGAAGTCGTGTGCGGTGACCGCCTGACGGGCGCGGTCGGTGAGGAGGTCGGCGGTCGGGCTGCCCGACCCGGCCATGCGCCGCTCGATCAGCCGGGCGATGCCCTTGGCCTCGGCCGGATCCTCGCTGGCGCGCAGGCGGGCGAACAGGTCGTCGAGGCTCGGCGGCTTGGGCGCCGGCTTCCCCTCGGGGGCGGCGCGGCCGGAACGCCCGGCCTCCGGGGCCGCCCGCGCCGCCGGGACGTCCAGGGCGAGGGCCGACAGGCAGACCAGGGCGGCGAGGAGGCGGGTCGGCGTCATGCGGCCAGACTGTGCGCCGGCCCGGGATCCGTCAACGTGCCGCGGTGCCGCGCGCATGCGGAAACGGCCGCGCCCCTTCGGGTACGGCCGTCCCAACGTCGATCGTCGTCCGACCCGGCCTGACCGGGCGGAGCGGCCTCAGCCCTGGCGGGCCTTGAAGCGCTTCTGGGTCTTGTTGATCACGTAGACCCGGCCCTTGCGGCGCACGAGCTGGTTGTCGCGGTGGCGGCCACGCAGGGACTTGAGGGAGTTGCGGATCTTCATGGGTCTCTCGAGCCCGGAGGGCCGTCCGTTGTGTAGGGTGTCGGGAACGTGGTCACGAGGCTGGACGCGGGGTCGCGTCCGGCGATCACGGCTCACGCATCGCGGGATGGCGCGGCCATATCAGGATTCGCCCCTGGAAGGCAAGGCGCGCCGGGCATCGAGCGGAGGGGGGCGGCTCAGTGAATCCTGTCGAGATCCGGCACCGCCGGTGCCAGCACGAGCTGCCGGCCGATCTCGTGCAGCAGCACGTCGAGCAGCGGCTTCAGGCGCTCGAACCCCAGCTGGGGCAGGCCGTCCTCGGCGGCGTTGTAGAGGGCCAGGGCCATCTCGGCGACCCGGTCGATGCCGCCGGCCGCCACGTCGGTGGCGCAGAAGGCGGATTCGTCGAGGAAGCCGTCGCGGCCGCACTCGGTCACGTCGATGACGATCCCGTGGGCCTCGCTGACGCCGCCCTGCGCGTCGAGGATGAAGCGGCCGCGCGCGAGGATCCACCGGACCTCGCCCGGCTCCGGGACGGTCCGGTACTGCGCGATGTACAGGCCGCCCTGCCGGCGGAGGTCATCGAGGGTCGACGCGATCCGACGCTGATCCTCCGGGTGGATGCGGTCCAGGAAGCTTCCGAAGGTCGTGCCGCTGCCGCTTTTCGTCCTGGGCAGGCCCAGCATCGTCGCGGCGACGGGGTCGCACCGCAGAACATCGTCGGCGATGTGCCAGGTCCAAGTCCCGACATCCGACACAGCGAGCGCGCGCGCCACACTGCTGCCGCCCCGCCGCTTCGTGCGCACGCCGACGCCCACAGGCTCGATCTCCAGCCATTTTCAGGCGGTCTGCCCAGACCGCTTCGTTGGTCGACACAATACTGAGATCACGAATGCGGCACAACGCGCGAGTTCTGCAGGGCTGAGCTGTATCGCACCGGTATCGGCCGGATCAGGGACGATGGTAAACGCCGGTCAATATCCCCTTCGCGAGGACCTGACCGCGCATAGCCTCGATCAGCGCGCCGCGGCCCGGCGCCTCGGCGAGGGCGAGGGGCTGCCGCAGCGCGTAGATCTGGAACAGGTACGGGTGAGGCCCGTGGCCGGTCGGCGGGTCCGGCGGCAGCCACTCCGCGCGCAGGAAGCTGTTCCGGCCCACGGCCTCCACGGTGCCCGCGTGGCCGGGCCCCGGCAGCGCGCCCTCCGGCAGGCCGGCGGGCTCCGGCGGGACCGACCAGGCGATGAGATGGACCAGCGGCCGGGGCGTCGGGCTGCCCGCATCCTCCACGAGGAGGACGAGGGCGGCGGTGCCCGCCGGCAGCCCGCTCCAGGCGAGGGGCGGCGACACGCCCGCGCCGTCGGCCGTGAAGCGCGCGGGCAGGTTCGCCCCGTCGGCGAAGGCCGGGCTCGACAGCGTCACGGTCTCTGGCACGTCGGGGAAGTCCGCGCGGGACGTCGTCTTCTCCAGGCCCGCCTTCAGCCCCGACAGCGCCTCGCCGAGCACACCGGGAATCTTCTCGAGCATCGCCGCCTCCTCCGCCGCGATGGCAACGGCGGAGGAGGCGACCCGTTCACGCCGACCGCTCGGCCGCGACCATGTAGTTCACCGCCTTGTCGCGGCTGGTCCGCCACCCGTCCGTCAGCGGGTTGTAGACGACGCCGACCGTGTCGGTGACGTCGAGGCCGCCGGCCCGGATCGCGCGGGCGAGCTCGTCCGGCGTCACGAACTTCTCCCAGTCGTGCGTGCCGCGCGGCAGCCAGCCGAGCACGTACTCGGCCCCGACGATGGCGAGCGCGAAGGAGCGCAGCGTGCGGTTGAGGGTGGCTCCGAACAGCATTCCGCCGGGCTTCACCGCCGCGCAGGCGGTCCGCACGAAGGCCGGCATGTCGGAGACGTGCTCGACGACCTCCATGATCAGCACCGCGTCGAAGCTCTCGCCGCCGGCGACCACCGCCTCGATGGTCTGCCCGCGGTAATCCACCGGCACCCCGGCCGACTCGGCGTGGGCCCGGGCCACCGCGACGTTCTGCTCGGCCGGGTCGAGGCCGGTCACCCGGGCGCCGAGCCGGGCCAGCGGCTCCGAGAGGACGCCGCCGCCGCAGCCGACGTCGCAGATCGTCAGCCCGTCGAGGGGGAAGGGTGCCTTCGGGTCGCGGCCGAACCTGCGGCAGAGGGCGTCGCGGATGTAGGTGAGCCGCACCGGATTGAACCGGTGCAGGACGCGCATCGGACCGGTCTCGTCCCACCACGTGGCGGCGAGCGCGTCGAAGCGCGCGACCTCGCCGCGGTCGACGAACCCTTCCGTGACCCGGTCCGTGGCTGACCTGTCCATGCGTGTTCCGTCCTCATGCCGGCGGGTGGGATCCGCCGCGCGGCGTCGTGGCCGCGTCGTGCCCGCGCTCTAGCACGGCGATCGCCCGGAAGTCGCCGCGGCGCGCGGGCGCCATGCTTGGCCGGTTGTTGACACTCCTACGAGCCGCTTGTACCCGCCGGGCACCGTCCGGACGGGGCTGCAGCGGCCCGTCCAATCGCCACCGGGAACCCGCGACCGAGAGACCATGCCCCGTCTGGTGATGAAATTCGGCGGCACCTCCGTCGCCAACGTCGACCGCATCCGCAACGTGGCGCGCCACGTCGCCCGCGAGGTGGCGGCCGGTTACGACGTCGCCGTGATCGTGTCCGCCATGTCGGGCAAGACCAACGAACTGGTCGACTGGGTCAAGGACGCGAACCCGATTTACGATCCGCGCGAGTACGACGCCGTCGTGGCGTCCGGCGAGCTCGTCACCGCCGGCCTCCTGGCGATCGCCCTGCAGAAGGACGGGCTCAAGGCCCGTTCCTGGCAGGGCTGGCAGATCCCGGTCGTGACGTCGGACGCGCACGGCTCGGCCCGCATCGCCGACATCGACCCGAAGAATCTCGAGGCGGGCTTCGCCAAGGGCGAGGTCGCGGTCATCGCCGGCTTCCAGGGCGTCCACGACGAGACCGGCCGGGTGACGACGCTCGGCCGCGGCGGCTCCGACACCTCCGCGGTGGCCGTGGCGGCCGCGATCGGGGCCGAGCGCTGCGACATCTACACGGACGTCGACGGCGTCTACACCACCGATCCGCGCATCGTCCCGAAGGCCCGTCGCATGGAGCGGGTCACCTTCGAGGAGATGCTGGAGATGGCCTCGCTGGGCGCCAAGGTGCTGCAGGTCCGCTCGGTGGAGCTCGCCATGGTCCACCGGGTGCCGACCACGGTCCGGTCCTCCTTCGATCCGCCGGACGCCGCGCGCCCGGGCACCCTCATCTGCGACGAGGACGACATCGTGGAACAGCAGATCATCACCGGGATCGCCTTCTCCCGGGACGAGGCGCAGATCACCCTGCGCAAGGTCAAGGACAGCCCGGGCGTCGCCGCCGCGATCTTCGGGCCGCTGGCGGATGCCAACATCAACGTGGACATGATCATCCAGACCGTGTCGGGCGACCAGTCGACCACCGACATGACCTTCACGGTGCCGTCCGCCGAGTACGAGCGTGCCCGGAAGATCCTCGACGAGGCCCGCGCGCAGATCGGCTACGCGCAGATCGAGGGCGCCACCGACGTGGTGAAGGTGTCGGCGATCGGCGTCGGCATGCGCAGCCACGCGGGCGTCGCCGCCAAGGCCTTCCGGGCGCTCGCCGAGAAGGGCATCAACATCCGCGCGATCACCACCTCGGAGATCAAGTTCTCCGTGCTGATCGACGCCGCCTATACGGAGCTTGCCGTGCGCACGCTTCACTCGCTATACGGCCTGGATCAGGCCTGAGCCTGGTACGCGGGTTCGAGCGGGGCGCGTGGTGTGAACTGAACAGTCACGGGCCGATCCGCCGATCCCAGAACGCCTCTGGGACCAGCGACTCGGTCCATCCGGCGCCGGCCGTCCCGGGTCTGGCGCCAAGGTTGCAGGGTGGTCGACGCCAAGGCCGCTCACCGACGCTGGAACGACGAACCGATGCCCGCTGCGCCCGGAGGCCCGCGCCTGCTGCTGCGCCGCCTCCGCGAAGCGATGGCGGAGCCGGTCAGCCCCCAGGCGCGCCTCGACCGCATCGTCGTCCTGATCGCCGCCAACGTGGTGGCCGAGGTCTGCTCGGTCTACGTGCTGCGCGACGACAACACCCTCGAGCTGTTCGCCACGGAAGGTCTGAACCGCGAGGCGGTGCACCAGACCCGCATGCGCACCGACGAGGGCCTCGTCGGCCTCATCGCGCGCACGGCGGAGCCGCTCTCCCTCTCGGACGCCCAGAACCACCCGGCCTTCTCGTACCGGCCTGAGACGGGCGAGGAGGCCTATCACGCCTTCCTGGGCGTCCCGCTCCTGCGCGCCGGCAACACGCTCGGCGTGCTGACGGTCCAGAACAAGACCTACCGCGTCTACTCCGAGGAGGAGATCGAGGCGCTCCAGACCACCGCCATGGTGCTCTCGGAGATGATCGCGTCGGGCGAGCTGGAGGGGCTCGCGCCGGACGCCGGCACCGCGGCCCGCCGCCCGGTCCTGGCCCGGGGCATCGCCCTCGCGGACGGGATCGGCCTCGGCTACGTGGTGCTGCACGAGCCCCGCGTCGTCGTGAAGACGCTGATCGCCGAGAACGTCGAGCGCGAGGTCGCGCGCCTCGACGCGGCGATCGAGGAGGTCCGCTCGGCGATCGACGCCTTGGTGGAGCGCGGCGACCGGATCGGCACGGCGGAGTCCCGCGAAGTGCTCGAGACCGTCCGGATGTTCGCCCACGACAAGGGCTGGCTCCGCCGGATGCGCGAGGCCGTGGGCTCGGGCCTGACCGCGGAGGCCGCGGTCGAGCGGGTCCAGTCGGACAACCGCGCCCGGATGATGCGGCAATCGGATCCGTACCTGCGCGAGCGGCTGCACGATCTCGACGACCTCGCCAACCGCGTCCTGCGCACGCTCATCGGCCCTGAGGCGGCCGGCGCCCTGGTGCTGCCCGAGAACGCCATCCTCGTGGCGCGCACCATGGGGCCGGCGGCGCTCCTGGACTACGAGGCCTCGACCCTGCGCGGCATCGTCCTGGAGGAGGGCGGTCCGACCAGCCACGTCGCCATCGTCGCCCGGGCGCTCGGCATCCCGGCTGTGGGCGAGGTCGAGAACGCCACCGCCCTGTGCGATGCCGGCGACGCGATCATCGTCGACGGCGTGGCCGGCGAGATCCATGTCCGGCCCGGTCCCGAGGTCGAGGCCGCCTACGCCGAGATGGTGCGCCTGCGCGCCCGCCGGCAGGAGCAGTACCGGGCGCTGCGCGACGTCCCGGCCCAGACCCGCGACGGCGTGCGCGTCGGCCTGCACCTCAACGCCGGCCTGCTGGTGGATTTCAGCCACCTGCAGGAGACGGGGGCCGAGGGCGTCGGCCTGTTCCGCACCGAGCTGCAGTTCATGGTGGCGCAGCGCATGCCGTCGGCGGCCGAGCAGGAGGAGCTGTACCGCAAGGTCTTCGCGGCCTCGGCCGGCAAGTCCGTCACGGTCCGCACCCTCGATATCGGCGGCGACAAGATCCTGCCCTACATGGCCAAGCTCGAGGAGGAGAACCCGGCGCTGGGCTGGCGGGCGATCCGCATCGGCCTCGACCGGCCGGCGCTGCTGCGCATGCAGCTGCGCGCCCTCCTGAAGGCCGCCGACGGCGACCCGCTCAAGATCATGTTCCCGATGGTCGCCACGGTGGACGAGTTCGTGCGCGCCCGCGGCATCGTCGAGCGCGAGAAGGCCTACCTCAAGCGCCACGGCTACCGGCTCCCGACCGATTGCCGCCTCGGCGCGATGATCGAGGTGCCGTCGCTCCTGTTCCAGATCGATGAGATCGCCAAGGAGGCCGACTTCCTCTCGGTCGGCTCGAACGACCTGATGCAGTTCCTGTTCGCGGTGGACCGCGAGAACCGGCGGGTCGCCGACCGGTTTGATCCGCTGAGCGTCGCGGCGCTCCGCGCGTTCCGTCTGATCGCCGAGCGGGCCAACGCGGCCTCCTGCCCGGTGACGGTGTGCGGCGAGATCGGCGGCCGGCCCCTCGACGCCATGGCGCTGATCGGCCTCGGCTACCGACAGCTGTCGATGTCGCCGGCCGCCATCGGCCCGGTCAAGGCGATGGTGCTGAGCCTCGACGCGGCCGCGATCGCCGCGCTGATCGACGCCGAGATGGCGCGGATGCACGACGGCGATTCCCTGCGCCCGGCGCTGACGGCCTTCGCGCACGCGCACGGCATCCCTATCTAAGCGCGAACGCGACCCTTGCCGAACATTCGGCCGGGGTTGTACGGCAACGCCACGACGATTTCGGTCGACGCGCCGCGGCTTCCGCTCTCGGACGGACGAGGCGTGGATTTGGGGGACGTCCTGCCGGGTCCTACACCCTCCAAGCCACGCAGCTCCGTCCCGCAGGACGAGACGCGCGCCCGGCCCGCAACCGCACGCGCAGACCTGCAGAAACACGGGCGATGATCCCCTTTCCCACCGAGCGCCTCGACGCCATCCTGGCGCGGCACGACATCGTCACCGCGCAGCTCGCCTCCGGCGAGATCGATCCCGAGACGGTGGTCCAGCTCTCCCGCGAGCTGTCCGACCTCGACCCGGTCGTGGCGGCGATCCGCGCCTACCGCGCCGCCCTGGAGAACCTCGCGGGCGTCGAGGCCCTGATCGACGAGCCCGGCACGGATCCGGAGATGCGGGCCCTCGCCGCCGAGGAGAAGCCGGAGGCGCAGGAGGCGCTCGAGGCCGCCCACCGGGGCCTCCAGCTGCTGCTCCTGCCCAAGGACGCCGCCGACGAGAAGAGCGCGATCCTGGAGGTCCGCGCCGGGACCGGCGGCGACGAGGCCGCGCTGTTCGCCGGCGACCTGTTCCGGATGTACGCGAAGTACGCCGAGTCGAAGGGCTGGCGGGTCGAGGTGATCTCCGAGAGCGAGGGCACGGTCGGCGGCTTCCGCGAGGTCGTGGCCGAGGTGAAGGGCCGGGGCGTGTTCGCCCGCCTCAAGTTCGAGAGCGGCGCCCACCGGGTCCAGCGCGTGCCCGACACCGAGACGCAGGGCCGGATCCACACCTCCGCCGCCACCGTCGCGGTGCTCCCGGAGGCCGAGGAGGTCGACATCCACGTCAACGACGCGGACCTGAAGATCGACACGATGCGGGCCCAGGGCGCGGGCGGCCAGCACGTCAACAAGACGGAATCGGCGATCCGGATCACGCACCTGCCGACCGGCATCGTGGTCTTCGTCCAGGAGGAGCGGTCGCAGCACAAGAACCGGGCCCGTGCCATGGCGCTCCTGCGGGCGCGGCTCTACGACGCCGAGCGCAGCGCCAAGGATTCGGCCCGGGCGGCCGACCGCAAGGCGCAGGTCGGCTCCGGCGACCGCAGCGAGCGGATCCGGACCTACAACTTTCCGCAGGGCCGCGTGACCGACCACCGGATCAACCTGACCCTCTACAAGCTCGAGGAGGTGATGGCCGGGACCGCCCTCGACGAGGTGGTGGACGCCCTCATCACCGAGCACCAGGCGGAATTGCTGGCCGCCGAGGGCATGGCCTGATCCGCGCCGTGACGCCGGACGTGATGCAGGACCTGACCCGCCGCGAGGCGCTGCGCGCGCTGACGGCGCGCCTGCACGCCGGTGGCGTCGCCGAGGCGGCGGGCGATGCCCGGTTCCTGCTGCTCGGCCTCCTCGGCCTGGAGACCCGCGACCTGCTGATCGAGGGAGATCGCCGCGTCGGCGCGGCGGGTGCGGCCGCCCTCGCGGCGGCGCTGACCCGGCGGCTCGCCGGCGAGCCGGTCGCCCGCATCCTCGGCGCCTGGGAGTTCTGGGGCCTGCCGTTCCGGCTGGGCCCCGACACGCTCGTGCCGCGCCCGGACACCGAGATCCTGGTCGAGGTCGCGCTGGCGGCGCGGCCCGAGCGCGCCGCGCCGCTCCGCTGCCTGGACCTCGGGACCGGGACGGGCTGCATCCTGACGGCCCTCCTGTCCGAGCGGCCGCGGGCCACCGGCGTCGGGCTCGACCGCTCCGAGGCCGCCCTGCGCGTCGCCCGGGACAACGCTGTCTTGAACGCCGTCGACGACCGGGCGCGCTTCGTCGCCGGCGACTGGTGCGACGCCCTGCGCGGCCGCTTCGACCTCGTGGTCTCGAATCCGCCCTACATCGCCCGCGCCGTGATCGCGACCCTGGCGCGCGAGGTCCGCGGCCACGACCCGGAGGCCGCCCTCGACGGCGGCACCGACGGACTCGACGCCTACCGGCGGATCCTGGACGGCGCGGGCGCGCGTCTCGCCCCGGGCGGCCTGATCGTGCTCGAGATCGGCTACGACCAGGCGGCGGCCGTCACGGACCTCGCGCGCGCCGCCGGCTATCGCGAGCGCGGGTTGACCCGCGATCTTGCCGATCATGACCGAGTCCTGTGTTTCGACCGGCCGGAGGGTCTTTTATCCGGCCACAGGGATGCCTAAGTCTGGGTCGACCATCCCGGCACCGAAAAATTGCTTGTTGCATCAACCGGGGAACGCTAGAGTCGGCTTGAAGATCGCGAACCGTCCGTTAAGACGGGCGGCTGTAAGGTCGGTGGTGACCATGGGTCGCCGATTGGTTCGCTGATCCCCCTAACCCGTCGAACCAGAACGCGCCGGTGCCAGCGCGGCGGGACGACACATTTGAACCTGACAATCGACTGAGGATCGGCGGCCTTCACCGGGCGCCCGGTTCGAGGGGTGGTCAGGCAGACGCGCGGACCGAAGAGCGGTCCCACGCGCGGCGCCGCCGGATGCGCTTGGCCGGTTCGCGCCACGAGATCCGCCTGGGCGCCTCCGTAGACAGTCGTTTGCGTGAACGAGGGTCATAACAGACCGATGAGACCAAACCAGAATCGACGGATGCGCGGCCGGAACCGGCCGAAGGGTCCGAATCCGCTGACGCGCTCCTACGAATCCAACGGTCCCGACGTCAAAATCCGCGGCACCGCGCAGCACATCGCCGACAAGTACGCGCAGCTCGCGCGGGATGCCCTTGCCGCCGGCGATCCGGTCGCCGCCGAAAACTACTTTCAGCACGGCGAGCACTACTTCCGTATTGTCTCCGGTGCGCAGGACCAGAATCGACCGGCTAACACCGGTGGCTATGCCAGTCGTCCCTACGACGACGACATGGACGAGGGCGACGACGACGCCCAGGGCAATGGCGGGTCGCAGAACGGTCACGCCTATAACGGCTACGACGACAACGATCCCGGCCAGCAGCCGCAGCCCTACGAGAGCCGTCCGGACGGGAATCAGGACGGCCGCCAGGGCCGCGACCGGTTCCAGAACCGCGACCAGCGCAGGTTCGACAACAACGGCCGTCAGGACTACCGGCGCCAGGACCAGCCGCGTCAGGATTATCAGCGCCAGGACTACCAGCGTCAGGATTATCGCCAGGAGAACCGGCAGGAGAACCGGCAGGATCGTCAGGACCGCCAGGATTACGGCCGTCCGGACTACCGCCAGGAGCGGCACGAGGGCCGGCCGGATCGCCAGGACCGTCCGGACAATCGGCAGGATGGCCGCCAGGACGCGCGTCCGGACAACCGTCAGGACAATCGCGGCGACCAGGGCCGCTACGAGAACGGGCGCGGCGATGCCCCGCGCGCCGAGGCCCGGCAGGAGGCCCGTCCCGAGGCTCGCCCGGAGCGGGCCCCCCGCGCCGAGGCCGCGCCGCGCCGCGAGCGCCGCCGCGAGGCCGCGCCCGCCGCGGAGGCCGAGGAGCCCACGGGCCTGCCGGCCTTCCTGATGGCCCCTGCGCGCCCCGCGCCCGCGGTCGAGCCGTCGAGCGCTCCCGAGCCCGAGGCGGCGGCCGACGAGGCTCCGGCCGCCAAGCCCCGCCGCCGTCGGCGCCCGCGCTTCGAGAGCGCCGCTGACGAGGGCGGCGCGACCACGCCGGCGGCGGACGTGCCGACCGAGTGATCCGACATCGCGGATAACGTCGAAGCGAGGCCGTTCCGGGGAACCGGGGCGGCCTTCTTCATTTGCGGCTCAGCGAGGCGACCGTCGCGCGGCCTTCCAGTCCGGGTAGGCGTGCATGCGGTGGATCAGGCGGCGACGCCGGCCGATCTCGCCGAACGGCGCGATCTCCCAGTCCCAGGCTTCCGGCGCGGGCGGCAGCGCGATCCCGAACAACAGGTCGGCGCTGTCGACGGTCCGGCCCGCCCGGTCCTCCTCGCGCTGCACCGTGTCGGTGATCAGGCAGACGCGCTCGACGCGCCCGGCGAGCGCGTCGAGCGCCGCCAGGTGGGTCTCGACGAGGTGCCCGCCGAGTCGCGGGGGGGCCTCGCGGCCCCGAGTCTCGTGGGCCTCGATCGGGAGGAGCGGGATCTGCGTCAGCAGATTCGCCGAGACGATCAGGTCGGCGTCCGCGCAGAGGTCGGCCCAGGCCCCCGCGAGACCGGCGCTGATCTCCGCGGTCGCCAGCGCGACGTTCGGGACGCGGCGGGCGGCGAGGCGCGCCGGCCAGGGATGGACGGCGTCCACGAGGCTGACCCGGTCGAACAGGCGGGCGAGGGCGTCGAGCGGCACGTCGTCGAGCAGGCCCGAGCCCAGCACCACCGCGTGCCGGCGCTGCCGGGTCGCTTCGGCCGCCGCCGCGATCACGGACCGGGCCCGCGCGAGGTGCGGCGCCCAGGCCGCCCGGCAGCGGCGCGAGCGGGCGTGGAGCAGGCCGCTCTGGCGGACATAGCCGAGCCGGCGCAGGGGAAGCGGCGCCGGATTGAGGACGGACAGGGCCCAGGCGAGGAGCATCGCCGGGCGGCTCAGCCCTCGTCGGCGGACGCGGCCCGGCCCGGCGCACCCCGGTAGCCGGTCGCGAGGACGTAGAGCTCGCTCGAATCGGCCCGGCTCGCGGCCGGCTTGACGTGCCGGACCGTGGCGAAGTCGCGCTTCAGGTCCGTGAGCAGCGCGCCCTCGGTGCCGCCCTGGAGCACCTTGGCGAGGTAGGCGCCCCCGGGGCCCAGGATCTCGCGGGCGAACTCCGCCGCCGTCTCGGCGAGGCCGATGATCCGCAGGTGGTCGGTCTTCTTGTGGCCGGTGGCGTTGGCGGCCATGTCGGACATGACGAGGTCGGCGGGGCCGCCGAGCATGCCGGTCAGCCGGTCAGGCGCCTCGGGGTCGAGGAAGTCCAGGGTGATGAACTCGACCCCGGCCATCGGCTCGATCTCCAGGAGATCGATGCCCACGACGCGGCCCGTCGGCCCGACCACCCGCGCGGCCACCTGCGACCAGCCCCCCGGCGCGGCGCCGAGGTCCACGATCTTCTGGCCGGGCCGCAGGAGCTTGTAGCGCTCGTCGATCTCCAGGAGTTTGTAGGCCGCCCGCGACCGGTAGCCCTCGCGCTTGGCGCGGGCCACGTAGGGATCGTTGAGCTGGCGCTCGAGCCAGCGCTTCTGGGACAGGGTCCGTCCGCGGCCGGTCTTCACCCGCTGCTTCAGTTCGCCCCGGACACCGCCGCCGGAACTCGCGCCGCCGCGCCGGTCGCTCATCGCGCCGCCCTCATCGGACCGCCTTCCGGTTCCAGACCCCGTCCTCCCGCATCATGTTCATCAGCAATCCTTCGCGCAGGCCGCGGTCGGCGATGCGCAGGCGCTCCGAGGGGAACGCCCTGCGGATCGCCTCGAGGATCGCGCAGCCCGCGAGCACGAGATCGGCGCGGTCGCGGCCGATGCAGGGGTTGTCGGCGCGCTGCTCCAGGCGCGTGTCGAGCAGGTCGTCGATCGCGGTCGAGACCGCGTCGTCGCTCATCCACAGCCCGTCGACCCGCCGACGCTCGTAGCGGGCGAGGCGCAGATGCATCGCCGCGATGGTCGTCACGGTGCCGGACGTGCCGAGCAGGTGGAAATGCGGCGCCGTCGCCGCGGGCGCGGCGCGGAGCGCGAAGGCCGAGAGCTTCTCGGCCACCTCCTCGACCATGCCCTCGAACATGCGCCGGGTGACCTCGGCGCCGCCGTGCCGCTCGGCGAGCGTGACCACGCCGACCGGCAGCGAATCCCAGGCCCGGATCCGCAGCGTCGGGTCGGTCGACGGGTTGGCGGCCGCCCCGTCCAGCCACGCGATCTCGGTCGAGCCGCCGCCGATGTCGAAGATGATGACCGATTCGGCCAGCGGGTCCGCGAGCGCCGCGCAGCCGGTGACCGCGAGATACGCCTCCGTCTGCCGGTCGACGATCTCGAGGTCGAGACCCACGCCGCGGCGGACACGCTCCACGAAGGCGGCGCCATTCACCGCGAGGCGGCAGGCCTCCGTGGCGATGATCTTGGCCCGCTGCACCCCGCGGGCCTGCATCTTGGCCCGGCAGATCCGCAGGGCCTCCACGGTCCGCTCGATCGCCGCCTCGCTCAGGCGGTCGGACGTGCCGAGGCCCTCGCCGAGGCGCACGATCCGCGAGAACGCGTCGATCACGCGGAAGCCGCTGAAGGTCGGCTCCGCGACCAGCAGGCGGCAATTGTTGGTGCCGAGGTCGAGCGCCGCGTAGGCGGCGCGGCGACGCTCGCGGCCCGGCACGGGGGCTTGCGTCTGGAGCGGCACCGCGCCGGTCTGGATTCGGGACGGCGCGGCCGCGGCGGTCTCGTCCCTCATCGGCGCGGCCGTCGATCCTTCGGGTCGGCCCTGAGCAGCGCGCTCGGACTCTGTTGAACTGCGACCCTACAGGCTCGGCGGGGAACTGCAACGCCCCATCGCGGTCGCGCTCAGGCGACGGCCTTCATCGCGCTGGCCCGGCGCGGGATCGGGCGCAGGAGACTCTTCACCTGCGAGTAGGGGCGGGGCCGGTTGATCACCTCGTCCAGCCGCGACCACAGGGTCTTGGGCGAGAACGGCTTGGCGATGATCTCGTTGACGCCGAGCGCCACCGCCCGGTCGACCACGTTCCGGCGGGGCTGGGCCAGCATCAGGATGATCGGGATCGTGGGGCAGGGGGAGGTGGTCGGGGTCCGCGCGAGCCGGATGAACTCCTCGCCCGACAGGATCGACAGGTCCCAGTCGATGATGCTGATGTCGGGCTTGCTCTCGGCGAGCACGCCCAGCGCCTCGGCCCCGTCCGGCGCCTCCAGCACGCGCTTGATGCCCACGCGCATCAGCATGTCGCGCACGATTCGGCGGATGTAGAGACTCTCGTCGACCACAAGAGCGGAGAGATCGGGGAAAGTCGGTGTCGCGATCATGGCCGGCCGGTTCTGCGGGGCGCGGGGCCGAGTCTAGCCGGACAGCCTTTGCGTTTCGCTAACGCCTTCCCTCGAATGAGAAAGGGCCGGCCCGGGAGCGGGGGCGGACTCCGTTGTTTGCCGCAAGAAAGTAACGAAACGGGCGCCTCTGAGCCAAGAAGGTCCTTGCGGTCAAGGCCCGATTGCGTCAGGACTGGGGCGTTATTCTTGGTTACCGCGACCTGGGGTAATGATAGTGCGGGGCGTGGGCTGTCTGGGATGGCGCGCACGCGGTATTCGAGACAAGGGCGGCGGACGGTTTTTGCGAGCTTTCTATGGGACGTGGTCGTGATTTCAGAGGGCCGCAGAAGCGCGGCTTCGACGAGAGTGGCGAGCCGAGATGGCCTGATCAGGCTCCCCCCAGCGGCGGATACGGCGGCGGCGGTTTCGGCGGTGGCGGCGGTGGTTTCGGCGGGGGCGGTTTCGATCGCGGCCCGTCGCGTGGCGCGGCTCCCGTCGCGTCCGGACCGGAGCGTGATGCGACGGTCAAGTGGTTCAACAAGGAGAAGGGCTTCGGCTTCGTCGAACTCGGCGACGGTTCGGGCGATGCCTTCCTCCACATCCGCGCTGTCGAGGCGGCCGGGCACGACGATCTGATGCCGGGCACCCGGCTGACGGTCACGACGGCCCAGGGTCAGAAGGGCCCCCAGGTCACGAGCGTCACCAGCGTCGACACCTCCACGGCCGAGGCGCCCGCGCCCCGGCGTGAGTTCCGTCCGCGCACCGGCGGCTTCGGCGCCGGGGCCGGCGGCGGCTACGGCGACCGCGATCGCGGTGGTTACGGCGGCGGCGGCGGCGGCTACGGCGGCGGCGGTGGTGGCGGCGGTGGCCGTTTCGCCAGCGGCCCGTCGGTCGAGATGAGCGGCACCGTGAAGTGGTACGATCCCGCCAAGGGCTTCGGCTTCGTCTCGGTCAACGACGGCGGCAAGGACGTGTTCGTGCACCGCTCCGCGCTGTCCCGCGCCGGTCTCGATTCGCTCGCCGAGGGCCAGCAGGTCACGCTCGGCGTGGTCGAGGGCCAGAAGGGTCGTGAGGCCCAGAGCATCAACGTCGAGGATTGAGGATCCCGCGGCGGTCTCTTTGCCGCCGCGTTCCGCGAAGATCATGAGGCGGCGGCTCCGAGCGGGGCCGCCGCCTTTCTCGTTCGGGGACGATCGATGCGCCGCCTTGTGCTGTCCACGGCCCTGGTGCTGCTCGCGGGAACTGCGCGAGCGGAAGACTTCACGGGCTTCTACGCGGGGATCAACGCCGGCTACGGCTGGGGACACGCGCGCGACGGCCGCGCGGTCGGCCCGGCGTCCGGATCGGCCGCGGCGTTCAGCAAACCCGATCCCGGGGCCGATCTGCCGCCGAGCGCGCGGAATGCGGCGGTGGCGATCCGCAGGCCGAGCCGCGACGGCGCGTCGGGAACCGCCGGCCCGTAGCGCGGGGCGGCGAGCGTCGGATCCGACCTCGGAGCGCGCCGCTTTCCGGCGTCCTAAACGCCTCTTTTCACACTGGAATCGTTCCGGAACATAGGCGTTGCGCGGCGGCCCGGACCGCTGGTACGTCGCGCCATGGGCTCACGGGAACGAGGGATGGCGCCATGAGCGCCCGCGCCATGCCGACGCTGGCAAACCGCGCGGCGGTCGCCGGCCGGGTACTGCTCGCGATCCTCGGCGGCTACGGGGTCGCCGCCCTGTCGAGCGCGCTGCTGGCCCTGATTCTTCCCTTCCCGCGGGCCGAGGCGGTCTCGGCCGGGACGCTGGCGAGCTTCGCCATCATGGCGGCGGCGGCGATCTGGGTGTTCGCGGCCCGCACGCTCGGCCGGGCGGCCGTCGTCCTGGGCCTGACGGCGCTCCTGCTGACCGGTGCCCTGTGGCTCGCCGGCGCCTTCGCGCACGGGGCGGCCGCGTGAGCCCGGCGCGGAGTGTCCGCCAGGCGATGGCGTGGCTGCACACGTGGTCCGGCCTCGTGGTCGGCTGGGTGCTGTTCGCGATCTTCGTCACCGGCACCGCCAGCTATTACCGCACCGACATCTCGCACTGGATGCGGCCCGAACTGTCCGCGACCGCACCGGATCCCGCCGCAGCGGCGACGCGGGCCGGGGCGTTCCTGCGCCGGACCATGCCGGACGCGGCCGGATGGTCGGTCAAGCTGCCGAATGCCGAGACCCCGGCCGTCGAGGTCTACTGGTGGCCGCGTCCGGGTGGCCCGTTCCACCACGCGCTCCTCGATCCCGCCACGGGCGAGCCCGCGCGCATCCGCGACACGCGCGGCGGCGACTTCCTCTACCGATTCCACTTCGAGCTGAGCCTGCCGCCGATCTGGGGTCGCTGGATCGTCTCGGCCTGCGCCATGGTCCTGCTGATCGCGCTGATTTCCGGGATCGTGACGCACCGGCGCATCTTCGCCGACTTCTTCACCTTCCGGCGCGACCGCTCTGCGCAGCGCGGCTGGCTCGACGCCCACAACGTGGCCGGCGTCCTGGCGCTGCCGTTCCACCTGATGATCGTCTACACGGGCCTCGTCACCCTGTCGGCGATGCTGATGCCCTGGGGCATGAAGGCCGTCTACGGCGACGACGTGCTGCGCTACTACGCCGAGGCCGGCCTGGCGATCCCGGGCGCGGCCCCGGTCGGGCACCCCGGCACGCCGCTGCCGCTCGGCGAGATCGTCGCCCGCGCGACGGCCGCCGGGGACGAGGTGCCCGAGGTGGTGCTGGTCACGCGGCCGGGCGACGCCGGCGCCACCGTGACAGCGTATTTCGAGGAGCCGCACGGGCTCGCGCACCTGCACCCGCAGATCGCCTACGCGGCCGATACTGGTTCGGAGATCGCCCGGGTCGGCGAGGCCGGCGCGGCGACCCGGACCGGGGCCGTGATGGTGGGGCTGCACGAGGCGCACTTCGCCGCCGCGCCCCTGCGCCTCCTGTTCTTCCTCTGCGGCGTGATGGGTGCCGCCACGGTCGCCAGCGGCCTCGTGCTCTGGACCGTGGCCCGGGCGCCGAAGAGCGCGGATCCCGAGGGTTTCGGCCTGCGTCTCGTGCGGTTCCTCAACCTCGGCACCATTGCGGGTCTGCCGGTGGGCCTCGCCGCGTATTTCCTGGCGAACCGTCTGCTGCCCGACGGGCTCGGGGCCCGGGCGGACTGGGAGGTGCGCGCCTTCTTCGCCGCCTGGCTCGTGGCCGCCCTCGCGGCGTCCCTGTACCCGCGACGGCGCGCGTGGTCGCTCGCCCTGGCGGTGCCGGCCTGCGCCTTCCTGGCGATCCCGCTGGTGGACGTGATCCTCATCGGCCAGCAGCGCTTCCTCGCCTTCGACGCCGCCATGGCCGCCGTCGGCCTCGCGCTCGGCCTCGCGGCCCGGCTGGCCACGCGGCGGGACGTGGCCGCGGCCCGTCCGGCCAAGGTAACCCTGTCCCGGACGGTCGAAGCATGACAGCCGCCGCGCTGATCCTCAGCCTGCTCCTGAGCTTCTCGGGCTTCGCGGCCCTGGCCCTCAGCCTCGACCGGCACCACCGGGCCGCCTACCGCGTCGGCGTGCCGAAGGCGCGGGTCGGCAGCCTGCGGATGGCGGGCTGGTGCGGGCTCGGCCTCTCGTTCGCGGCGGCCGTCGCGGCGGGGGGCTGGAATTTCGGCCCGGTGCAGTGGGTCGGATCGCTGACGGGCTCCGCCCTCGCCGTGGTGGCGATCGTCGCGTACCGGCCCACGTGGCTGCGGAACGCGGCCCTGGCGGCGCTCCCGCTCGCGGCGGCGTCCGTTCCGCTGGCCCTGCTCGGATGAGGAACGGCGCGCCGATTCGGCACATCATCGATTCGGCCGGTCGCCGGGTCCGGCCGATCGTCGCGCGGCGGCCGGCCGGACGGTGCCGGAGACGAGGCTCTTTTGCCCGCTCGCGGTGATGCCGGGAAGCGCGTAGGATCGGCGCACTCGCGCACTGGCCAAAAGTCCACCTTGATTCGGCAGGCCAAAAGCCATTGGCTGCGAACAGAGCGGAAGCGGATGCGGCCCCCAGGATCGGTCGCCCGAGCGCCAGCTTAAGCCCAAGAGCCGCGGTTCGCGAGGCCGGGGCCCACGGAGGGAACACAGCGATGAACAAGCCGGAATTCCTCGGCGACTCGAAGGTCAAGTCGCCCTTCTCGGCCCGCTACGACAACTTCATCGGCGGCCAGTGGGTCGCCCCCGCGGCCGGCCGCTACTTCGAGAACACCTCGCCGATCACCGGCAAGGTGGTGTGCGAGGTCGCCCGCTCCGACGCCCAGGACGTCGAGAAGGCCCTCGACGCCGCCCACGCCGCCCGGGAGGCCTGGGGCCAGACGGCGCCGGCCGAGCGCGCCCGCATCCTCCTCAAGATGGCCGACCGGATGGAGGAGAACCTCGATCTGCTCGCCCTGGCCGAGACCTGGGACAACGGCAAGCCGATCCGCGAGACGACCCACGCGGACATCCCGCTGGCGATCGACCATTTCCGCTACTTCGCCGGCTGCGTGCGGGCGCAGGAAGGCTCGATCTCCGAGATCGACCACGACACGGTCGCCTACCACTTCCACGAGCCGCTGGGCGTCGTCGGCCAGATCATCCCGTGGAACTTCCCGATCCTGATGGCGGTGTGGAAGCTCGCCCCGGCGCTCGCCGCCGGCAACTGCGTGGTCCTGAAGCCCGCCGAGCAGACCCCCGCCTCGGTGCTGGTGCTGGCCGAGATCGTCGGCGACCTGCTGCCCCCGGGCGTGCTGAACATCGTCAACGGCTTCGGCCTCGAGGCCGGCAAGCCGCTCGCCTCGTCGCCGCGGATCGCCAAGATCGCCTTCACGGGTGAGACGACCACCGGCCGCCTCATCATGCAGTACGCGTCACAGAACCTGATCCCGGTGACGCTGGAACTCGGCGGCAAGTCGCCGAACATCTTCTTCGCCGACGTGGCGAACGAGGACGACGACTTCCTCGACAAGGCCCTCGAGGGCTTCACGATGTTCGCCCTCAACCAGGGCGAGGTCTGCACCTGCCCGAGCCGCGCGCTCGTGCACGAGTCGATCTACGACCGGTTCATGGAGCGCGCGGTGAAGCGCGTCGAGGCGATCACCCAGGGCTCGCCGCTGGATCCGGCCACGATGATCGGCGCCCAGGCCTCCGGCGAGCAGATGGAGAAGATCCTCTCCTACATCGACATCGGCCGGCAGGAGGGCGCGCAGCTGCTCACGGGCGGCGAGCGGAACGTCAAGGACGGCGAGTTCGCCGAGGGCTTCTACGTGAAGCCGACCGTGTTCCGCGGCCACAACAAGATGCGCATTTTCCAGGAGGAGATCTTCGGGCCGGTCCTGTCGGTCACCACCTTCAAGGACGATGCCGAGGCGCTCTCCATCGCCAACGACACGCTCTACGGCCTCGGCGCCGGCGTCTGGACCCGCGACGGGACCCGCGCCTACCGCTTCGGCCGGGCGATCCAGGCCGGCCGCGTCTGGACGAATTGCTACCACGCCTACCCGGCCCACGCGGCCTTCGGCGGCTACAAGCAGTCCGGCATCGGCCGCGAGACCCACAAGATGATGCTCGATCACTACCAGCAGACCAAGAACATGCTGGTCAGCTACTCGGCCAAGAAGCTCGGGTTCTTCTGAGTTTCTTCCCGGGTCAACCCCCGAGACAACTTCAGCCCCGGCCGCAAGGCCGGGGCTTTTTCGATCCCGGACCCGGTGACCATGCACTCCGCGCTCCGGAGGGCGCCGCAGTGGAAACCGGCCGGCGCGCACGCATATTCAGGCATCGACCGGGAGGATCGCATGAGTTCGGAGCAGAGTGTGGACGCCAATGTCGCCGAGCAGGCCGGCGCCGACGGGACGCCGCTGCGGGTCACCGCAACCCCGGCGGCCCTCGCGCTGATCGACGAGCTGCGGGGCGAGTACGGTCCGGTCATGTTCCACCAGTCGGGTGGCTGTTGCGACGGCTCGTCTCCCATGTGCTATCCCGTCGGCGATTTCCTGGTGAGCGACGGCGACGTCCATCTCGGCACCGTCGGCGGCGCGGACTTCTACATCAGCCGGTCGCAGTTCGAGGTCTGGAAGCACACGCACCTGATCCTCGACGTGGTGCCGGGCCGCGGTGGCATGTTCTCGCTGGAGAACGGTCGGGAGAAGCGCTTCCACATCCGCTCGCGCCTGTTCTCCGAGGCGGAGAACCGGGCGCTCGAGGAGGCGTGCAGGCTCTGACGGCGCGAGCTTCGAGGAAGGGACTGCGATGGCGACCGTGAAACTCTGGTCCGATTCCGAGGCCGAGGCCGACCCGCGCGTCCGCGCGGTCTTCGCTGACATCCGGGCGACCCGCGGATCCGACTTCGTCAACAATTTCTGGCGGGGCCTGGCCAACGATCCGGCACTGCTGGAGCGGACCTGGTCGACGCTCAAGGCCGTCATGGGCCCGGGTACTCTCGATCCCCTGACCAAGGAACTGGTCTACATCGCGGTCTCGATCGCGAATGGCTGCCCCTATTGCATCCATTCCCACACCGCGGCGGCGCGGGCCAAGGGCTTGACGGAGGCCCAGCACGGCGAGTTCCTGGCGGTCGTCGGGATGGCCAACCAGACGAACGCGCTGGTCAACGGCATGCAGATCCCCGTCGATCCCGCCTTCAGAGTGGAGGAAGGTCCATGAGTTCCGCGTCCGGCACGGAGAAGCAGGGGTTCCGGGTGGTGCGCGAGAGTGCGCCGTTCCGCGGCAAGCAGGGGCACATCTACCGACCGGCCGTCTCGGCCGAGTCCGTGGATTCGAAGGCGCTGCACATGCAGCTCTTGGAGATCCCGCCCGGGGAGCGGGCCCACGCTCACAAGCACGAATCCCACGAGACGGCGATCTACGTGCTGTCGGGCGTGTCCGGCTGCTTCTGGGGCGAGCGGCTGGAGAACCACGCGATCGCGGGCGCCGGCGAGTTCGTCTACATCGCCGCCGACGTGCCGCACCTGCCCTACAACCGCAGCCAGACAGAGCCCGTCACCGCGGTGATCGCTCGGACGGACCCGAACGAGCAGGAGAGCGTCGTCCTGCTGCCGCACCTCGAGGCCGGCGTCGACTGGTCGAAGGCCGAGGTCTAGCGGCTCAGCGCTGCTCGATCCGCTCGTTGGCGAGACGCTCCGCCCGGGTGCGCTCGTCGGCCGAGAGACCGGAGAGGGTCTGATCCAGCCACGCGTCGGACAGGCCCTGTCCGGCCGCCGCGAGGTTCCAGGCGGCCGCCTCCACGGGATTCTTGGCGACGCCGCGACCCACGGCGTAGAGCCGCGCGACGCGGTTCTGCGCGATGGCGTTGCCGCGCGAGGCCGCGTGCAGGAAGTACCGCGCGGCCGCCCGCTCGTCCTTGGTGACGCCGGTGCCGTTGAACAGCAGGATCGCGTACTCGACCTCGCTGGCGAGATCGCCGTTGTCGGCGCCGCGCCGGAACAGCTCCGCGGCCTTCGACGGGTCCTTGGGCACGCCGCGGCCCTGCAGGTAGAGCACGCCGAGGTCGTGCTGGGCCGGGCCGATCTCGGCGTCGGCCGCCTTGCGGAACTGCGCCGCCGCTGCCGCCTCGTCGGCGGTCGCGCCGGTGCCGATCAGGATCAGGCCGAGATTGTAGGCCGCGGTCGGCGAACCTTGGGCCGTCGCCTGCTCGAGCCAGCGCCGCCCGCCCTTCGGGTCCTTCGGCATGCCGCGGCCGTCGAGGGCCATCAACCCGAGGGACGCCATGGCGGAGGCGTCGTTCTGCGCCGCGGCCAGGCGATACCAGTCGGCCGCCTTCACCGGATCCTGCTTCACGCCGAGGCCCTGATTGTACAGCTCCCCGAGCAGCGTCATGGCGGCGGCGTCCTTGGGATTCGCCTCGATGCGCTTCGTCGCCTCGCGGAAGGCGGTGACGTACTGGCCCTTCTGGTAGGCGCCGTAGGCGAAATCCGGCGGCTGGCTGCCCGGCGGCGGCACGGCGCCCCGCGCGTAGTTCGGCGTGTAGGGGCTCGGCAGCTCAGGCATCGACGCCTTGCCGGTCTGCGCCGCGGGTCCGAGCGAGCCGGGCGCCGCGGTCCGGGCCGGATCGGCCGGCCCCGAGGCCGCCCAGGCCGGCGCCGCCAGCAGCGCGGCCCCGGCGAGAGCAGCCGCCAAGCGAAGGTCGCGGCCCCTCACGCCTCGATCTCCCGGACGGCGCGCTGGGCCCGCTCGACCGCGCCCGAATCCTGCAGCCAGAGGCCGCTCTCCAGGCCGACGAATTCCGCGCCCGTCGCGGCGAGCGGCGCGATCTCGTCGGCGGCGGCGGCCACCGCGATGCAGGGCGTCTCGAAGATCTCGGCCCACCACGCGGCGCGGGCCCGGACCGTCTCCGCATCAGTGGCGACGCCGTCCGGGTACAGGCCGCCGAACATCAGGTAGTCGATGCCGGCCTCGCCGGCCTCCATCGCGCCGTGCTTGGTCTCCAAGCCGCCCGCGCCGAGGATGCGGCCGTCCCGGAGCCGGCCGCGCAGGTCCTTCAGGTCGCGCGGCTTGTCGACGTGGATGCCGTCGGCCCCGCCGCGGATCGCCACCGTGGCGAGGTCGCCAGCGAAGCCCGGGCAGGCGACGACCAGCGCCGCGCCGCGCTCCTGCACGATCGGGGCAACCGACTTGACGCGCGCCGTCAGCCCGCGCTCGTCGGTGGCGGCGAGCCGCAGGATCACGGCGGCGACGTCGCCGGCTTCGCAGGCGGCCTTCAGGGCCGTCACGAAATCCGCGATGCCCTCCGCGTCGAGACCGTGCGGTCCGAGCAGGGCGAGACGGGCGCTGTTGCTCATGGAAGCCGAGAACCCGCGCCTACTGCGGGCCGATTTTCGGGTCGAGGGCGCCGCTGGCGTAGCGCTTGGCCATCTCGGCGACGGAGATCGGGCGGAGCTTCGAGCCTTTCCCGGCGGTGTTAAACTCCTCGAAGCGCTGCTTGCAGAGCTTCGTCATCGCGTCCATGGCGGGCTTCAGGTACTTGCGCGGATCGAACTCGGAGGGGTTCTCGGTGAGCACCTTCCGGATCTGGCCGGTCATCGCCATGCGGTTGTCGGTGTCGATGTTAATCTTGCGCACACCGTGCTTGATGCCGCGCTGGATCTCCTCGACCGGGACGCCCCAGGTCGGCTTCATCTGGCCGCCGTACTGGTTGATGATGTCCTGTAGGTCCTGCGGCACCGAGGAGGAGCCGTGCATGACGAGGTGGGTCGTCGGCAGGCGGCGGTGGATCTCCTCGATCACGTTCATCGCCAGCACCTCGCCGTCGGGCTTGCGGGTGAACTTGTAGGCGCCGTGGCTCGTGCCCATGGCGACCGCCAGCGCGTCCACCTTGGTCGCCTCGACGAACTTCACCGCCTCGTCCGGGTCGGTCAGGAGCTGGTCGTGGCTGAGGGTGCCCTCGGCGCCGTGGCCGTCCTCGGCCTCGCCCTGGCCGCTCTCCAGCGAGCCGAGCACGCCCAGCTCGCCCTCGACCGAGACGCCGGCCCAATGGGCCATCTTGGTGACGTTGCGGGTGATCTCGACGTTGTAGTTGTAATCGGCCGGGGTCTTGCCGTCGGCCTTCAGCGAGCCGTCCATCATCACCGAGGTGAAGCCGTACTGGATGGCGGTGGCGCAGGTGGCTTCGTTGTTGCCGTGGTCGAGATGCATGCAGACCGGGATGTGCGGGTAGATCTCGACGAGGCCGTCGATCAGCTTCGCGAGCACGACGTCGTTGGCGTACGCGCGGGCGCCGCGGCTCGCCTGGAGGATCACCGGCGAGTCGGTGGCGTCGGCGGCCGCCATGATGGCGAGCCCCTGCTCCATGTTGTTCAGGTTGAAGGCGGGCACGCCGTACTCGTACTCAGCGGCGTGATCGAGGAGCTGCCGGAGGGTGATGCGTGCCATCGTGCGTGTCTTCCCGTTTCCCGTTTCGTCGTCCGCCCGATCGCCGGAGTTGCCGTCAGGCCCTCAGCTGAGCTGTATCGTGTCGCTCTGCCGAGTGCCTTGCTTTCGGTCAATCTCCGACGCGGCGCAGGGCATTCTTTCGGCGGATGATCGGCACCCGGACCGGTTCTCCAGGGCAACGACGGCCTCCGCGATCGCGCTGACACGCGCGTCGAAGCCGCCCGCCATAGCCGGCATCGCCACGCGCGCCCGGATGCCCTTCAGGATCTCGAAGGTCGCGTTCGCCACGTCGTCACCGATCGACTCGGCCCCCCAGCCGATGGAGGCCGGTACCGTAGATAGGGCTCGGTCGAAGGGGGAGGAGAGCAAGGCGGCCGTCTCAGCCCTTCGCCCGCAGCGCCTCGACGCCCGGGAGGGCCTTGCCTTCCAGCCACTCGAGGAACGCGCCGCCGGCGGTCGAGACGTAGGTGAAGTCCTGCGCCACGCCGGCGTGGTTGAGTGCGGCCACCGTGTCTCCGCCGCCCGCCACCGAGACGAGCTGGCCGGCCTTGGTCTGGGACGCCGCGTGCTTGGCGGCGGCTACGGTCGCGGCGTCGAACGGGGCGAGCTCGAAGGCGCCCAGCGGGCCGTTCCACACCAGGGTCTTTGCCCCGTCGATGGCGGCGTTGATCTCGGCGACCGAGCGCGGACCGGCGTCGAGGATCATGCTCGCGTCCGGCACGGCATCGACCGGCACAGTCTCGTGCGGGGCCTGCGCCTTGAATTCGGTCGCGGCGACGGCATCGACCGGCAGGATGATCCGGCAGCCGGCCTTCTCGGCCGCTGCCAGGATGCGCGTGGCGGTCTCTGCGAGATCCTTCTCGCAGAGGGACTTGCCCACCGCCTTGCCCTGCGCGTGCAGGAAGGTGTTGGCCATGCCGCCGCCGATCACCAGCATGTCGACCTTGGCGACGAGGTTCTCGAGGAGGTCGATCTTTGAGGAGACCTTGGCGCCGCCGACCAGCGCGATCACCGGGCGCTGGGGCGATTCCAGGCCCTTGGTCAGCGCGTCGAGTTCGGCCTGCATCTCGCGGCCCGCGTAGGCCGGCAGCCGGTGCGCCAGACCCTCGGTGGAGGCGTGCGCGCGGTGAGCCGCCGAGAAGGCCTCGTTGACGTAGACGTCGCCGTTCGCCGCCAGGGCGTCCGCGAAGGCCGCGTCGTTCTTCTCCTCGCCCGCGTGGTAGCGGGTGTTCTCGAGCAGGAGGACATCGCCGTCCTTTAGGGCCGCCACCGCCTGCGCGGCCGCGTCGCCGACGCAGTCCGCCGCGAACGCGACGCTGCGCCCGAGGGCCGCGCCGAGGGCGGGGACCACCGGCTCCAGCGAATCCTTCGGCTCGCGCTTGCCCTTCGGGCGGCCGAAATGGGCGAGCAGGATCACTTTGGCACCCTGCTCGGCGACCTCGCGGATCGTCGGCGCGACACGCTCGATGCGGGTCGCGTCGGTCACCCGCCCGTTCTCCATGGGCACGTTCAGGTCGACGCGCATGAGGACCCGCTTGCCCTTGAGGGAGCCGGCATCGTCGAGGGTGCGGAAGGCGCTCATACGGTCTGGTGCGGTCCTGTTCGGGGCGGGGCGGTTACTGCGCGGTGGTGCCGATGGTGGCCCGCTGCGGCAGTAGGCGGTCGAGGTTGAGCCGCTGGACGGCGACCATCAGGACCACGGTCAGGATGGCGGTGATCACGGCGGTGAGGACGAGGGCGCCGGTCCCGGGCAGGCGCCGGGTGCGCTCGGCGAGGCCGCGCATCTCCGTGCGGAGCGCGGCGAGGTCGGACTGGCGGGCGGACTCGTTCATCCGGTTCGCCGCGTTCTCGACCTTGTCCTCGACGCGGGACAGCAGCGCCTCGGAGCGGGCGTACTTGTCCTCGATGCGCGAGCACTTGTCCTCGATGCGCGCGAGCTGATCGAAGAGCTGGTTGGCCGGGAGCGCGTGGGACGGGAGCGCGGAGGCGGCGGGCGCGGCGGTCGCCACGGGAGGTGGTGCGGTCTGGGTGGTGGGCGGCGGCGGAGCCGGCCTGGGGGCGGGCGGCACGGCAGCCGGCCCGCTCGACGTGCCCTGCGAAGCGTCGGTCATCCCTGGAGAGTCCCTGGTTCGAAGAAAGGCCGTCCGAAGAGAGGTGCGGCCGCCGGCCTCAAGGGAGGCGGCGACCGCTGAAGTCCGGCTCAGATGAGCTTGGCCATCGCCACGGCCGTGTCGGCCATGCGGTTCGAGAAGCCCCACTCGTTGTCGTACCAGGTCAGGATGCGCACCAGCACGCCGTCCATGACCTTGGTCTGGTCGAGGTGGAAGGTCGACGAGTGCGGATCGTGGTTGAAGTCGATCGAGACGTTCGGCCGGTCGGTGACGCCGAGGACGCCCTTGAGCGGGCCGGAGGCGGCCGCCTTGATGGCGTCGTTGATCTCCTGAACCGTGGTGGCGCGCTTGGCCGTGAACACGAGGTCGACCGCCGAGACGTTCGGGGTCGGCACGCGGATCGCGGTGCCGTCGAGCTTGCCCTTGAGCTCCGGGAGCACGAGGCCGACGGCCTTGGCGGCGCCGGTCGAGGTCGGGATCATCGAGAGCGCCGCGGCGCGGGCCCGGTAGAGATCCTTGTGCATCTGGTCCAGCGAGGGCTGGTCGTTGGTGTAGGAGTGGATCGTGGTCATGAAGCCGCGCTCGATGCCGACGGCCTCGTCCAGCACCTTCGCCACCGGGGCGAGGCAGTTCGTGGTGCAGGAAGCGTTCGACACCACGTGGTGCTCGCCCGTGAGCTTGTCGTGATTGACGCCGTAGACCACCGTCAGGTCGGCGCCGTCGGCCGGGGCCGAGACGAGAACGCGCTTGGCGCCGGCGTCGAGATGGGCCTTCGCCTTGTCCTTCGAGGTGAAGATGCCGGTGCATTCCAGGGCGATGTCGACGCCGAGGTCGCGGTGCGGCAGCTCGGCCGGGTTGCGCACGGCCGTCACCTTGATGCGCTTGCCGTTGACCACGAGGAACTCGCCGTCGACCGCGACCTCGCCGGGAAAGCGGCCGTGCACGGAATCGTAGCGGAGCAGGTGGGCGTTGGTCTCCACCGGGCCGAGATCGTTGATCGCCACGACCTCGATGTCGCTGCGGCCGGCTTCCGCGATCGCGCGCAGGACGTTGCGGCCGATGCGCCCGAACCCGTTGATGGCAACCTTCGTCACGGCGTGACTCCTTCCTGATGCGGCTCGCCGCGCGCCGGACCTCAGGGGGGCGGTCCGCGGAGCGGTCTCGGCGGCCCGCCGTACCGTCCGGGCCGGGCCGGGCGGGATCTGGGCGGGCGGGTTTGAACCTGCGATGAACCGGACCGGGAGAGGCCGGGCTTCCACGCCCGTGACCGTCAATTCGGACGGTGCTGGCTGAGGCCTCGGAACTGTCGCGGACCGGCCCTCCGGCATGTCTCGCGCGGTCCCTCTCGGGATCGCGCGGCTGTCTAGCATGGCGCCTCGACCTGTCAAACGCGTGGCTGTGACAAAGACCTTCGATCCACCGACCAATAAACAGGGATCGCGACGATCCATTCGATCAGCGACCGGATCGGGGATCGAACGCGTTTTCGCGCTGGAATTTCGCCTGCATTCGACGGAAAGCTTCGCGTCGGGATACACGAAGAACCATGGCCGACGAGACCGAGACCCGTTCCATCGACGACGCCCTCAACCGGCTCGAAGCGGCGATCAACCGCCTCGACGCCGTCGTCCAGCATCGCCTCGAGACAGACGCGCAGCCCGACGACCGGGACGCGGAACTCGCCCTGATGGACGAGGACCGGGCCCGGCTCGCGGCCGCCCTGGACGCGGCGAGCGCCCGCCTCGCCACGGTCTCGGCGACGACCGGGGAGGTCGGCCACCGGCTCGACCGGGCCATCGAGACCGTTCAGGATGTGCTCGGACGCGCCTGACACCACCGCTCAAGCCTGTCGGAGCGACCACCGGAGCGATCCTTGCCGCAGATCAACGTGACCATCGACGGCCGCAGCTACCGCATGGCCTGCGGCGAGGGTGAGGAGGCGCATCTCACCGGTCTCGCCGCCCTCCTCGACGGGCGCATCGGCGAGATGCGCAAGAGCTTCGGCGAGATCGGCGACATGCGCCTGCAGGTCATGGCGGCGCTGACCATCGCCGACGAACTCGCAGAACTGCGGTCGCGGATCGCGTCGCTGGAGAGCAACGTGGCGGAGCTGCGCGCCGCCGCCGAGACCGCGGAGCGGGGGCGGACAGAGGATGCCGAGCGCGCGGCGTTCGGGATCGGTCGGGCGGCCGAGCATATCGGGCGGCTCGCCGACGCCCTCGGCGGATCGGCGCCGCGGGCTTGACCCTCTTCGCGCGGGCGGACAGCGCGAGGCCCGACGTCCTGAAGAAGCCGAGGCAGGCCGCGCGCGACGCTCCTAGAGGGGCGCTGCGTCGAACCGGGTCCGCGCCGCCCGGATCGCGCGGTGACGCTCCTCCGCCCATTGGACGAGGCGCGCCAGCGGCTCGAGCAAGGCGGCCCCGAGATCCGTGAGCCGGTACTCGACGCTGGGCGGCTTCGTCGGGAATACCGTCCGCGCCACGAAACCGTCCCGCTCCAGGTCCCGGAGCGTCTGCGTCAGCATCCGCTTCGAGATGTCGGGCAGCGTCCGGAGGAGGGCGCTGAACCGGTGCGGCCCGTCGGCCAGGGCGATCAGGAGCAGCATCGACCACTTGTCGCCGACCCGATCCAGCACGTCCCGCACCGGGCACGCCGCCGGATCGAGGGTTCCGGCCTGCCAGGCCGCGTACTTGGCCGCCAGCTCGGCGCGGGCGAGCGGCACCGCGGTTTCCTCCGAGTCACCTGGTCCCAAAATCCTGCCTCCTTCACCGCGCTGGCGGTCTCATCTAGTGACCTTGCTCCGATATTGAACCATGAGGAGCGAGCATGAGCCCGACCAGTCAGCCGACCTACTTCGTGACCGGCGCCACGGGCCAACTCGGCCGCCAAGTCGTCGCGGCGCTCCTGCAGCGCGTACCGGCCAGCGCGGTGGTAGCCGGCGCGCGCGACACCGAGGGCGAGGCTGCACGGAGCCTGCGAAGTCTCGGCGTCGCGGTCCGACGGGCCGACTACGCGGACCCGACGAGCCTGGACGCGGCGCTCGAGGGCATCCAGCGTCTCCTGCTGATCTCGTCGAGCGAGATCGGCCGGCGCGTGGCGCAGCATCGCAACGTCATCGACAGCGCCAAGCGGGTCGGTGTCGGCCTGATCGCCTACACGAGCGTCCTGCACGCCGACACGTCGGCACTCGCCCTGGCCGAGGAGCATCGCGGGACCGAGCGGCTGCTCGAAGCCTCCGGCGTGCCGTTCGTCCTGCTGCGCAACGGCTGGTACACGGAGAACTACGCCGCGGGGATCGCGCCGGCGCTCGCCCACGGCGCCGTCCTCGGCTGCGCGGGCGACGGGCGCATCGCCTCGGCCGCGCGGGCCGACTACGCCGCGGCGGCGGCCTCGGTTCTCACCGGCGACGGGCAGGGCGGCCGCGTCTACGAGCTGGCGGGCGACGAGGCCTACACGCTGACCGAGTTCGCCGCGGCGATCCCTGCGGCCGCCGGCAAGCCGGTCGCGTACCGCGATCTGCCGCAGGCCGAGTACGAGGCGGCGCTGGTCGGCGCCGGGATGCCGGCGGACTTCGCGGCGCTGCTCGCCGACTCGGACGCGGCCGCGGCCCGCGGCGCCCTCAACGACGACACGCGTCAGCTGAGCGCGCTGATCGGCAGGCCGACGACGCCCTACCGGTCCACGGTGCGCGACGCCGTCGCGCGGCTCTGAACCCGCGCCGGCCCGTCACTCCGTCTCGGCGATGTAGCGCCCCAGCGCCGCCGCGGCCCTGAGCATGTGGGCGCGCATGCGACGGGCGGCCGTCTCGCCGTCCCCCTCTGCGATGGCCGACAGGATCTCGCCGTGCTCCTCCCGCGATCGGCGGATCCGGTCGGCGTGGCGGAGCTGCGTGCGCCGGAACGCGGCCAGCCGCTCGCGGATCGCCAGGGCCTGCTCGGCCATGAAGCCGTTGTGCGTCGCCGTGTAGAGTGCCTCGTGGAAGGCGCGGTTGAATCGGTCGTAGGCGTCGACGTCACCCGCCTCGACCGCCTTGGCGGATTCCTCGTGGAGCTCCATCAGCTCCCCGCGCTCGAGGGGCGTCATCCGGTAGGTGGCTAGCCGGGCGCACATCGCCTCGATCTCGGCGGTCGTCTCGAACATGTCGGCGATCCGCTGCGGCGTCAGGCGCGCCACCACCACGCCCCGCCGGGGCCGGATCTCCACGAGGCCCGAGGCCGCGAGCTGGCGCAGCGCCTCACGGACGGGCGTGCGCGATGCGCCGTAGCGATCGGCGAGGTTCTGCTCGTCGAGGGCTGTGCCGGCCGCGATCGTTCCCGACGCGATGGCGTCGGTGAGCGCGTCGCGGATCCGGTCCGAGAGCAGCCCGCTGTCGATCTTCTGGAATTCTCCGTGCATGCGCCGTTCCTCGATCGTCCCCTGAGCGGCGCCTGCCCGTCCTCGGGAAGACGATGCGGGACCATACCCTAATCCGCGCGTGCGGATCCGCTGTTCGGCCGGGAAGCCGGTGAGCCGACGCGTCAGCCGACCAGGGCCCGCACCGTCAGGAACAGGATCGAGGGTCCGACGAGGCAGCCGATGCCGGTGTGGAACGTCGCCGTCAGTGCGCCGTAGGGGACGAGCTTCGGATCTGTCGCAGCGAGGCCCCCGGCGACCCCGCTGACCGTACCCATCAGGCCGCCATACGCCATGGCCGAGCGCGGGTTGTCGAGGCCGATCAGCCGGGCGACCAGGGGCGTTCCGACCATCACCATCACCGCCTTGGTCACTCCGGTGGCGATGGACAGCGCCATCACGGTGGAATCCGCGCCGATCGCCGCGCCGGTGACGGGCCCGACGATGTAGGTGATCGCCCCGGCGCCGATCGTCGTGATCGAGACCGCGTCGTGATAGCCGAAAGCCACGGCGGTCAGGGTGCCGACGATGAACGGCAGGATCGTGCCCAGCGCCAGCGCCAGGACACCCAGTAAGCCCGCGCGCCGCGCCTCGATCACGTCGACCTCGAAGGCGGTGGCGACGATGGCGAAGTCGCGCAGCATCGCCCCGCCCATGAGGCCGATCCCGGCGAGCGCCGGGATGTCGGCGAGGCCCTTCTTCCCGCCCGTGTAGAGCCCGCCGACATAGGCGAGCACCAGACCGAGCACGATCGCGATCGCGGAGCCGTGGACCCGGCCGTTGGTCAGGTGCTTGGCGGCGAAGTTCGAGACCAGGATCAGCGCGCCGACCACCGCGAAGGCGGCCACGAGGCTCTGCTCGACGAAGACGTGCTCGATGCCGTGCCAGATGTCGTGTCCCATGGCGATCACCCCTTCCTGGCGACGGGTTCGGCGTCGCCGCCGATCACGGATCCGCCGTGCTCGACGGGGCCGCTGCCGGGATCGCGCCGGCCGATCCGGCTCAGCAGGGCGACCGCGCCGAAGCACAGGACCAGGGAGCCGGTCGCGGCGATCAGCACGATCGGGCCGCCGCTCACGGCGGCGACGACGTTCTGCTGGGCCGCCATGGCGACCACGATCGGGATGTACATCCCCGCCCAGAACTCGACGCCGAACTGGACGCCCTTCGTCAGGCGGCCCCGGCGGGACAGCCACAGGCGCGCGGCGATGAGCAAAATCATGGCGATGCCGACGCCGCCGACATTGGCCTTCACGCCGAGAGCGAGGCCGAGGAGATCGCCGAGATACACGCCGACCAGAGTGCAGGCGGCGAGCAGGGCGACACCGAGGACGATCATCGGCGTTGCCCCTTCGAGGAAGCGGCTCTTCCGGCCGCATCCGACGGCCGTATAGACGCGTGCGACATGGCGCGTTGCCCTCCCGGATCGGCCTCGGGGGCCGTTGGAGAAAGTATGCAAAATATTGACAGGCGCGCAATCCCGTATACGAAACTGTGATAGAGAAGGGTTTGAGAATACCAGAGCGCTCGCTATATGACGTTCGGTACACCGGTGGGAGCACGCGGATGGGCGAGTGGCGCGGTGAGAGGCAGGCGCGGGACGCGCGGATCGCGGCGGGGCGCGCCCATGCGGACGGCAAGGTCGTGCCGGCCGGAGCCGTGGTCGACCTTTTGGAGGCCATCCTGCGGCCCGGCGACCGCGTCTGCCTCGAGGGCGACAACCAGAAGCAGGCCGACTGCCTCGCCCGCGGCCTCAGCGCCTGCGATCCCGGGAAGATCCACGACCTGCACATGGTCCAGTCGGGGATCGTGCTGCCCGAGCACCTCGACGTGTTCGAGACCGGGATCGCGAAGCGGCTCGACTACTCGTATTCGGGCCCGCAGGGCGCCCGCATCGCCAAGATGCTCTACGGCGGCCAGATCGAGCTCGGGGCGGTGCACACCTACCTGGAGCTGTTCGCCCGCTACTTCGTCGACCTGACACCCAACGTGGCGCTGATCGCCGGCGTCTCGGCCGACCAGAACGGCAACCTGTATACGGGGCCGAATACCGAGGACACGCCGACCGTCGTGGAGGCGACCGCCTTCAAGAACGGCGTCGTGGTCGCGCAGGTCAACGAGATCGTCGACGCGGTCCCGCGAGTCGACATCCCGGGCGACCGGATCGACTTCGTGGTCGAGGCCGACAGGCCCTTCTACGTGGAGCCGCTTTTCACCCGCGACCCGGCGGCGATGACCGAGACGCAGATCCTGATCGCCATGATGGCGATCAAGGGCATCTACGCCGAGTACGGCATCAAGCGGCTCAACCACGGCATCGGGTTCGGCACGGCAGCGATCGAGCTGCTGCTGCCGACCTACGGCGAGAAGCTCGGCCTCAAGGGCAAGATCGCCACGCACTGGGCGCTGAATCCGCACCCGACCCTGATCCCGGCGATCGAGTCCGGATGGGTCAAGCAGGTCCACTGCTTCGGCTCCGAGGTCGGGATGGACCGCTACATCCGCGAGCGGCCGGACGTCTTCTTCACCGGCGCCGACGGGAGCCTGCGCTCGAACCGGGCCTTCTGCCAGACCGCCGGCCTCTACGCCTGCGACATGTTCATCGGCGCGACCCTGCAGATCGACCTGATGGGCCATTCCTCGACCATCACCCAGTCGCGGGTGGCGGGCTTCGGCGGGGCGCCCAACATGGGGTCGGACCCGCACGGACGACGCCACCCCTCCGACGCCTGGATGAAGGCCGGCCGCGAGGGCCAGATCGTCGGCGATCCGGCACTGATGCGCGGGCGCAAGCTCGTCGTGCAGCTCGTCGAGACCTTCGGCGACAAGCTGGTGCCGACCTTCGTGGAGAAGCTCGACGCCCTCGAACTGGCCAAAAAGATCGGCCTCGAGCTGGCGCCGGTCATGATCTACGCGGACGACGTCACTCACATCGTCACCGAGGAAGGCATCGCCAACCTCCTGCTCTGCCGCGACGCCGACGAGCGCGAGCAGGCGATCCGGGGCGTGGCCGGCTACACCGAGGTCGGTCGCGGTCGAGACCGGGCGAAGGTCGAGGAGCTGCGCGTCCGGGGCGTCATCCGACGCCCGGAGGATCTGGGCATCGAGCCGCTCGACGCCGACCGCGCCCTGCTCGCCGCGAAGTCGATCAAGGATCTCGTGCACTGGTCCGGCGGGCTCTACGAGCCGCCCGCCCGCTTCCGGAACTGGTAGCGTCGCACGATGACGTATCCGCACCCGAGGAGCCGGCGATGGAATCCCTGACCTTCCGCCACACCACCAAGAAGCCGCTGGCCGGCTCGGCGCCGAGCGCGATCACCGGCGTCGTCGCCTCCGGCAACCTGGAGATCCTGCTGGAGCGGGTGCTGCCGCCGGATGCGTGCGAGGTGGCCATCGAGACCCCGATCGCCGGCTACGGCGACGTCTGGGAGGCGGTGGTGGCCGATTTCATTGCCCGGGCGCAGCCGGGCGGCCTCCGCATCAGCATCAACGACGGCGGCGCCCGCCCCGACACCGTGTCGCTGCGCCTGCTCCAGGGCGCGCGGCTGATGGAGGCCTGACCATGGCTGCCGACCGCGCCGCGCGCTTCGATCCGGACGCCCTGAGCTGGTACGAGGCCACCGCCCGCCAGCGCGTGCTGGCGCTCACCGATCCGGGAAGCTTCCGCGAGTTCCTGCCGCCGACCGAGCGGCGGATGAGCCCGCACCTGCCGCTTTTCGACCTGCCCCGCGCCTTCGACGACGGTATCGTGGTCGGGAGCGCGCGCCTCGACGGCGACCCGGTCCTGGTCGCCGCCCAGGAGGGCCGCTTCATGGGCGGCGCCTTCGGCGAGGTGCACGGCGGCAAGCTGGTCGGCCTGCTCCGCGCGGCCCTGGAGCTGAAGCTGAAGGCGGTCCTTATCTTGTTCGACACCGGCGGCGTCCGCCTTCAGGAGGCCAATGCCGGCGAGACGGCCATCGCCGAGACCATGCGGGCCATCGTCGACGTCCGCGCGGCCGGCATCCCGGTCGTCGGGCTGATCGGCGGGCGGGCCGGCTGCTACGGCGGCGGCGGCCTCATCGCCGGCACCTGCTCGCGGCTCGCCGTGTCGGAGAGCGGGCGCATCTCGGTCTCCGGCCCCGAGGTGATCGAGACCAACAAGGGCGCCGAGGAGTTCGATTCCCGCGACCGCGCTCTGGTCTGGCGGACCATGGGTGGCAAGCACCGTCGCCTGATCGGGGGCGCCGACGCCTTCTGCGCCGACACGGTCGCGGCCTTCCGCGCGGCCGCCCGCGACCTCGTCGGCCGAGCGCCGGCCTTCGATCTGGCGACCCTGGACGCCGAGCAGGCGCGCCTGGAGGCCCGGATCGAGCGATTCGGTGATTGCCGCGACGCCATCGAGGTCTGGGCGCGCCTCGGCGTGAACGATCCCGACGCGGTGCCGGCGATGGACACGCCCGCCTTCGACGAGACCGTGGCCCGGAGCCCGGAGGCCGACCATGACGCTCGCTGAGATCCTCGCCTCCCTGTTCCCGCGAGGACACGCGGTGGCGGTGCGCGACGGCCTCGTGACCGGCACCGGCCCCTTCGCGAACGGCCGGATGCACGTCGTGGGCGTCGACGGCGACACGCCCCTGGGCGTCGACGGGGCGCTGGTCCTGTCGCGCGCCGTGCTCGACGCCGTCCGGGCCGGCGACCGCGCGCCGATCCTGGTGGCGGTGGATTCCGACAGCCAGCGCATGAGCCGCCACGACGAACTGCTGGGTCTCAACGAGTGCCTCGCCCATCTCGCCAAGGCGCTGCTCCTGGCCGACCGGTCGGGCCATCCCACGATCGGGCTGATCTACGGCCACTCGGCCGCCGGCGCGTTCATCGCCACGGCGCTCGCGACGCGGGTCCTCGCGGCCCTACCCGGGGCGAACCCGAGCGTGATGGACCTGCCGTCCGTCGCGCGGGTGACCAAGCTGCCGCTCGACACGCTGAAGGACATGGCGAAGTCGACGCCCGTCTTCGCGCCCGGCCTCGACAACATGGTGGCGACCGGCGCCGTCCACGTGGTTCTGAACCCGGACCTGTCCCTGGAGGGCCAGATCCGCGCGGTGATCGATACCCTGCCGGCGGAGGATATCCGCGACCGGCTGGGTGCCGAGCGGGGCGGTCGCCCGGTTGCCCGCACCGTCGCGGCGGCCGTGGCCGACCAAGCCCGTCTTGGCTGAGCCGTTCCGACGCCACGACCTCGTCCGGGTCGATCCGGCGGCCTGGGCGGCGTGGCGCGCGGACCGGCCCGACCTCGGCGCCGTCCCACATCTCGACGGCTGGGCCGCTACGGGCCGGCCGCTGATCGTCCGCCGCCGCGTCCCCGGAGAGACCGGCGACGCGGTGCCGCTCGGCCTGCCGCTGCCGCCCGCGGACGGCAAGCGGCGGATCGGGCTAGCGCTGCCGGCATCGGCGCTGGCGCCCGCACCGGTGGTGACCCTCGCCCAGGCCGCCACTTGCGCGTCGGCGGCCTGGGGCCCGAGCCTCGACGCCCTGACGGCGCTCGGCCGGCGGCACGGCCTCGTGCCGCGCCCCTTCGGCAGCCTGCTCTGGCAGGCGGTCACCGGCCTGACCTACCTGAGCGCCAGCTCCGACCTCGACCTGCTCTGGCCGTGCCCACCACCGGTGCCGGTCGACCTTCTCGACGGCATCGCCGCCGTGGCGGAGACGGCGCCGATGGGCATCGACGGCGAGATCCAGTTGCCGGACGGCGCCGACCTGCACTGGAGCGAGCTGCGCGACGCGCCGGAGGACGGCTCGGTGCTCGCCAAGAGCCTGGACCGATTGCTTCTGCGGCCGGTCGCGGGACTGCGCCGCCCGGGCGCGGCATGACACTCGCGATCCTCCTTTCCGGCCAGGGCGGTCAGCACCCGGCGATGTTCGACCTGACGGCCGATCATCCGGCGGCCCAGGACGTGTTCGCGGCCGCCAGACCGCTCCTCGGCGGCGCCGACCCGCGCGATTTGGCCCAGGCCGGCGGCGGCAACCTGCACGCGAATCGGACCGGCCAGATCCTGTGCTGCGTCGCCGCCCTGGCCGCATGGCGGGCGCTGGCGGAGGCGGCGCCGGACCGGTCGATCGTCGCCGGCTACAGCATCGGCGATCTCGCGGCCTGGGGCGTCGCTGGGCGCCTCGACCTCGCCGACGTGCTGGCCCTGGCGGCAAGACGGGCGGAGGCCATGGACGCCGCGTCTGGCGCGGGGTTCGGCTTGGCGGGGATCCGCGGCCTGAGCCTCGACGCGCTCGCGGATCTCGCGGCGCGCCACGGCTGTCACCTCGCCATCCGCAACGCGGCCGACAGCGGCGTCGTCGGCGGTCCGCGCGCGGCGCTGGAGGTGCTGTGCCGGGAGGCGACCGGCGCGGGCGCGCAGCGCGCCGTGGTCCTGCCCGTTCACACGCCGTCGCACACGCCCCTGCTCGACTCCGCGACGGCCGCCTTCCGAGACGCGCTCGTGGCGGTGCCGCCGCGCCGCCCGCCGCCCGGAGCGCCCCGGCTGGTCAGCGGGCTGGACGGGAGCACGGTGTTTCGGGATGCCGAGGGTCGCGGGAAGCTGGCGCTCCAGATCTCGCGCACGATCGACTGGGCCGCCTGCCTGGAGGCGTGCCGCGAGTACGGCGCGGACCGCGTCCTCGAGCTCGGGCCGGGCCACGCCCTCGCCACCATGAGCCGGGCCGCCCTCCCGGCGGCGCGCGTCCACGCCGTCGAGGAATTCCGCTCGCTCGACGGCGTGGCGGACTGGCTCGCGCGACCTTAGCCGTGCCGCACTGGGGCCGCACGACCATTGCAGATGGCTGTCGAGTTGCGACGCTAGTCTGGCGATGTGCCGGTCCGGCTCCGCTTGCTTGGCGCAATACTGATGTCGACACATCGCCTTGACGCGCGGCCCGTTGCGGTCGTAGCAGCCGGGCATCTTCGGGACGGGACGGGTTCATGACGGCCAAGCGAGCGCTGATCACGGGTGTGACGGGCCAGGACGGCGCGTATCTGGCGCAGCTGCTCCTGCAGAAGGGCTACGCCGTCACCGGCATCGTGCGGCGCTCCAGCCATGCCGGCGTCTTCGACCACCGGTTGAAGTGGCTCGGCATCACCGACGATGTCGAGCTGGTCGACGGCAACCTGCTCGACCAGTCCGCCTTGCTGCGCATCGTCCAGGCCACGAAGCCCGACGAGATCTACAACCTCGCCGCCCAGTCGTTCGTGACCTCGTCCTGGCAGCAGCCGCTGCTCACCGGGCAGGTGACCGGCCTCGGCGCCGTGCACATGCTCGAATGCCTGCGCTCGGCGGCCCCCCAGGCGCGATACTACCAGGCCTCGACCTCGGAGATGTTCGGCCTGATCCAGGAGGCCAAGCAGAGCGAGTCGACGCCGTTCTACCCGCGCTCACCCTACGGCGTGGCCAAGCTGTACGCGCACTGGATGACCATCAACTACCGCGAGAGCTTCGGGCTGCACGCGTCGAACGGCATCCTGTTCAACCACGAGAGCCCGCTGCGCGGCGTCGAGTTCGTGACCCGCAAGGTCACCGACGCGGTGGCGCGGATCAAGCTCGGGAAGCAGAAGGAGCTGCGGCTCGGCAACATCGACGCCAAGCGCGACTGGGGCCACGCCCGGGACTACGTGAAGGCGATGTGGCTGATGCTGCAGCAGGACCGCCCGGACGATTACGTGATCGCCACCGGCCGGACCACAACGGTGCGCGACATGTGCGAGATCGCGTTCAAGCATGTCGGCCTGAAGGTGGACGACCACCTGATCGTCGACCCGGCACTGTTCCGCCCGGCGGAGGTCGAGGTGCTGCTGGGCAACCCCGCCAAGGCCAAGGCGACGTTCGGCTGGGAGGCCGAGACCAGCCTCGAGGCGCTGATCACCGAGATGGTCGACGCCGACATCAAGCGCCTCAGCGCCAACGCCTGAGCCGTCGGGCTCGCCGCGGGCGGGCTCCGGGTCCATATGGCGCGCATCCCCGGACGGAGAGGCGCGCCGTGAAGACCTACCAGCTCTACATCGACGGCCAGTCCGTCGATCCGGTCGAGGGCGCGTGGTTCGAGTCCATCGACCCCTATCGCGGCGAGCCCTGGGCGAGGATCCCGCGCGCCGGGCGCGCCGACGTCGACCGGGCGGTAGCCGCGGCCAAGCGCGCCATGTGGGACGGACCCTGGGCGACCATGACGGCCTCGGCCCGCGGCAAAGTCCTGCGCCGGATCGGCGATCTCGTCGAGCGCGAGGCCGAGGCGCTGGCCGAGATCGAGGTCCGCGACAACGGCAAGCTCTTCGCCGAGATGTACGGCCAGACCCGCTACCAGCCGGAATGGTGGTGGTACTACGCGGGGCTCGCCGACAAGGTCGAGGGCGCGCAGGTGCCGATCGACAAGCCCGAGACCTTCGCGTTCACCCGGCACGAGCCGGTGGGCGTGGTCGGGGCGCTGACGGCGTGGAACTCGCCGCTCCTGTTCGTCGCCTGGAAATGCGCGCCCGCGCTCGCGGCCGGCTGCGCGGTCGTGGTGAAGCCGTCCGAGTTCGCCTCCGCCAGCACGCTCGAATTCGCGCGCCTGACCAAGGAGGCAGGGCTGCCCGACGGCATGTTCAACGTCGTCACCGGCTTCGGCGGGGAGGCCGGCACCGCGATCGTCGAGCATCCGGACGTCGCCAAGATCACCTTCACGGGCTCGGACGTCACCGGCGCGAAGGTCTACGAGGCGGCCGCCCGGCAGATCAAGCGCGTCTCCCTCGAACTCGGCGGGAAGTCGCCCAACATCGTCTTCGCCGACGCCGACCTGAAGGCCGCGGCCGCGGGGGCGATCTCGGGCATCTTCGCGGCCACCGGGCAGACCTGCATCGCCGGCTCGCGCCTGCTGGTGCAGAACAGCATCCGCCAGGAATTCACCGAGCGCCTGATCGAACTCGCCCGCACCGCCAAGCTCGGCGACCCGATGCAGGCCGACACCAATATCGGGCCGATCACGACGCCGCCCCAGTACACGAAGGTTCTCGACTACATCGCGCTCGCCAAGAGCGAGGGCGCTCGCTGCGTCTTCGGCGGCAATCCCGCCTCCGGTCCCGGCGTGCTCGGCGGCCAGTTCGTCGAGCCGACGATCTTCACGGGCGTCACCAACAACATGCGCATCGCCCAGGAGGAGGTGTTCGGCCCGGTGCTGTCGATCATCGGCTTCGAGGACGAGGCCGAGGCGCTGAAGGTCGGCAACGACGTGATCTACGGGCTCGCGGCCGGCGTCTGGACGCAGGATATCGGCCGCGCGATGCGGATGTCGAAGGGGCTCCGGGCCGGCACCGTCTGGGTGAACACCTACCGGGCGGTGAGCTACATGATGCCGTTCGGCGGCATGAAGCGCTCGGGCATCGGCCGCGAGAGCGGCATCGAGTCGATCCGTGAGTACCTGGAGACCAAGAGCGTGTGGATCTCCACGAGCCGCGACGCGCCGGAGAACCCCTTCGTCATGCGCTGAGCCCGCGGACCGCGCCGCGATCCGTGGCGGCGCGGTCCCTAATCCGGGGCCGATTGGGCGCGGTCCGGCGGCAGCGCGAGGGATGCCAGGACGAAGCCCATGAAGAAGAGGAAGTACTGGTTGACCGACAGTTCCTCGAACATGAGCGACGGGATCAGGAACACCGCGCTGTAGGTCAGGAACGGCCCGAAGGCGGCGGGCGCCAGCAGGATCCGCCCGAGGCCGGCGACGAGCAGCAGCGCCGCGGCGATGCCGCTTTGGAGTGCCAGCGACACGAAGCCGTTGTGTGGTGTCACGAGCCCGGTCAGGGCCTGCAGCTCCTCCCGGCGGGCGACCTCGCCGACGCCGAACGGGTACTCGAGGACCAGCTGGAGCGCGGTCACGCCGGACAGGAACCGCTCGTCGAAATTGCCCGTGACGTTGTGGTCCTCGGCGAAGCGCCGCTCGATCGCCTGGGACAGCGTCCCCGGCAGCGGGATCTCCCCCGTCACCGCCCAGGCCACGAGCAGCACGCCCAGGACGCCGAGCGCGGCCAGCACCGCGGGCGCCTTGAGGTTCCGCCGCATCAGCAGGCCGAGGAACAGGATCGGCATGAACAGGCCGGCGCGGTTGTTGGTGAACGGGAAGCTCGCCAGGAGGGCCGCGAAGTAGGCGAGATAGACGATCTTCAGGCGATAGCGCAGGCTGAGCAGCAGGGCCGCGGCCCCGGCCAGGGCGAAGACGTGGCCGGTCTCGTTGCCCGAGGCCCAGAGGCCGCCCTGCTTGTCCTGCACGAACAGCTTCAGCTCCTCGTCGAGCCCGTCCGTGGGAACGGCGAGTCCGAACCGGTCGAGCGGCATGCCGGAGGCGGCGAGCAGCAGGACCGCGAGGGAGGCGAGCATTCCGGCGAGCAGGCCGACGCAGAATGCGTCCTCGACGCGCCGGTCGCGGAACATCACCAGCAGGATGAACGCCTGGACCACGTAGAGCAGCAGGACGAGGGTCAGGTAGACGTCGCCCGCCTGCTTGTGCGCCTTCAGCACCAACGAGGCCGCGATCAGCGCCAGGATGCCGGCGAGGGGCGCGGCCTGCCGCAGTGCCTCCGCGACGACGGCGCGGCGCAACCCGAGCCAGGGGATGAGCAGGAACGGCAGCAGGTCGGACAGGCGCTGGAACGGCAGCCCGAAGGTCGAGGTCAGGACGTTGAAGTTCAGGGCGGCGCCGAGCAGGAACACGGCGACGCGGGCCGCGAGGAGGGACGCGGTCGGCGCACTCGTCCCGATCGGCAATGCCCGTCCCGCCATCACCCTGCACCGTCCCCGCGTGCCGGCCGCCGATGAACCTTCCGCCGGCCGCGGCCTTCGGCCGGCAGTGTCGCCCAGAAAGGTTGGCGGAGGGTGCAGATCAGGCGGAGCGTCTCAGGAACAGGCCGACGGCCGTGCGGAGCGTGCCGCGCATGAAGATCCAGGCGAGGCCCAGATAGGCCGCGATCCCGATTCCGACCGCCGCGAACAGGCCGACCCGGTCCCCGAGGGCGGCGTGGATCGGCCCCTGGACGACCAGCACCAGCCCGGCCATCGCGCCGGCGCAGAGCGTGATCGGCGCGAGGAGCCGCACGAGCCGCCCGTTCGTGACCGGGACGACGCGCCCGACGCTGGCGACGATCGCGGGCGTGAACAGGTAGGCCCGCACCACGTGCCCGGCGACCAGGGCGGCGAGGCCGAAGGGCGCGGTGACGAGGGCCGCCGCGGCGCCGAGGCCGAACTGCGCGCCGGCGAGCCGCAGGGCCGTGCCGTTGCGGCCCAGGGCCGTGAAGATCATCCACAGCATCGAAGTGGCGACGAATTCCGGGGCGAGGAGCGCGAGCGTCCGCAGCACCGGCGCCGCGTCGTGCCACTGGTCGCCGAACAGGAACGGGATGAGGGTCGGGGCGACGGCCGCCATGCCGAAGAAGGCGGGCACGGCCAGGAACGCGGAGGCCTCGGTGAATCCGTGGAAGGCCGCGGCCAGCTCGCCGGGCCGGTCCTGGAGGCGCGCGTAGGTGGTCAGCCCGACCGTGGTCAGCGGGATGACCGCGACCTGGCTCACGAGGTCGATGCAGCGCCACGCGAGGCGCAGGTAGCCGACATCGGTGGCGGACAGGAAGTAGGCCGCGATGACTTCCTGGCTCCGGATCGAGGCGACGAGCAGCAGATAGGTGCAGAACAGCCGCGAGCCGAACGCGATCTGCTCGCGCACGGAGGCGAGGTGCAGCCGCAGCGGCGGAATCCAGCGGGCCGCCGCCCAGGTCAGGAGCGTGGTCGCGGTCGCGGCGACGAGCCGCTGCACCACCAGGCTCCAGACGCCGTAGCCGTCGAGGGCCAGCACGAGGGCCGCGGCGCCGCCGAGCACGTTGGCGCCGAGCGCCCGCAGGGCTAGCTTGCGGAAGCCGAAGCTCCGCTGGAGCCGCGCTTCGTGGATCGCACCCGCTGCGGTGATGACGAAACAGGCGGAGAGCGCGCACAGGACCGGCCGCAGCGCCGGCAGGTCGAAGATCCAGGCGATCGGGCCGGCCAGGGCCACGAGGCCCACGGCGCACAGGACACCCGTGGCGAGCATCACCCAGAAGGCGGTGGCGGCGAAGTCCTCGTCGAGGTCGGCGCGCTGGACCACCGCGTCGGGCAGGCCGCAGCGGGCGACGATCTGCAGGATGTCGATGAAGACCGCGGCGATCGCCACCATACCGAACTCGGCGGGCCCGATGAGGCGGGCGAGCACGAGGAACACCCCGAAGCTGAGGACCACGTTGCCGACCGAGGCCACCGCCACCCAGCGCGCGGCGTCGAACGAGCGCCGCGTCACCGCGGCGCCGGAGGCGAGCCCCGGCTCCTCCTCGGCGGCGGCCGCCTCCGACAGGACCGGCGCGGCGGCGCTCACGGGCGGCTCGCCCGACGCTCGGCAACGAGTTCGGCGTAGAGATCGAGGTACTTCTCGGCGACGCGCTCCGAGGTCGATTCGCGGATGACGTGCTGGAAGGCGCGCTCGTCCGGCAGGTCACCGCGGCCGCGGGCGATCACGGTCCGCAGCCGTGCGGCGAGGTCGGCGTCGTCGCCCGGCGTGAACAGCCAGTCGGCGTTGTCCTCGCCGATCAGCTCGGGGATGCCGCCCGAGCCCGCCCCGATCACCGGAACGCCCATCGTGTAGGCCTCGTAGATCGTCCGCGGCGACGGCTCGGCCCAGAACGACGGGACGATGAGCACGTCGATCGCGCTGAGAAACTCGGCGGGTTTCGCCCAGCCGACGAAGTCGATGGGCAGGCCCCCGGCCTGCGCCTTGAACCGCTCGATCGAGTCGTCCATCGCGTGGCCGGCGACGAGGCAGCGCCAATCGCCGGGACCGATCCGCCGGAAGGCGTCGATCATCGTACCGACCCCCTTCTCGGTGTTGATCCGGCCGAGATAGCCGAAGGTCATCGGCTGGCCGGTCCGGTCGATCCGGCGCCGTGCCTCCGGGTCGCCCTCTGGGACGGTGCAGGAATAGAAGATCACTCGCCGCCGCTCGGGCGCGAGATGCGCGAACAGCCCGTGGTCGACATGGGTCTTGAGGATCTCGGTGCCGACGCTGACGACGGCGTCGACCGACCGGTTCGTGATCTGCTTGGCGGCGTTGACCACCTTGCAGCCCAGGTGCCAGCGGTCGCACGGCTTGCCGTCCCTGAACATCGCGGCGTTGCCGCAGATCAGGTCGTACTCGCAGACCGTGTGGACGATCGGGATCCCGCGCTTGGCCGCCTCGCGCCAGACGAGAGTCGAGACGTCGAGCAGCGAGTGCGAGTTCACGATGTCGGGCCGGAAATCGTCGAGGACGCGGCCGAACTCGGCCGCGACGGCGAAATTCCACTGCTGCTTGAGCTTCGCCCAGGCGCGGCCGAAGCGGCTCGCCTGGGGCCAGTCCTCGAGCCAGAAATCGTTGTGGTGGGCCATGCGGTAGACGGTGACGCCGCCGCGCACGCTCTTGGGCTCGGGCTCCCGGGCGATGCAGGCCGCCGCCACCGTGTGGCCGGCCGCGACGAGTTCCTCGGCGAGGTGCTCCACCGAGCGCTCGGCGCCGCCCACGATGTAGGGCGGGTAGAGGGCGCTGAGATGCAGGATCCGCAGGGGGCCGGTCACCGCGCGCGCGGCCGCCTGATCCCTCGGGCGGTCTCGGTCCTGGGCGCGGGGTTCCTCCGAGAGGACCCGGGCGTAGCTCGACGACAGGGTGGGGGTCATCATGAACGGCACTCGCTGAGGTGCGGGCGCTCCGCGCGGGCGGAAGGCTCGGGAAGCGGTTCGATGGAGGCCGCGTCGCGGGTCGCGGCGTAGAGATCGAGATAGGCGGTCGCCACAGCGACCGGATCGGTGCCGGCACGGATGCGTGCGGCGCGGGCGAGCCCCTCGGCGAGACGGGCCGGCTCCGCGATGATCCGGGCCATCGCTGCGGCGAGCGCCGGCGCGTCGCCGGCCGGGACCAGCCAGGGGCCGGACCCGACCTGCTCCCCGATGCCGCCGATCGCGGTGCCGATCACCGGGACGCCGCGCCCGTAGGCCTCTGCCACCGTCCGGCCGAAGGGCTCGGGCCAGATCGGCGGGACCACGAGGCAGTCGAGATCGTCCAGGAAGGCGTCGCGCTCGGCGTAGCCCGGGAAGGTCACGGGCAGGCCCTCGGCCAGGGCTCGGTAGCGGTCCAGTCCGTCCACGGCGCGACCCGCAACAGCGAGGCGCCAGCCCGCCTCCGGCAGGCGCCGGCAGGCGTCGAGGAGGACATCGAGTCCCTTCGCACCCTCGATCCGGCCCAGATAGCCGAACCGGACCGGCGCGCCGGGCGCCCGCTTCGCCCGCGTCACCGGCGAGCCGGGCGGGATCGGGTTCCAGATCACCCGGCGCAGCGCCGGCGGCACGTGGGTGAAGAGGCCGGCCGCGAGGTGGCGGTCGAGGATGTCCGAGCCCACGGCGGCGACGGCCGTCACGGCGCGCTGGCAGCGCCGGTGCGGCGCGGCGTAGAGGCGGCACTTGAGATGCTGCCGGGCGCAGGGACGCCCGTGGCGCACCATCGCGCCGTTGGTGCAGAGGCTGGTGAAGTCGTGCAGCGTGTGCACGACCGGCACCCGGAGCCGCCGGAGCATCGGCCAGAGCGCCGGCGGTAGCTCGGAGATGGAATGCGTGTTCACGAGGTCGGGGGCGAAGTCCCGGACCGCCCGCGTCATCCGGTCGACGGCGTGGCGGTTCCACTGCGCCGCGACCTTGTAGCGGAGGCGCTCGACCCGCCCGCGCTGCGGCCAATCGAGGATGTGGAACGGCGTCCCGTAGCCGGTCCGGTAAACCGTGACGCCGTCCTGCAGAACCGGTCCGCCCTCGGTCCGCGCCGCGCAGGCAACGGCGACGCTGTGGCCGAGATCCGCCTGGGTCCGGGCGAGCGTCTCGACCATCAGTTCGGCGCCGCCGACCTGCTCGGGTGCGTAGAGGGAGCTAAGGTGCAGGATGCGCATGCGGCACCTCCCGGGCGGACCGCGCCGCCGCGCCGTCTTGCAGCGCGTCGAGCAGCAGTGTCTCGTAGCGGCGCGCGGTCTCGGCCCAGTCGTAGCGCCGGACATTGTCGCGGCCGCGGGCGATCAGCGCGGCCCTGAGCCCGGGCTCGTCCAGCAGGCGGCGCAGGCGCTCGGTCAGCGCCGCCGCGTCGGCGGGATCGAAGGTGAGGGCGCCGGCTCCCGCGATCTCGGGCGTCGCGGAGCGGTCCGAGCAGATCACCGGACAGTCGAGGGCCTGCGCCTCCAGAACGGGCAGGCAGAATCCCTCGGCGAAGGACGGGACGCACAGGCACAGCGCGCCGCGATAGAGGGCCGCCAGCCTGTCGTCGCCGATGCCCGACAGGCGGGTCAGGGGGACCGGCGCATCGCCGAGTGCGGCGGCGACGGCCTCGTCGGAATCCTCGCCGACGTGGACGATCCCGATCCCCGGCCTCCCGAGCGCGACCACGGCGCGCGCGAGGGTCGCGAAGTTCTTGTTGTAGAGGGCGTTGCCGACGGCCAGCACGTACGGCCCCGCCGGGACTTCGGCGCCGGAACTAGCCACCGATGGGTCCAGCATGGCCGCGGACGGCACGGTGCGCGTCCGGCCGCGGAGCCGCGGGTAATGGTACTCCAGATCGCGCCGTGTCGCGTCCGAGACGGCGATCACCCGGGCGCTGTTGCCGAGGACCAGGCGGAAGATCGGGTCGGTGGTCAGGGCCTCGCGGGAGCATACGCGCGCGGGCAGGGTGCGGAAATAGAGGTCGTGCACCACGCTGACGCGGGCGCGGCCGCCGAAGGCCGCCCCGTACGGGTCGATGTTCAGCACCACGTCGACGGCGCGGGCGCGGCACAGCCGCGGGACGGCGAGGCACTGGCGCAGGACGTCGAGCAGCATGATCCGCGGCCGCGGCACCGTCACGACCTCGACGCGGTCGCGGATCGACGGCGGCAGCTGGTCGCGGCGCCACGGGGAGCGGAGCACCACTGCGAAGGTGCCGCGCGCGACCAGGCCGGCGATCACCCGGAAGGCGACGAGCGCGACGCCCGACGGCCGACCGGCATGCTGGCTCGGCATGTTGACGAGGACGCGCGGCATGGCGGGTCTGACGGCTCCGAACAGGAAGGGGGATCGCCGGCCCGTCAGGCCCGGCCGGCGACCTGGAGGATGATGTCGGCGAGATCGCGCTGCATGCGCTCCGCGCCGTAGCGGGACAGCGCCCGCTCGCGCGCGAGCGCGGCTCGCGCCCTGAAGGCGTCGGGATCGGCGAACAGCGCCGACAGGGCCGCCGCGAGGCGATCCGACCGACGCGGCGGCACCAGCGTCCCGGCCGCGCCGCCGTCGAGGATCTCAGTGGACGCGCCGGCGTCGGTGGCGATGACCGGCACGCCGACCAGCATCGACTCGACCAGTGTGCGGCCGAACGGTTCGGGATCGACCGAGGGGTGCACGACCGCGTCGACCGCCCGCATCAGCCGGGGGACGTCGTCGCGCTGGCCGAGGAACAGCACCCGGTCCGAGAGCCCGCGCCGCGCCGCGAGGTCGCGCAGATGGGCCGCGTAGGCGTCCTCGCCGAAGAGCGGCGCCCCCACCACGACGCAGCGCAGGCCGGGCAGGGTCGCCAGCGCCTCGATCAGGACGTCCTGCCCCTTCCACGGCGCGAGGCGGCTGAAGACGCCGACGAGGGGGCCGTCCGGCAGGGCGAGTTCCGCGCGCAGGGCGACGGCGGGGGACGGCTCCGGATCGACGTCGAGGCCGTTGGGCACGACCCGGATCAGGGACCGGCGGCCGCCGGCCAGGACGAAGGCCCGCGCGGCGGCCTCCGAGGGCACGATCACCCGGGCGGCGCAGAGATTGGCGAGCCGGATCTGAACGGCGCGCTGCGCCCGGCCGAAATGCGCCCCGTCGAGGATGTCGTGGAGGTGCCAGATCAGGGGGCGCCCGGCGGCGCGCGCGGCCAGAGACGAGAGCAGGAAGGCCTTCTGCGAGTTGGCGTAGACCACGTCGCAGGACCGGGCCGATCGGGCGATCTCCAGCGCCAGGGAACCGAGCTGTCCCAGGACCGGGAGCGCGCTCAGCGGTGACACGTCCCGCCGGAGGCCCGCCAGGGCGGACCGGCGGCGCGCGAGACGGATCTCCAGACCCGCGTCGCGGAGGGCCGCGGTCAGCGCGCCGTCCTCGAACAGGAAGGCGCTGGAGCCCGCCCAAGGCCGGACGGCGTCGCGGAGCACCAGCTCGGCACCGGACATCGTTCCGGTATGGCTCACGAACAGGACCCGCGGCCGCGCGGCGACAACGGACCGCGCGGCCTGCGCCCGTTCCAGGAGGCCGTGCTTCGCGAGCGCGTCGGCGGGGAGCACTTCGGTCATCGCGGGCTCGCGGCCGTGCGGGGATCGGGCAGCGGCATCACGTCGTAGGTCGACTGGATGCCCGGGCGGACCATCGTCATGGCGATCCCAAGGACGTGTCCGCCGGCGCGGCGCAGGTTCGCCACGGTCTCGACCGTGTCGGAGAGCTGCGAGCGGCCGTAGCGGGCGCAGCAGAGCACGCCGTCGACGTGGCGGGCCAGCATCGCCGCATCCATCAGGAGGCTGGTTGGCGGGGTGTCCAGGAGGACGAGGTCGTAGCGGCGGCTCCACTTGAGGAAGTCGGCCATCCGGTCGCCCATCAGGAGCTCGGTCGAGTCGGCCGTCGGCGTTCCCGCGGGGATGACGTCGAAGCGTCCGGCCTGGACCACCGCGTCGGCCGGGTCGATCTCGCCGCGGAGCACGCCGCCGAGGCCGGGGCCGCGGCCGAGCCCGAGGGAGGCCTCGAAGTTCGGGCGCCGCAGGTCGCACTCGACCACCAGCACCCGGCGGCCGCTCGCGGCGCCGATGCCGGCCAGCGCGAAGGCCGTGAACGACTTGCCCTCCCGCGGCTTCGCCGAAGTCACCAGGATGACGCGGGACTTGCCGGCGCCCGCCAGCACGAGATGGGCGTGCAGGTTGCGCAGGACGTTCTGCATCACCGGGTCGACCCGCGCCCGCGCCAGGGCCTCCGCGAGGTCGAGCTCGCGCTGCCGCTCGGAGAAGCGGCCGACGAGGCCGGCGGGCTCCAGGCTCGGCAGCTGCGCGAAGACCGGGGCGCCGGTGCCGGCCATGAGCTGCGCCGAGGTGCGCACGCGCCGGTCGGTGTAGTCGCGCAGCAGCGCGGCGGCGGCCGCGAGCACGCCCGCCAGCACGATGCCGCCCGCCAGGAACGGCACGGCCTTGGGCGAGAACGGCTCCTGCGGCAGCTCGGCGAGGCTGACGAGCCGCGTGCTGCCGGTGAGGATGCGCCGCTCGGTCTCCAGCTCGCCCGCCCGCTTGACCAGATCGGCGTAGCGGGTGCGCTTGATCTCGGCGTTGCGCACCATGCCCTCGATCGACGCCTCGTCGTCCATGGCGGCGGCGGCGTCGGTCTTCGCCGTCTCGAGCTGGGCGCGCAGCGACTTGGCCAGGGCGTTCGAAGCCTCGTAGGACTTGCGCAGGCCCTTGGCGACGTTGCCGATCTCCTGCTCGATCCGAGCGCGCAGGCTCGCCTGCTCGGTCTCGAGCGCCCGGATCACCGGGTGGTTCGCGCCCAGCAGGGTGCTCTGGTTGGCGAGCTGCGCGCTGACGCCGCTGAGCTGCTGCTTCAGCGAGACGATGGTCGGGCTTGCCAGGACGGCCGGGGCGCTGTCGGCGCCGCGGGCACCCTTGGCCTCGATCTCGGAGAGCCGCGCGGCCGCGTCCGCCTTGGCGGTCTCGGCCGCGGCGAGCTGCTGGCTGATGCTGGTGAGCCGCTCCGCGCTGATCGGGGCGAGCGAGCCCTTCAGCAGGCCCTTGCGGCGCCGGAAGGTCTGGATGCGGGTCTCGTCGGCCCGGATCGAGGCGTCCAGCTGGCTGATCTCGGTGTGCAGCCAGTCGGCCGCCGCCTTGCGGCTCGAGGCCTGCGCCTCGCGCTGGTCGTCCAGGAAGGCGTTGATCAGGCCGTTGGCCATCGTCTGCGCCGTCTCGGGCAGCGGCGACTTGTAGCCGATGGTGATGATGCGCGAGCGGCCGGAGCTCAGGACCGTGTAGCGCTTCTGCAGGTACTCGACGAGCGCGTTGCGGTCGGTCGTGAGCTTCGTGCAGGCGGCGTCCTTCTTCTCGCTGATCCGGTCGGGATGCCCGCCCGAGGCCGCGTAGCGGCACTCGGCCAGCACCGCGGCGACGAGGTTGTCGTCGATCGCGAGGCGCAGGAGCCGCGGCGAGCGGATCACCAGGATCTGGCTCTCAATGTCGGCCGGGTCGCCGATCTTCTGGATCCAGGCCATCGAGGCGTTGTTGGCGCCCGGTTCCGCCTCGGCCACGATGACCGAGCCGCTCGCCACGTATTGCCGCTGGATCATCAGCAGGGCGGTCACGGCGAGGCCGAGGACGGTGGCGAACACCGCCGCGAACAGGTAGCGGCGATGCCAGATTCGGGCGAGGGCCGCGGCCAGCGGACCGCCGCGCGCCGGCTCCTGGGCGAGGGCGCGAACCGGCGTCCGGTCGGCCAGATCGACAGTCAGGAAGGACATGCGGCGCGTCCTCAGCCGACGGCTTCGAGGCGCGGTAGGATCCGCGGGCGCGTCTCGCAGGCGGCCCGGTGCATCGCCATCTGGTCGTCGACGAAGGTCGAGAACCGGCTGCGGAACAGCTCGGCCGAGAACATCTCGGCCTGCGCCCAGCAGGCATCGCGGGTAAAGTGGCTCTCCTGCAGCAGGAAGCGCTGGACGCACTCGGCGATGGCCATGGGCTCGGGCGTGTCGAAGAACATCCCGGTGCGCTGCGGGCCGCGGGTCTGGACCGTCTCGCGGGCGCCGCCGCGACCGAGCGCGAGGACCGGCGTGCCCTCCGACGTGGCCTCGACCACGATGATCCCGAAATCCTCCTCGGCCGCGAAGATGAAGGCGCGGGCCGTGGCCATGAGGTGGCGCAGCTCCGCGTCGGGCACGAAGCCGGAGAACGACACGTTCGGCCCCGCGATCTCGCGCAGCCGCGCGGCATCGGGCCCGGTGCCCGCCACCACGAGTTCGAGGTCGGGGAGCAGCGCGAACGCGCGGATCACCGCCTCGACGTTCTTGTACGGCACCAGCCGGCTGGCCACGAGGAAGTGGTTGCCGCGCGCCCCGTCATACCGCTGGCTCGGCAGCGTGATCGGCGGGTGGATGACCTCGGCGGTGCGGCCGTAGACCTTGTGGATGCGGCGGGCGACGAAAGCGGAGTTGGCCACGATCGCGTTGGGACCGGCCGCCGTGCGAAAATCCCAGACGCGCATCCGGTGCAGGATCAGCCGGGCGAGCACGCTCTTCATGCCCGCGTCGCAGCCGCTCTCCCGCAGGTAGGTGTGCTGCATGTCCCAGGCGTAGCGCATGGGCGAGTGGATGTAGGAGACGTGGAGCTGGTCGGGCCCGGTGAGGACGCCCTTCGCCACCGCGTAGCTGCTCGAGATGACGAGATCGTAGGCCGACAGGTCGAACTGCTCGATCGCGAGCGGCATCAGCGGCAGGTAGTTGCGGTGCCGCGTCCGCGCGAAGGGCATGCGCTGGATGAAGCTCGTATGCGCCTGGGTGTAGCCCAGCCTCGCCCGGTCCGCTTCGGGCAGGAAGTCGAAGAGCGCGAAGACATCCGCGTCCGGATAGATCCGCAGCAGCTGTTCGAGGACACGCTCGGCGCCACCGACGATGTACAACCAGTCGTGAACGATCGCGACACGCATCACAGCTTCCTCGTCGGTGCGCCGGACGCTGGACCATGCATTCCGTCCCGCCGGTCCCGCCGGTGACAGCGGGCCAAGGCACACACGAGAGGGTAATAGCAACGTGATCTGTAAAAAAGGGGTCACCGCCGCAGCAACAGTCGAAAATAGCGCCTGTTTAGACGCGAGACGCGGCGTGTAAACTTAATTTTTGCCAATAATTAACGTTAAGCGAAGGGTGTTCTCAGCCCTGCAATCTTCGGCATGACTCCCCGTGGGTGCCCGCTGCGCCGGGTCGGCACACCTGCGGCGGGGGCCCGGCTGCGCGGCCTACGTAGCGGCCGGAACGGGCAGGGGATCGGGCGAGGGCCGCCGGTCGAGCCGGCGCCGCAGGGCCGCGATCACCGGCGTCTCGACATACCGGAACAGCAACTCGCCGGCGGCGACCGCCGCCGGGAACGCGATCGCGAAGATCAGGGCGGCGCGCGCGAAGCCGGGCGCGACGACGAGCGCCGCGATCTTGGCGGCGCTGTGCAGCAGCAGGTTGTGGACTAGGTAGAAGGAATAGCTGGCATTGCCCTGCGACAGCAGCCAGCGCGACTTCAGGGCGATGCCGCCCCGCTCCAGCAGCAGCATCGCACCGACGATCAGGACGGCCGCTGACCCCCAGATCAGCGGGCGCGCGAACCCGGACAGCTCGGGGCTGACGCCGAGCGCGTCGGTCACGATCTGGCCGCCGAGGATGAGCAGAAGAGCGGCCGCGACGGCCGCGCACGCCACGCGCCGGACCGGGAAGCCCGCGGCCGGCGCCCGGAGCCGCAGGTAGGCGTATCCCAGCCCGATGCCGGCGGCGAACTCGATCAGGATCGGCTTCGTGTAGTACGCCCAGTGGAGATTCGACGCGGGCAGCAATCCGAGCAGGATCAGCGCCAGGAAGATCGCGGCCGCACCGAGCGCCCGGAAGGCGGGTCTCGGCACCATGAGCAGCCCCGCGAAGACCACGTAGAAGAACATCTCGTAATTGAGTGTCCAGCCCACGGAGTTCAGCGGCTCGACGAAGCCGCCGCGGGAGAACGGCAGGAACAGCAGGGACTGGACGACGTAATCCGGCCGGATCTCCACGATCCCGATGGGCTTCAGGCCCGTCAGCGCGATCAGCGCTAGGGCGAGCGTGACGAGCCAGTAGACCGGGACAACGCGCGACGCGCGGCGGAGCAGGAACTCGCCCGGGCTCTCGCGGCGCCCGCTCGTGCTCACGAACATGATGAACCCGGAGAGCACGAAGAACACGTCGACCCCGCTCGCGCCGAAGGCGAACAGATCCGGCCTCGGCAGCACGGGGCCGATGTAGAGGCCGAAATGCGTGAGGAAGACGAGGTACGAGGCGACGGCGCGCAGGATTTGGAGGTTGTAGATCATCGCGCGCCGGCTGATCGCTGGGCCCGCCCGGGACGGGCGACGTCGCGCCCTTATGGCCGAGATGGCCCCGCCGCGTCACGACGAGTCCGGAAACGTCCTAAATGGCCCGCGTCTCGAATTTAAGATCAGGCGGGGCATTTACACGCATGAGTTGCTAAATCCGCGAAATCTCTGGACGGACGATCACGAAAGCAAGAGCTGGAAAGTGATCGTAAAGGTGGCGCTGCCGAATGTAGGCCGCCGGCCACATCCGGTTCCTGTTTGCACGGCGCGCAACCCTGTGTCGCCCTCTACGGACCGCTATTTACTATTAATCAATAGATAATTTGACGCCGAGCCGATCCATTCAATAGCGTCGTGATAACTGGAATAAGGAGTTCCGCCTTGAACATCGCTCAAGACATCCGTGAGATTCTCGGGGCGAACGAAGCCTTCGCCGGGAAGGCCGACCAGCTCTCCGAGGATGACAGCCTGTTTGATCTCGGGCTGGACTCGTTCGGTTCCGTCCAGCTGATGCTGGGCCTCGAGGAGCGTTTCAGCATCGAGTTCCCCGACGAGCTCCTGAACCGCAAGTCGTTCTCGTCGATCCGCGCGATCCGCGAGGCCGTCTCCACCCTCATCCAGCAGGAAGCCGCATGAGCACGCTCGCCGCGCGCGCCGAGCGGGCCGCGGCGGTGGCGGCGCACCACGCCGACGCCGTCGACCGCGAAGGCCGCTTTCCCGCGGAGGCCGTGGCCGCGATGAGGGCCGAGCGGCTGCTCGGCCTCCAGATCCCCGGCCAGTTCGGCGGGGAGGGGGCGGGGCTGACGCAGATCGCCGAGCTGTGCAGCACGCTCGGGCAGGCCTGCAGCGCGGCCGCGATGGTCTTCGCGATGCACCACATCAAGGTCTCCAGCCTCGTGACCCACGGCCTCGACAGCCCGTGGCACGGGCGCCTGATGGAGCGCGTCGCGCGCGAGCAGCTGCTGGTCGCCTCCTCGACCACGGAGGCGGGCATCGGCGGCGACCTGCGCAATAGCCTCTGCGCCGTGGAGACGACCGGCGAGGTCTTCGCCCTCGGCAAGGACGCGTCGGTGATCTCCTACGGCGCCCACGCCGACCTGATCCTCGCCACGGCCCGGCGCCATCCGGACGCCGCGACGTCCGATCAGGTCCTCGTCGCGCTGATGGCCGACCAGATCTCCCTCGCGCGAACGGGCGACTGGGACACGCTTGGGATGCGCGGGACCTGCAGCGACGGCTTCCGCCTGGAGGCGCGGAACGTCCCGGTCGAGCAGATCCTGCCGAAGCCGTTCGCGGAGATCGCCGCCCAGTCGATGCTGGCCTCCTCGCACCTGCTGTGGAGCAGCGTCTGGTACGGGATCGCGACCTACGCGGTCGACCGCGCCCGCGCCTTCGTGCAGGCCGAGGCGCGGCGCCGGCCCGGGCAGGTCCCGCCGACCGCGACGCGCCTCGCCGAGGTCTCCAGCGCGCATCAGGCCATGCGCGGCACCATCGTGTCGGCCCTGCGCCGCTTCGAGGACGCGCACGGGGACGCCGACACGATCGGCTCCGTCGGCTTCTGCGTGATGCTCAACAACCTGAAGATCACCGTCTCCGACATGGCGGTCGACATCGTCCGGCGGGCGCTCGCGATCGTCGGCCTCGCCGGCTACCGCAACGACACGCCCTTCAGCCTGGGCCGGCCGCTGCGCGACGTCCTCTCCGCGCCGCTGATGATCGGCAACGACCGCATCCTCGCCAACACCGCCAAGCTCCTGCTCGTGCAGAAGGGCAGCGGCCAGCTCATGAGCGCGTGATGGAATCGATCTCCTCTCCCCCCGGCGACGTCGTGCTCGAGGACGAGCCAGCCGGCGGCCCGACCTTCCTCGACCGCCTGTTCGATCACGGCCTGCTCGTCCGGACCGGCGTCGACGGCCTCTACGGCCGCAGCGGTGGCTTCGAGAGCGTCGTCGACGCCCTCGACCGGATGATCACGCGACTCGGGGCCACCGAGGAGGCCGAGGTGCTGCGCTTCCCGCCGGCCATGAGCCGCCCGGCCTTCGAGCGCAGCGGCTACCTAAAGGGCTTCCCGAACCTCGCCGGCACCGTACACAGCTTCTGCGGAGACGCGCGCGGCCATGCCGAGATCCTCGCCTGCCTCGAAGCCGGGACCGACTGGACCGGGCAGCAGGAGGCCACCGACATCGTGCTGACGCCCGCGGCCTGCTACCCGGTCTACCCGGTCGCCGCCGCGCGGGGCGCGCTGCCGGCCGAGGGCCGCCTGTTCGACCTGCAATCCTACTGCTTCCGGCGCGAGCCCTCGCTCGAGCCGACCCGGATGCAGCTGTTCCGGATGCGCGAATACGTGCGCATGGGCAGCCCCGAGCAGGTCCTGGCCTTCCGCGAAGCCTGGCTCGAGCGCGGCACGGCCATGATCCGCGTCCTCGGTCTCCCCCTCGCGATCGACGCGGCCAACGACCCGTTCTTCGGCCGCGCCGGCCGGATGCTCGCCAACAACCAGCGGGCGCAGGGACTGAAGTTCGAGCTGAACGTCCCGGTCAACAGCGTCGACAAGCCGACGGCCTGCCTCAGCTTCAACTATCACCAAGACCATTTCGGCAGCACCTGGGAGCTGCGCCAGGCCGACGGCGAGGTCGCCCACACCGCCTGCGTCGGTTTCGGCCTGGAGCGGATCACGCTGGCGCTCCTGCGCCACCACGGGCTCGATCTCGCCGCGTGGCCGGCCGCCCTGCGCGCCGAGCTGTGGGGCTGAGGCGGTGACCGCCGCGCTGCGCCTGCCGGAGGGTCTCGGAGCCGCGGGACCCTACGTCCCGCACCCGCTACACGATTCCGGCCGCGACTGGCCGGAGACGAACTGCTACGTCGACCTCTGGATCGAGCTCCTGCACGGACGCGGCCTCATGCCGGAGGCGATGCTGGGCTTCACCCTGAGGCAGGATTTCGAGGGCGACCAGTTCACCTTCTTCAAACCGCCGACCGGCGATATCGAGCGCCTCTACGGTCTGGAGGTGCTGGAACTCGCGGTCTACGGCGGCCTCGAGAACCACGCCGTGATCCAGGCCGCGGCCGGCCGGCCGGTGCTGGTCGAGGTCGACGCGATCTACCTGCCGGACACCCTGGGGACCACCTACGGACGCGAGCACGGCAAGACCACGATCGGGATCCTGGCCCTCGATCCGGCCGCGCAGGAGCTCGATTACCTGCACAATGCGGGTCGCTTCCGCCTTGCCGGGAAGGATTACGCCGGGATCTTCGGGCCGGCGACGCTGCCGCCCTACGCCGAGTTCGTGAAAACCGTCGCACCGTCGCTCGGCCCGGCGAATCTGCCGGCGGTCGCGCGCGAACTGCTCGTCCGGCATCGCGCCCGGGCGCCCCGGCGCAACCCCGTCCTGGCGTTCCGCGACACCCTCGCGGCGACGGCCGCGGAGCTGGTCGTCCGGCCGCTCAGCGTGTTCCACGCCTACGCCTTCAACACGACGCGCCAGCTCGGCGGCAACTTCGAGATGCTCGCCAGCCATCTCACGTGGCTTGAGGCCCGGGAGGCCGCTGGATTCGGGCCAGCCGCCGCGGCCGCCGCGGACCTGAGCCGCGAGGCCAAGGCCTTCCAGTTCCAACTCGCCCGCGCGTTCCATCGCCGCTCGGCCGAGGGCCTGGCGCCGCGCCTCGACCGCCTCGCGGCGACCTACGACCGCGTCTTCGCGGTTCTCGACCGCGCGCTGGACCGCTGAGAGGCGTCGTGGCCCGCATCCGCAGCGTCGACGACCGCGCGCCGGAGGTCCGGTTCGGGCCCTGGCGGCTCGCCGCGACGCCGGCGGGCGCCTGCGCGGGTCCCGGCAATCTTGACGGGGTCACCGGCTGGATCGCCGCCGAGGTTCCGGGCACCGCCGCCGACGCCCTTCGAGCCGCCGGACGCTGGAGCGAGGCGGCGCCGGAGCCGATCCATGACCGCGACGTCTGGTATCGGACACGCATCTCCGGTTCCGGCCCGGCCCGGCTGCGCTTCGGGGGCCTCGCCACCCTCGCCGAGGTCTGGCTCGACGGCGTCCCGGTCCTGTGTGCCAGCGCGATGTTCGAGGAGCACGTCGTCGACGTGGACCTCGGCGGCGCTTCCGAGCTCGCGCTGTGCTTCCGCGCGCTCCGGGCGGAACTCGACCGCCCGGCCAAGCGCGGGCGCTGGCGGCCGCGGATGATCACGCCCGGGTCGCTGCGCCACGTGCGCACCAGCGTCCTCGGCTTCATGCCGGGCTGGTGTCCCGAGATCGACCTCGTCGGGCCCTACCGCCCGATAACCGTCGAGCAGGTCCGCCCCCGCGCGAGCGCCGCGGATGTGCGTACGACCCTCGACGGCGACGTCGGCCGGGTGGCCGTGCGCCTGCGGGTCGACGGTCCGGTCGGCACCGTCCTCCTCCGATGCGGCGGCGGCGAAGCCCCGCTCGCGGAGGTCGAGCCGGGCCTGTTCGCGGGCGCGCTGGCGCTGCCCGGCATCGCGCCCTGGTGGCCGCATACCCACGGCGCACCGAACCTCCACCCGGTCGAAATCCGCGTCGACGGGGCGCAAATCGACCTGGGCCGCGTCGGCTTCCGGACCCTGTCGCTCACGCGGTCGTTCGCGGAGGGGCTCGCGCTGGCCGTGAACGGCGTGCCGCTCTTCTGCCGGGGCGCCGTCTGGACGCCGCCGGACCTCGTCGGGCTGGGCTCGGACGGCACCCGCGCCTTGCTCGAGCTGGCGCGCGAGGCCGGCATGAACATGCTGCGCGTGCCCGGGACGACGCTCTATCCGGCCCCGGACTTCTACGATCTCTGCGACGAGTTCGGCATCCTGGTCTGGCAGGACCTGATGCTCGCCAACTTCGACTACCCGCACGCCGAACCGGCCTTCGCGGCCGCGCTCGACCGCGAGTTGACCGGATTCCTCGACCGCACGCAGACCGCGCCGTCGCTCTGCGTGGTCTGCGGCGGCAGCGAGGTCTGGCAGCAGGCGGCGATGCTCGGGGCGCCGCGCGCCGTCTGGGCCGACGCCTACTGCGCGGAGACGCTGGCGGAGCGGGTGGCAGCGTGGCGGCCCGATCTCGTCGTCGTGCCGAACTCGCCCTCCGGCGGCGACCTGCCGTTCTCGCCGCGCGGGGGTTGCACGCACTATTTCGGCGTCGGCGCCTATCGACGGCCCCTGGAAGATGCCCGCCGGGCCGAGGTCGGCTTCGCCAGCGAGTGCCTCGCCTTCGCCAACCCGCCCGAACCCGGCACGCCGGGCCCGACCGGACCGGCCGACCCGCTCTGGCAGGCCGGCATCCCGCAGGACCGCGGCGCCGACTGGGACTTCGAGACGGTGCGCGACCACTACGTCGGCGCGCTCTACGGCGTCGATCCGGCGACCCTGCGCGCCGAGGCCCCGGACCGCTACCTCGAGCTCGGCCGCGCCGCGGTGGCCGAGGTCATGGAGGCGACTTTCTCCGAGTGGCGCCGGCCGTGCTCGCCGACGGCCGGCGGCCTCGTCCTGATGATGCGCGACCTCGCGCCCGGAGCCGGCTGGGGCGTGATCGACTGGACGCAGCGCCCGAAATCGGCCTGGTACGCGCTGAGGCGCGCCTTCCGCCCGGTCCAAGTCCTCCTCACCGATGAGGGCCTCGACGGCCTCCATGTCCACCTCCTCAACGAGACGGCGACGGCCCGGGCGCTGACGCTGTCCCTGATCTTCTGCGATGTGGCGGGCCGCGTCGCGGCGCGCGCCGAGCGCGCTCTCGTGGCCGGCCCGCGGGCGGCGCTCACGTTCACCTCCGCGACCCTTCTCGGGCGCTTCTTCGACGCCACCGACAGCTACCGATTCGGGCCCCGGATCCACGATCTCGCGCACGCGCGGCTGACCGACGCCGACGGGCGCGTGATCGCCGAGAGCTTCCACGTCCTGAGCGCGGGGCCGCTCGACCGGTCGGCCGTCGGCCTCCGGGCCGAAGCTGTCGCGACCGAGGCGGGGCCGGGTCTGCGGATCAGCACCGAGCGCTTCGCCCGCGGCGTCCAGGTGCTGGCCCCGGGGGCACGGCCGACCGACAGCGGCTTCCACCTCGCCCCGGGGTCGAGCCGGATCATCACCTTCGCGGAGGCCGGCCGGCTCCCGCGCGGGCGCGTGCGGGCCATCAACAGCGACGAGATCGTGGAATTCGGTCATGACGGGTGAAGTCGGGTCCGAGGCCGCGGTGTCGGTGCCGGTGACCTTCGACGGGCTGTTCGGGTGGCTTCATCCGGCGGCCGGGACGCGGGGCGTCGTCCTCTGCGGGGCCTACGGCTTCGAGCAGATGGCCGCGCATCGACCCTGGCGCTCCCTGGCCGAGGGCCTCGCCGCGGCGGGCTGCCCGACGCTGCGCTTCGACTATCCGGGCGAGGGCGACTCGGCCGATCTGGACGAGGCGCGGGTCGCTGGCTGCGTCGCTGCGGTGCGTGGGGCCATCGCGTACCTGCGCGCGACGACCGGCGTCGCGGAGATCGTCGTCGTCGGCCTGCGGCTCGGCGCGACCTTCGCGGCTCTGGCCGGCGAGGCGGAGCCCGTCGACCGCCTCGTCCTGCTGGCGCCGGTCACGACCGGGCGCGCGTATCTGCGCGAGATGCGGCTGCGGGCGCAGACGATCGGCCGCCTGCCGGACGGGTCCGCCCCGGCGCAGGACCCGGACAGCCTCACCGTGGGCGGCTTCCGGATGGAGGCGGCGTTCCTCACCGATCTCGCCGACCTGAACCTCGCGCGGCTCGCGCGGGCGCCGGCCCGCCACGCGCTGCTCCTCGCACCCGAGACCAAGGCGCTGGCCGCGCACCTCGGCGCTCTCGGCTGCGACGTGGCGACGGGAGCGTTCCCGGGTCTCGCGGCGCTCGTCGCCGATCCGATCTTCTCGGATGTCCCGACCGCGGATTTCGTCCGCGTCATCGGCTTCGCGACCGACGGGATGGCGGCCGCCGGGCCGCGAACCGGCGGCATCGCCATCGACGGGCGCCGGAACGGGCTGACCGGACCGGGCTGGGCGGAGGCGCCGGTCCGCTTCGGGCGCGGCCTGATCGGCATCCGCTGCCGGCCGGACCGGGCGGAAAGCGCGGCGCCGACGATCCTGTTCGTCTCGACGGGCATGAGCGTGCGTTCCGGCTGGGGGCGCCAGACCACGGATCTCGCCCGGCGCCTCGCCGCGGAGGGGATCGCGTCGGTCCGGTTCGACCTGCGCGGCATCGGTGACAGTGACGAGCGGCCGGACGGCCGCAAGCCCCTCTTCGCCGCGGACGGCTTCGCCGACGTCACGGCGGCGGTCGACCTGATCGCCGGCGCGGGCGGCCCGATCCTGCTGGTGGGCGGGTGCAGCGGCGCCTACGCGGCCTTCCACGCGCTCTGCCGGGACCGCCGGATCGACGGCGCGCTCCTGCTCAACCTCTACTGCTTCGACTGGGACCCGGATCAGGACCTCGACCAGGTCATCCGGCAGACCTTCGGAAGCGCGTCCACCTACGCGGCCCTGCTGAAGCGGGGCGCGACCTGGCGCCGGCTGATCCGCGGCGACATCCGGATCGCCGCCATCGCCTCGGTCCTCGCCCGGCGCGGCATCGAGGCCGGGATCCGCCGCCTGCGCCGGGGTCTCCGCCCCGGTCCGCTCGGGGGCTCGCCCGCCCGGCGGGTCGCGGCCCTCCGTCGGCGGGGTGCGGAGATCCGCCTGCTCTACAGCGCGGGCGATCCGGGCCTCGCGGCCGTCCGCCGCCATCTGGGACGCTCGCCCGGACCGGCCGACCGCCGTGTCGGAGCGCCCGTGACGGTGGTACCGGGCGTGGACCACAATTTCGGTTCCCGCGAGGCCCAGGCCCGGGTCGCGGAGGCGCTGCAGGACCTTCTGCGCGCCGTCCGCCGCGCCCACGCGACGCGCACCGTCGCGGCGAAGGCCGCCGCGCCGGGAAGCGGTCTCACCCTGGCGGGCCGGACGTGACCCGTCTCACGCGCCGGTTGGCCCTCGCACTGGCAGCGGGCGCGCTAGCGGCCGGGCGGGCCGCCGCGGCCGAGCCGCTGCACCGCTGCGAGGCGCTGATCGACTCGATCGGCGTCAACGTGCATCTCGGCCATCGCGGCACCCCCTACGTCGACCGCTTCGCCGCCTGCGCCCAGGCGCTCGACGAACTCGGGATCCGGCACCTGCGCGACGACATCGTGCTCGTCGGCGACGAGCCGGCCGGGCAGTTCGAGCGCATCGCCGATCTGGCCGACCGGGGCTACCGTTTCAGCCTGATCTTCTACGACGGGCTCACGCCGGGGCCGCGGGTGCCGCCAGAGCGCTTCGCCGAGATCGCCGGCTGGGCCGGCGACGGGCTCATCGTGGCGGAGGGCGGCAACGAGCCGCCGGTCGCGGCGCGGCCGGGCCTCGCGCGGCTCTCGGCCGATCATCAGGCGGCCCTGTTCCGCGCGGTGCGGGCGGCCACGCGGGCCGAGGCCGTCCGCGTGGCCGGCCCGAGCTACATCCAGGGTAACGTCGCGGCGGCGCAGAACCTCGCGGCGGTCGTCGACCTCGCCAACATCCACGCCTATCCCGGGGCCGAGCACCCGGAAACCGACGGCGGCGGCAGCCTCGCGCGCTTCGTCGCGGCCGCGCGCCCGGTCTTCGGCGACGCGCCCGTGATCGCGACCGAGAACGGCTACCACACGGCGCTCGCCACCGGCAGCGCCCACCTGCCGATCTCGCCGGCACTGCGCGCCCGCTACCTCCCGCGGATGCTGCTCTGGAGCTACCTCCAGGGCGTGCGGCGGACCTACCTGTACGAGCTGATCTCCAGCTTCGACCGCGGCGACGCCGATCCCGAGAGCCGCTTCGGCCTTCTCGCCCACGACGGTCGCCCCACACCCGCCTTCGCGGCGGTGCGCAACCTCGTCCGGCTGTTCGGCGCCCCCGCCGGGGAGATCGCCGCCGTTCCGGCCGATCGCGACGTCACGCTCGGCAGCCCCGTTCCCGATCTCATCACCGCGCGGTTCGCGCGGCGAGACGGGGCGACGCTCGTCCCGATCTGGCTCGGCCTCGACGGCTGGGACCGGCGTAGCCGGGCACCCCGGCCGGACTTGCCGGCGCGGACCGCCGAGCTCCGGCTGTCACGGCAGCCCCGGCGGGTGCGCCTCCATCGCTTCGACGACGACGGCGCCGTGAGCGTGGTGGAGCTTCCCGCGGACAGGCGGGTGCCGGTCCCGGTCACGGACCGCCTCGGCGTCGTCGAGCTCACCTAGGGTCGCCGCCGACGGAGGCGTTCCGTGACGCGCCCGATCTCCGACCCTCGCGGAGGCCTGATCCATGCTGAGCTACCTGGGTGACACGATCGTCGGCCTGACCCTCGCGGTCCTGAACGCGCTGGCGCCGGTCGAAGTCCACGTGGACAAGGGCGTCCCCTATGCCGACGGGAGCGCGCACCGCGCCGACATCTACCGGCCAGCCGCCGGGAAGCCGCGTCCGGTCGCCGTGTTCCTGTACGGCGGCGGGTGGCGGAGCGGATCGAAGGACGAGGTTGCCTACGTGGGCGCGGCCTTCGCGCGGCGGGGCGTCGTCGCGGTCATCCCCGAGTACCGCCACGTGCCGGCGGCGAGCCTCCAGGACATCCTCGCGGACAACGCCGCCGCCGTCGCCTGGACCCTCGCGCACGCGGCCGAGTACGGCGGCGATCCCGCCCGCGTCACCGTCGTGGGGCATTCCTCGGGGGCCTGGGCCGCCGCGATGCTGGGCCTCGACGCGACTTGGCTCCAGCGGGCCGGCTCCAGTCCCGCCAAGCTCGCCGGGATCGTCGGGCTGGCCGGACCCTACGCGACTTCGGCGCTGACCGATCCGCTGGATCGCCAGGTGTTCGCGGGCAGCGATCCGGCCCTGCAGCCGATCAACCACGCCGCGGATCCCCATCCGGCGATGCTGCTGGCCACCGGCGCGGCGGATCTCGACGTAAACCCCGCCGGAACCCTGTCGCTCGACCGGGCGCTGCGCGGCTTCGACGGCAGGGAGACGATGAAGATCTACCCGGGTCTCGGGCACGGGCAGATCGTCCACGCGATGAGCTTCCCGTTCAGTCTCCGGTACTCGGTCGCGGACGACGTCGCACGTTTTGTCAAGGGCGCCCGTGCCGGCCCGTGAGGCCGAGCGCGCGAGGGCAGGGACCGGCGCGGCGCGCCGATCCCTGCGTCCCCATTCGACGGGCCGCGGGTCTCAGTGATAGCCCGGCGCGCCCGCCGCGACCTTGCCGCGGAACAGCCAGTAGACGTAGCCGGTGTAAGCCAGGATCATCGGGACCAGGATCACCGCGCCGGCCAGAAGGAACGCCTGGCTGCTCGGGTGGGTCGCCGCGTCCCAGATCGTGACCACCGGCGGGACGATCATCGGCCACAGGCTGATGCCGAGCCCGACATACGACATGAGGAACAGGCCCAGGGCGCAGAGGAACGGCGTCACTTCGGCCCGCCGATCGAGCGCGACGAAGAAGCGCCACGCCAGCAGCGCGACGAGCGCCGGCACCGGCGCGGCCAGGGCGAGATTCGGCCAGGACAGCCACCGCGCGCGGAACGCGTCGCTCAGGATCGGCATCGCCGCCGAGACGACCACGATGGCCGCCAGCGTGACGAGGCCGAGCCGGCGCGCGAGCCGGTAGGCCCGGAGTTGGAGCTCGCCCTCAGTCTTCCAGATCAGCCAGCAGGCGCCGAGCAGACCGTAGCCGGCGACCAGGGCGGCCCCGGTCAGCACCGAGAACGGCGTCAGCCAGTCCCACCAGCCGCCCGCGTAGGCGCGACCCTCGACACGGATGCCCTGGACCAGGGCCCCGAGGCAGATGCCCTGGCAGAAAGTCGCCACGTAGCTGCCCCACGAGAAGGACCGGTCCCAGGTCCGCTGGCTCGCGGGCGAGGCCGCGCGGAACCGCATCTCGAAGGCGACGCCGCGGAAGACCAGCGCGAGGAGCATCAGGATCAGCGGCATGTAGAGCGCCGGCAGGATCGTGGCGTAGGCCAGCGGGAACACCGCGAACAGCCCGCCGCCGCCGAGGATGAGCCAGGTCTCGTTTCCGTCCCAGACCGGCGCCACGGTGTTGACCATGACGTCCCGGTCCGCCTTGCCGCGCACCGCCGGGAACAGGATGCCGACCCCGAGGTCGAAGCCGTCCATCACCACGTAGAGGAAGACCGCCGTGGCGATGAGGAGCGCCCAGATGAGCGTGAGATCGAGGGGCATCGGGCTACTCCGCGGGCTGCGCGAGGGGGCGGCCGGCAGTCGGAGCGCCGGCGACGAGGGCGGGGGCGGGCGTGATGCCGGCGGTGCGGATCGGCTGTCCGGGCGGCGGGCCGGGCTCGTGGGCGTGCGGCGCCTGATTGAACAGGTGCAGGAGGTACCAGATGCCCGCGCCGAACACCGCGAGGTAGACCGCCGCGAAGGCCGCCAGCGAGGCGGCGACGGCCGGGGCCGCCACCGGTGACACGCTGTCGACGGTGCGCAGCGCGCCGTAGACGGTGAAGGGCTGACGCCCCGCCTCGGTCACCGTCCAGCCGGCCGTGACGGCGATCAGGCCGGACGGCCCCATGCCGACCGCGAAGCGGTGCAGCCAGGGCGTGTCGTAGAGCCGCCCGCGGTGGCGCAGCCAGAGCGCGGCGAGACCGAGGGCGATCATCAGCAGGCCGAGGCCGACCATGATCCGGAACGACCAGAACACCAGGGGGAGGTTGGTCGGCCAGAGGTCGCGCGGCATGTCGTTGAGCCCGCGGACCTCACCGTCGAGATCGTGGGTCAGGTAGAGGCTGGCGAGGCCGGGAATCTCGATCCGGCCCCGCACCGCGCCCGCCTCCGCGTCCGGCCACCCGAACAGGATCGCGGGGGCCCGGCGCTCCGTCCGGAAATGACCCTCCATGGCGGCGACCTTGGCGGGCTGGTGCGCGTAGGAATTGCCGCCGTGCAGGTCGCCGATCACCAGCTGGGCCGGAGCCACAGCGGCGGCCATCCACATGGCCATCGAGAACATCAGCCGGGCCCGGGGATTGGCCCGGTCCCGCAGCAGGTGCCACGCGCCCACGGCGCCGACGATCATCGCGGTGGTGAGGTAGGCGCCGGTGACCGTGTGGGCGAAGCGGTAGGGGAAGGACGGGTTGAAGACGATCGCCCACCAGTCGGCCGGGTTGAAGCGGCCGTCCGGCGCGACGACGTGGCCGGTGGGTGTCTGCATCCAGGAATTGGCCGAGAGGATCCAGAACGCGGAGGTCAGGGTGCCGACGGCGACGAGGCAGGTCGCCAGGAAGTGGAGCCCCTTGCCGACCCGCTCGAGGCCGAACAGCATGACGCCGAGGAAGCCCGCCTCCAGGAAGAAGGCCGTGAGCACCTCGTAGCCGAGAAGCGGCCCGAGCACCGGCGCCGTCCGGTCGGCGAAGACCGACCAGTTCGTGCCGAACTGGTAGCTCATGACCAGGCCGGACACGACGCCCATCGCGAAGGCGACCGCGAAGATGCGGAGCCAGTAGCGGTAGGTGTCCAGATAGACGGCCTTCCCGGTGCGCAGCCAGAAGCCTTCGAGCACGGCGAGGTAGCTCGCGAGCCCGATGGTGAAGGCCGGGAACAGGAAGTGCCAGACGACGGTGAGCGCGAATTGGGCTCGCGCGAGATTGACTGCACTCGGCAGTTCGAGGGCGGACATCGCGGTCTCCAGGGGACGAACGCGGCAGCTCTGCCGTGGCCCGGATCGCGACGCGTTGATTCAGCTCAAGGCCGGTGCCGTGAATCTGAGGGCGTCGGCGCGATTGCGCTGCATCAAGGCCATCGCCCGCGCCACCCGCGACATCCTGCAGGCGAGCACCCTCTGCTGCCTCATGGCGCACTGACGGGCCGAACCGGCGCCGGGACGACTGGCGTTTGCCCGCCGGCGCGGTCTAGCGCGAGAAGTGCGTGGTCGACATGCGGTCCGTGATCAGTTCGGACGGGACCCAGTCGCTGGGCGGAACCGGCTCGCGTCGGATCAGCGCCAGGGCGTCGTCGACCGCGCGCCGGCCCTGGACGCCCGCGTCCTGGAAGATCGTCACGGCGAGGCGCAAGTCCTGCATTGCCTGCATGCCCTCGGCGGTGGCATCCACCCCGCCGATGCGGATCCGGCCCGCCGGAATCCTGGCAGCTTCGACCGCCTCGGCGGCGCCGAGCGCCATCTCGTCGCTGGTCGCGGCGATCGCGTCGATGCCGATGCCTCGGGCGAGCCACCCGGCGACGGTGGCCCGCGCCGTCGTGCGGCTCGCATCCGTCGCGGCCTCCGCGACCAGGCGGAGGCGCGGGCTCTCTGCCAGCACCTCCCTGGCACCCCTGCTGCGGAGCGCCGAGACGGGATCGGTGGCGCTGCCCGCGAGGATCGCGACGCGTCCGGCCCCACCCGACATCTGGGCGAGCTTGCGCATCTGCAGCCGCCCGGCGACGAGATCGCTCGGCACGACCTGGGTGACGCGTCCGGCAAACCAGTCGGTCCGTGCGCCGTGGCCGATGAGGACGAGTGGTACGTCGGCTTCCAGGGCCAGCCGGGTGATCTCCTCGCGCGCCGCGGAGTCGACCGGCACCACCACGAGGGCGTCGGCTCTCTCGGCGATCAGCCGCCGCGCCTGCGCGATCTGCTCGTCGCCCGCACCGTCGGGCGCGTAGACGAAGCGAGTCGCGACGCCTCGCGCGCGTGCCTGCTCGTCGAGGCCGTCGTGCAGGGGCCGGGCGACGCCCGCCGGTGTCAGGAACGCGATGGTGGTGGCCGAGGCCGGCAGCGCGCAAGCCGCGACAGCGAGGACGAGGGATCCCCTCCGGAGCGACCCGCCGATCGAGCGGCCGCGTGCCCACTCAATCCAGTTCATGCGGCCTGTTCCGTCCCGCTCTCAGCGGGCCCCGCCTCATGCCGCACGGAGGCTCTCCAGGAGGCCAGCGAGCGCCTCGCCGAGACGGGCGGCGTCCTGGGTCAGGCTGTCGGCCGCGGTCAACACGGCCGTCGTCGGCTCGGCCGCCTCGGGAATCTCGGTGACGCCCGCGCCCTCCGCGTCGAACTCCTCGGTGCCGTCGGTCACCTCCGCGATGGCCGTCACGATCTCCCGCGCGGTCGCACCCTGCCGCTCCACGGACTCGACGATAACGTTCGCCGCGCGGCTCATGTCCTCGACCCGCGCCGTGATGCCCGCGATCGCCGACACCGCCGCGTCGGTCGAGCCTCGGATCTCGGAGACGTGCTGGCCGATGATCTCGGTGGCCTCCCTGGTCTGCGCGGCCAGGGCCTTCACTTCGGAGGCGACCACCGCGAAGCCGCGGCCCGCGTCGCTGGCCCGGGCGGCCTCGATCGTGGCGTTGAGGGCCAGCAGGTTCGTCTGTGCTGCGATCTTGGCGATGAGGCGGACCGCGTCGCCGATCCGGTCGACGGCGCTGCTCAGCGCCTGAACGCGGGCGGTCGTCCGGGCCGCGTCCGCCGCGGCGCTTCCGGCCAGGGCCGCGGTGGCCTCGGCCTGCGCCCCGACCTCTTCGACCGCCGCGCCGAACGTGTCAGCAGAGACGGTGATCTGCCGGACCTTCGATCGCGTCTGCGCGAGCGCAGCGCCCAACTTGGTCGATCGAACCGCCCCATCGCGGATCGCTTGGCCCACGTCGTCGGCGGTGACGCGCAGTGCCGCGGCGGTCGAAGACACAGCCTCGACCATGTCGCCGATCGTGGTCTCGACCCGCTCGGTCGCGTGCTCGATCACGGCGCGGCGCTGCTCGCTCTGAGCGCGCGACCGATCGGCCTCCGCGTCCCGCAACACGGCCTGCCGCAGCGTTTCCTGAACAGCTCTCGTCGCGGCCGCCATGACGCCGAGTTCGGTGCAGCCCGCTGTCGCCGGGACTGCGACGGTGAGATCGTGGTCGGCCAGTCGCTGCATGGCGCAGGCGAGCGCTGTCATCGGCTGCGCGACGCCGCGCAGGATGGCCTGCACCAGGACCAGGGCAGCCAGCGCAGCGGCGGACAAGCCGGCCACGAGGCTCGGGCGCAAGGTCGAGCCGGCGGCGTCGACAGCTCCGAGTTGCTCGGCGACCGCGGCGTCGCGGTCGGTCAGCAGCGCGTCGATATCCCGTGCGACGGCTGCCGCCTCGGCCGGAAGAGCCGACGTCCGCACCCTATCGGCGAGATCGCGTTCCCCAGCCCTGTCGAGGGCGGCCGCTTCCGCCTCCACGGCGAGGAAATGCTGCCACGCGTCCCACAGACCTAGAGCGCGCTCCCGCTCGTCCGCCGTCCTGATCGTCGACACATAGGTGGTCCAGGCCTTGAGGAATGCCTCGTGCGGCTCAATTGTCCGGTCGATGTCCTCCCGAGGGTCGGCCTCGGTCGATACGGCGCGCGCAGGACATTCCAACGCACCGAGCTCCTGTGTCCGCTGCTTCATGGTGCCGAGAGCCCGGACAGCCCCGATCTCCTGAGCCAGAGTGCGGCTGGCAGCGTCGATCGCGCCGACCTGCAATAGCAGGACGTAGACAATTCCAAATGTGAGCGAGGTCATCGACCCTGCGAAGACGATCACGATCGTTCTGAAACGCAGGGTGCAGCGATGGGTTGTTCGGATAATGAATGGCACCACAATCCTGACCCTAGGAAGGATCACCATGGCGCGTCTATGTTACGGACCGAGAAAAATCAATTGCCTTCAATGGACCGACAAATGCATCAAAGTTTTTGAGACTTTGCTTCGACCCTCGGTTAAGCTGGATCATATGCTTATACCGGCAGACTTATAATTTACACAATCAAGCTATATAAGGCAAATATCGGAATGGCGAGCGAGATGGCGATGCATTATTGTACGGGAAGCTGCTAGGCGTCCGATTCTGTCGCTGCCGGAGAGTCGCGCGGCCGCGCTCGTCAGTGAGCTTCAGGACCGGCTCGATACAGGCCGACGCGCGGGCCATGGCTCGCCTCCGGGCGGGCTGCTCGGGGGGCATATCGCAGCCGAGACGATCGCCGGGCGACGCGGCGACGAAGCCTCGGTCAGAGCGGCTTGGCCTGTTGTGCCCGCATCCACAGCAGGCCGGCGATGCCCATCCAGGGACAGACGAAGACGATGAAGGCGACCAGCCCCATGACGACCTCCCGACAGCGTGCGGCGGACCTCAGGAAACGCTCGTGGTTTTTGCCGGATCCCTCTGATCGGACATGGCCCGGGCTTGGCGCGCCATGGCGATCAGCTCGGAGGCCGTGAGACCGCGCGGCGGCGGCGGTTCAGGCAGGTCGGCCAGTCCCGGCGAACGCGGTGCCGGCGGAAGGGCAGCCGCGCGCCCGGGCCAGAGCCGCTTCAGCCGTCCTGCCTTCCGCAAGCTTTGTCCCGCCACGCATCCGTCTCCCGCACATCGAAGTCCGGCCACGGGTAGGCGACCGGGGCAGGGATGGTTAGCCGAACCGAAACAAGGGTCGGACTCCGGCCCGGCGTGGGGCGTATGCGAGGCCCCCTGGGCGGGCGCGTCCGCCGCCCTACCGTTGGCGTTTTCCGGATCGCCGGCGGATGGTGCAGGTCGAACCGGGCCCGACGACGCTCGGATCCTGCCGAAACCGCCATCCGGCATTCGGCCGGCTCGGGATGATCGCGAACGTCGACGCGGCCGGATTGTCGCTCGGGGTGATCAAGGCCGAAGCTTTGCGTGCGGCTCGGAGGTGCTTCGTCGAAGATCGGCCTCTGGTCAGAACGTAGCCTGAAACCTGGACGAATGATCGCCGGTATTGGCTGACAGCATCTCGGAGCTCGATGATCGCTCCGCGGTGGGGCGTGTTCAGGTCAGACGGGCACGAGCCGGCACTTCCCGCCCGGTACAGCGAAAATCTCCGGTCTGTGATGCTGGCGCAGGTCCGCGATACGTTATGTGAGCTGAACGGAACCTCCCGGCTTTCGGCGCTGAGAGAGCGAACATGGCAGAGCCTCAAGCAATGGCCGCGCGCGTCGCGCACCTCGAAGCGGACAACGCCCGTCTTCGCCGCCTCCTGGACGAGTCCGGGACACCGGACGGTCTGCGTCACGGCTTGCGCGACACGCTGGCGATGCTGCGGGCGGTCCTGCGTCTCTCGGCCGAGACCGCCGAGACCGTCGACGGCTACGCGACGCATCTCGAAGGTCGGCTGGACGCCATCGCGCGCGTGCGGGTCGCGGCAGACACGTTCGGCGAGGTGAGCCTGCACACGCTCATCTCCGACGAGCTGATGATCCACCTGATCCGCGAAGGCGAGCAGGCGACGCTGGCGGGGCCGACCGTGCGCCTCCGGCCGAAGGCCGCGCAACTCATGGCACTCGCGGTCCACGAACTCTGCAGCAACGCGATCGAGCACGGTGCCTTCGGTCTCTCGAAGGGCGGTGTCGACGTCACCTGGGTCGTCGCCGGCACCGGCGCGAGCCCGCCCGGCGACCTGACGCTCGTCTGGAAGGAATCGGGAGGGTCAGGCGTCGCGCAGCCGAGCCGGCGCGGCTTCGGCATGCAGGTGCTCACCGAGATGCTGAGCTACGAGCTGCGGGCAACCGTCGCGCTCGCCTTCGAGCCCGACGGCCTGCGCTGCACGGTCACCTGCCCGCTGATCCCCCGGATCGGGCGCTTGGTCGAGGACGAGCGCGCGGACGAAGGCGGCGATCCGGGCTGACCCGGCGGCGACCGCCCGGATCGCCTCAGCCGAAAGCCCGCGCGGTCTCCCGGACCTGCCGCGTCGCGCGGTCGGCACGGCCGCTCGCCCGCGCGATCGTGGTCATCCCGCCGGAGATCGCGGAGACGTCCTGTGCGGCGGTCCGCATGGTGCTCGACATCTCGCGCATCACCGCGGATTGCTCCTCGACGGCCGCCGCGATGGTCGACGAGGCCGCGTCCAGGGTCCGGATCGTGCTTTGGATCGTGTCGATGGCGTCGACGGCCTCCCGGGTCGCCGCCTGCGTCGAGGCGATCTGCTGGCGGATCTGTTCCGTCGCGCGCCCCGTCTGCGCGGCCAGGGTCTTCACCTCCGACGCCACCACCGCGAAGCCGCGACCGGCCTCGCCGGCACGGGCCGCCTCGATGGTGGCGTTGAGCGCGAGCAGGTTGGTCTGCGCGGCGATGCCGGAGATGAGGCTCAGCACCGCGCCGATCTGCGCGGCCTGGTCGCTGAGGCCGGTCACGATCTGGCCGGTGCGCTGCGCCTGCTCCACGGCCTGCCCGGCCATCTCGGCGGCGTGGCTCACCTGCTGGCTGATCTCATCCACCGAAGCCGACAGCTGCTCCGCGCCGGTGGCCACCGAGCGGATGTCGCCGGACACGCGGTCCACCCGCGTGACCGCCGCGTCGGCCTGGCGCGTCACATCCGCCACGGCGTCGCCGATGGCGTCCAGCTCGGCGCCGATGGCGCTCTGCGCGGCGGCGCGCTGCTGCCGCTCGTGGACCTGGGCGGTGATGTCGGTGGCGAACTTGACGACCCGGACGGGCCGTCCATCCGCGTCCGTGATCGGATTGTAGGTCGCCTGGATCCAGACTTCCCGCCCGCCCTTGCCGCTGCGGCTGAACACGCCGGACTGATACTCCCCGCGCGCCAGGGCGGCCCAGAACAGCCGGTAAGCCTCGCTGGCGCGCTCCGCCTCGCCGACGAACAGGCTGTGATGCCGCCCCACGATCTCGTCGAGCCGATAGCCCACCGCGTCGAGGAAGTTCGCGTTGGCGGTGAGGATCGTGCCGTCGAGCGCGAAGGCGATCACCGCCTGCGAGCGGTGCAGCGCGCTGATCTGCCCTTCCAGATCGAGGGCGCGGAGCTTCTGGGCGGTGATGTCGGTGGCGAACTTGACGATCTTGACCGGTCCGCCGCGCGCGTCGAGCACCGGGTTGTAGGAGGCCTGGATCCAGACCTCCCGCCCGCCCTTGGCGAGCCGCTTGTACTCGGCGCTGGCGAAGGTGCCGCGCCGCAGCTTGTCCCAGAATTCCCGATAGGCCTCGCTCTCCCGCTCGGCCGGCGGGACGAACAGGCTGTGATGCCGGCCGCGGATCTCCTCGAGCACGTAGCCCATGGCTTCCAGGAAGTTCGGATTGGCGTCGAGGATCGTGCCGTCCAGCGCGAACTCGATGGTGGCGAGGGACCGGCTCAACGCCGCGAGTTTGGCCGCGTGATCCCTCCCAGCCAGAACGCCCTCGAACATCGATGTCTCCGCATCCTGAGATGAGGGTGCGGCCGAAGCGCGCACCGAGCCGGTCGGATCAAGAATTTCTTGATCGAGATAAATTTTTATTGCGCCGGGCGACACCATAAACCTGTCGATGCCCGATCTAGCGCGGGCTTCGATAATGGGATGCCGTTGCGCGGCGGTTAAAATGGTTTGCTTTGCTCAAGATATTCGCGGTGAGCCACTAAATGCACAGTCCCACTTAATGAAAAGCCATGGGACAGCATAGATCAAGGGCGAGACTATCTTGCGTTGTGCGTCGCCCGCGTTCGCCCGCCGCTTGTCAGCCTGCGGTTGTAGGATTGCACCGCTGATCCACAGCCCACCGATCGACGCGGCGCGCGATGATGCGTGGGGAATCGGGGAAGGGCGTCGCGGCGCGGACTGATCAACCTGTCCGGCCGATGGTCGCCTCGATCCGGCCGTAGGGCTCGTCGGTCGGCAGGAAGACAATTCCCGGGTTGTCGAGGCCGAACGGTGTCAGGTCGATCGGCAGGTAGTGCTTGTTGGGCATGACGAAGCCGATCTCGGCCAGTTCCGGGACGGCGGCCAGGGCGGCCTCGCCCATCCGGTACATGCTGTCCTGGATCCCGCGGCTGTAGGTGGTGCCGAAGACGGTCAACAGCGTCGCGAGAATGCGGGCGTTTGTTCCGGCGTGATCGTGCGGCGCCGAGGCCCAGGTCCAGGTCGCGTCCATGCTGGTCGCGGCGATGCGGTCGGTCGTGTCGGGCAGGGTTCGGTACTGGTCGGCCACGAACCCCGTCCAGCCCGATTGCGTGGTCTTCATGAAGGTGTAGCCGCGCAATCCGGAGCGCAGTGTAGACCGGGTCCGGTCGGCGGTGAGCCCCACGTAGCCGGCGCCGTTCCCGTCGCGCGTGAAGGTGTGGCCGTGCGGCGCGTCGGCGATCGCGTGGCGGAGCCAGTGAACTTCCTCCGCGTCGATCGTGACGGTCTCGACCTGCGGGTAGGTCTCGAGCAGCACCCGCGCGACCGCGGCGACGAATCCCTCGGCGTCGAGCCCCAGATGCCGCGCCGCCGTCACGTTGACGATGTTCCGGATGCTGTCGGTGGCGATGGAGGCGCGGTTGTCACCCTCTGTCCAGGCCGCCTCGAAGCGCCCGGTCAGCATCACCGACAGCGTCAGCTCGCGCGGCGTGTGGTGGTCGCCGTCGCGGGCGAGGCGCAGCACGCGAACCCGTTCCTTGCCGTACCGCGATGCCGTCAGGGCCATGGGGATCTCCGATCCGGACCGCCGCCGGCCATCTCACGCAAATCTGATTCATCCTAGGCCGACGTGCGTGGGGGCGCCAAGGTTCGAAGTTGCCGGCGCGGCTTGACCGGGGCCCGATTAGAACCGGCATAGTGTCGGGCCGGGCCGAACCGGCCTCGGACCGGCGAGCGGGCATGGACCTCAACACGATCGAGACCGTCGTCCGGCCGCGGAGTCGGACCGAGCTTCCCGCCTGGGCGGACGGCGATGCCTGTCTGGGAGGCGGGACGTGGCTGTTCTCCGAGCCGCAGGTCGGGATGCGGCGCCTCGTCGACCTCGCGGCGCTCGGATGGCCACCGCACGCGGTCGACGCGGAGGGCCTGACCCTCGCGGCGACCTGCACCATCGCCCAGCTCGACCGGCTGGAACTGCCGCCGGGCTGGAACGCGGCGCCGCTGGTGGGCCAGTGCTGCCGCGCGCTGCTCGGCTCCTTCAAGATCTGGAACGTGGCCACGGTCGGCGGCAACGTCTGCCTCGCCCTCCCGGCCGGGCCGATGATCGCCCTCGCGACGGCCCTCGACGCGACCTGCACGATCTGGTCCGCCGACGGGGCCGAGCGGGAGCTCCCGATCCTCGACGTCGTCCTCGCGCCGGAGCGGAACGCCCTGGCACCGGGCGAGATCCTGCGGAGCCTGTCGATGCCGGCCGCGGCGCTCGCGCGTCGCACGGCCTTCCGCCGCATCAGCCTCAGCCCGAACGGGCGCTCCGGCGCGCTGCTGATCGGGACGCGCGGCGCGGACGGCGCCTTCGCGCTCACGGTCACGGCCTCCGTCAAACGACCGCTCCGCCTCGCCTTCGACGGTCTGCCGGATCCGGCCGCGCTGATGCGGGCGCTGGACGAGGCGATCCCGGACGCGCTCTACCACGACGATGTCCACGGGCGGCCTGACTGGCGCCGCCACATGACCCGGCACTTCGCCGAGGAGATCCGCGGGTCGCTCGACGCGGCGCCGTCGCCGGGAGCCGCGTCATGAAGCTCACGATCAACGGTGCCGCGCACGAGGGCGCGCCGAGAGCCGGGCAGTGCCTCCGGACCTACTTGCGCGAGGCCGGCTGGTTCGGCGTGAAGAAGGGTTGCGATGCCGGCGATTGCGGCGCCTGCACGGTCCATCTCGACGGCGAGCCCGTGCACAGCTGCCTGGTACCGGCCTTCCGCGCCGAGGGACGGAGCGTGACCACGATCGAAGGCCTGGCCGGTCCCTGCCGCGCCGACGCGGCCGAGCCGGCGGCGTTTCACCCGATGCAGGAAGCCTTCCTGGCGGCCCAGGGCTTCCAGTGCGGCTTCTGCACGCCCGGCATGATCATGACCGCGGCGCGCCTCGACCAGGGCCAGAAGCAGGATCTCGGCACCGCCCTCAAGGGCAATCTCTGCCGCTGCACCGGCTACCGCGCCGTGCGCGAGGCCATCGCGGGCGGCGCGCGCTCGGTCGAGAGCGGCGGCTGCGGCGATCCCGTGGGCCGCAACCTCGCGGCACCGGCCGCGCCGCTGGTCGTGTCCGGACGCGCCCGCTTCACGATGGACGCACCGCTCGGCGACACGCTCCACCTCAAGGTGCTGCGCTCGCCGCACGCCCATGCCCGGATCGTCGCGATCGACGCGACGGCCGCCCGCGCCATCCCGGGCGTCGTGGCCGTGCTGACGCACGCCGACGCGCCGACGCGCCGCTTCTCGACCGCCCGCCACGAGGATCCGCGCGACGACGCCTCCGACACGCGGGTCCTCGACCCGATCCTGCGGTTCGTCGGGCAGCGCGTCGCCGCCGTGGTGGCGGAGACGGAGGCAGCCGCCGAGGCCGGCTGCCGCGCCCTGCGGGTGACCTACGAGGTGCGCCCGGCGCTCCTCGATCCGGAGCGCGCCCTCGATCCCGACGCAGCCCGCGTCCACGATCCCCGTGATTGCCCGGGCGAGGACGCACCGCCCCTGGAGAGCCATCCCAACCTCGCCGGCGAGGTGCACGGCGCGGTCGGCGACGTGGCGGCGGGCCTCGCCGAGGCCGATTTCGTCTACGCCGGGACGTTCCGGTCGCAGCGCGTCCAGCACGCCGCCATGGAGACCCACGGCTGCGTCGGCTGGCGCGCCGAGGACGGCCGCCTGACGCTGCGCACCAGCACCCAGGTGCCGTTCCTGACCCGGGACGCGCTGGCGGACCTGTTCGGCCTCGAGAAGGACGCGGTGCGCGTCGTCTGCGCCCGGGTCGGGGGCGGCTTCGGCGGCAAGCAGGAGATGCTGACCGAGGATCTCGTCGCCCTGGCGGTCCTGCACACCGGCCGGCCGGTGCGCTGGGAGCTGACCCGCCGGGAGCAGTTCGTCGGGACGACGACGCGCCACCCGATGCGGGTGGACGTGAAGGTCGGCGCCCGCCGCGACGGCACCCTCACGGCGCTGAGCCTCGACGTCCTGTCCGACACCGGCGCCTACGGGAACCACGCGGGCGGCGTGATCCACCACGCCTGCCACGAGGTGCTGGCCGCCTATGTCTGCCCGAACAAGCAGGTGAGCGGCCGCGCCGTCTACACCCACACGGTGCCGGCGGGGGCCTTCCGCGGCTACGGGCTGAGCCAGACGATCTTCGCGCTGGAATCCGCCCTGGACGAGGTCGCCCGCGAACTCGGCCTGGACCCGTTCGCCCTGAGGCGACGCAACGCCATCAAGCCGGGCGACGCCATGGTGTCGAACAGCCTGGAACCGCACGACGTGATCTTCGGCAGCTACGGGCTCGACCAGTGCCTCACCCTGGTCGAGGAGGCGCTGCGGTCCGATCCGGGGCCCGAGCCGGAACCCGGCTGGCGCGCCGGGACCGGCATGGCGATGGCGATGATCGACACGATCCCGCCGCGCGGCCACCACGCCGACGCGCGGGTCAGCCTGGACGCCGACGGGCACTTCACCGTGCGCGTCGGGACGGCCGAGTTCGGCAACGGCACCAGCACGGTGCATCGGCAGATCGCGGCCTCGGCGCTCGGCGCCGCGCCGGAGCGTGTCCGCGTCGCGGGCGCGGACACGGATATCGTCGGGCACGACACCGGCGCCTACGGGAGCACCGGCACGGTGGTGGCGGGCCTGGCGACGCTGCGCGCCGCCGAGGCGCTCGCGCTCCGGATCCGCGCGCGGGCCGCCGAGATCGCGGGCGCGACCCCGGAATCCTGCCGCTTCGACGGGGAGCAGGTCGAGACGCCGGCCGGACCGGTCACGCTGGCGGCGATCGGTCCCCTGGACGCGACCGGCCGGGCCGACGGCAGCCCGCGCTCGGTGGCGTTCAACGTTCACGCCTTCCGGGTGGCGGTCGACCCGGTGAGCGGCGCGGTGCGGATCCTCAGGAGCGTCCACGCCGCCGATGCCGGGCGGGTGATCAACCCGATGCAGTGCCGCGGTCAGGTCGAGGGCGGCATCGCGCAGGCGCTCGGCGCGGCGCTCTACGAGGACGTCCAAGTCGCCGCGGACGGGAGCCTCGTTACCCAGACGTTCCGCGACTACCACATCCCCGCCTGCGCCGACGTGCCAGACACCGAGGTCCTGTTCGCAGATACCTACGACAGCGTCGGCCCCCTCGGCGCCAAGTCGATGAGCGAGTCGCCGTTCAACCCGGTGGCGGCGGCGCTCGGCAACGCCATCCGGGACGCGACCGGGGCTCGCCTGACCGCGACCCCCTTCGCGCCGGACAGGATCTACCGGGCCGTGGCGGCCGGCCGGGCGGGGCTCGCGTGATGGATCGCGCGCGGGACGCGGTGCCGGCGGCGAGGCCCGGCCTCCTGGAACGCACCTTCCGCCTCGCCGAGCACGGCACCAGCGTACGCACGGAGGTTCTGGCGGGGCTGACCACCTTCCTGACGATGGCCTACATCGTCTTCATCAACCCGAGCATCCTCGGGGATGCCGGCATGCCCCGGGGCGCGGTTTTCGTGGCGACCTGCCTCGTGGCGGCGCTCGGCTCGATGATCATGGCGCTCTGGGCCAATTACCCGATCGCCCTCGCGCCCGGCATGGGGCTCAACGCCTACTTCACCTACGTGGTGGTCCAGCAGCTCGGCTTCAGCTGGCAGGCCGCCCTCGGCGCGGTGTTCATCTCGGGCGTGTGCTTCCTGATCGTCACGCTGACAGGCCTGCGCGCGCTGATCGTCGAGGGGATCCCGCGCTCCATGCGGATCGCCATCACGGTCGGGATCGGCCTGTTCCTGGCGATCATCGCGCTCAAGAACGCCGGCCTCGTCGCGGCGAGCCCGGCGACCTTCGTCACCCTCGGCGACCTGCACAAGCCCGAGGCGATCCTGGCGGTGCTGGGCTTCCTGATGGTGGCCGTCCTCTCCGCCCGGAAGGTGCGGGCGGCGCTGCTGTCGAGCATCCTCACCGTCACGGCGCTGAGCTTCGTCTTCGCGGGCAACACCTTCCAGGGAATCGTCTCCCTGCCGCCGTCGATCGCCCCGACCCTGTTCGCCCTCGACATCCCGGGTGCCCTCTCGGCGGGCCTGCTCCACGTCATCCTGGTCCTGTTCCTGGTGGAGCTGTTCGACGCCACGGGCACGCTGATGGGCGTGGCGAGCCGGGCCGGACTCCTGACCGACGGGAAGATGCGCCGCCTCGACCGGGCGCTGATGGCCGATTCCGTCTCGGTCTTCGCGGGCTCGCTCCTCGGCACGTCGAGCACGACGGCGTACCTGGAGAGCGCTTCCGGCGTCGAGGAGGGCGGCCGCACCGGGCTCACGGCAGCCACCGTGGCGGTGCTGTTCCTCGCCTGCCTGTTCTTCGCGCCGCTCGCGGGCGCGGTGCCCGCCTACGCCACGGCGCCGGCGCTGTTCTACGTCGCCTGCCTGATGCTGCGCGAGCTGGTCGAGCTCGACTGGGACGATATCACCGAGGTCGTGCCGGCCTGCGTCACGGCCCTGCTGATGCCGTTCACCTACTCGATCGCCACCGGCGTCTCCTGCGGGTTCATCACCTACGCGGCGCTGAAGCTGCTGGCGGGCCGCGCCCGGGAGGTGAAGCCGATCGTCTGGGTGATCGCGGCGGTCTTCCTGTTCAAGTTCGTCGAGACCGGCGGCGCGCACTGACGGCCGCGCGGCGCCCTTACCGGCCCGTCGCGGCCGCGTAGAGCGCCGCCGCGTCCCGCGCGGCGCGCATCGCCGCGGCGGCCCCGGGGTCGCGCAGGCGCCGCGCCACGCAGGCCAGCGCGTTCAGCGTCTCGCCCTCGGCGACGGCCGGGAGCAGCAGCAGGACGACGAGGTCCACCGGCCGATCGTCGACCGCGTCGAAATCGATCGGGTCGCGGAGCCGGGCCAGTATCCCGTAGGGGCGCGCGATGCCCTCGAGGCGCGCGTGCGGCAGGGCGATGCCGTCGCCGACCCCGGTCGAGCCTAGGCTCTCGCGCCGGATCAGCGCGGGGAGTATCGTCTCCGCGGCGAGGCCGAGGGCGCCGGCGGCGCGGCGCGCCAGCTCCTCGAGCAGCGCGCCCTTGCCGGCGGCGCGCAGGCCGACGAGCGCGTCGGAGGGCGCGAGGATCCGGTCCACACTCATCGCGCGGGATCGCGGGCGCTGGAACACATCGGCTCGTCCTCGGGATCAGTGGGCGGTCGCGCCGCCGGCGCCGCGGTGCGGCGGGGCCGGCTCGTCGTCGGGCGCGCGCAGGCGGTAGCCGACGCCGGTCTCGGTGAGCAAGATCCGCGGCCGCTCGGGGTCCGCCTCCAGCTTCTGGCGGAGCTGGCGCACGTAGACGCGCAGGTATTGCGGGTCGGACGAGGACGGCACCGAGCGCATCAGCTGCGCGTGGGTGAGCACCTTGCCGGCATGCAGGACCAGGACGCGCAGGAAATCGTACTCGCGCGGCGTCAGCTTCACCTCGGCCTCGTCGACCTTCACGATCCGGCGGACCAGATCGACGGACAGGGTGTCGACGCGGAAGATCGGCCGCTCGCCGCGCGCGGCAAGCTGGTGGCGCATGGCGGCCCGCAGGCGCGCCAGCAGCTCCGCCATGCCGAACGGCTTGGTCACGTAGTCGTTGGCGCCGAGATCGAGCGCCTCGACCTTGCCGCTCTCGTCGTCGCGGCTCGAAAGCACGACGACCGGGAGGTCGGGATGGCTCGATCGAACCGACCGCAACAGGTCGTGGCCGCGCATGTCGGGCAGGCCGAGATCGAGGATCACGAGATCGACGCCCTCCCGGCCGAGCAGCGCCAGGGCGGTCCGGGCATCGGGCGCCTCCAGGATCGCGTAGCCCTGCGTGGCCAAACCCATGCGCAGGAGCTTGCGGATCGGCGGCTCGTCATCGACGACCAGGATCGTGGGGCTCATGCGGCGATATCCCTGGGCGCGTTCCGGGCCGGAATCGGCAGGCTGACGGTGAAGCAGGCGCCCGAGCGGTCGCGACGGTTCTCGGCCGTGACATTGCCGCCCATCGCCTCGACGAAGCCCCGGGAGATGGCGAGGCCCAGCCCCGTGCCGGCCCGGACACGGTCGCCCTTCCGGACGCGGTAGAACTTGTCGAAGACCCGCTCGACATCCGCCTCGGGCAGGCCGTCCCCCTCGTCCAGCACGGCGATGCGGACCCGGTCGCCCGCGCGGCGCGCACGCACCGTCACGGTCGAGCCCTCGGGCGCGTACTTGGCGGCGTTGTCGAGGAGGTTGACCAGGACCTGCTCGAACAGGACCGGGTCGAGCGCCAGCGGCGGCAGGTCGGCCTCGACCTCCACGGCGACGCGGTGTTCGGCGAGGATCTTCTGGGTGCGGCGCAGGGCGGTGTCGACCGTCTCGGCCACGTCCTGCGCGGAGAGGTTCGGCGCCACCGCGCCGGCCTCCAGCCGGGTCATGTCGAGGAGGTTCGCGATGAAGCGGTTGAGCCGCTCCGATTCCTCGATGATCGTGGCCAGCAACTCCGCCTTGGCGTCCGCGGGCAGCGCCGCCTCGAGGTCGCGCAGCGTGCTGGCCGCGCCCAGGACCGAGGCGAGCGGCGTGCGCAGGTCGTGGCTGATCGAGGTGAGCAGCGCCTGGCGCAGGCGGTCGGTCTCGGCCGCGCGCTCGGCCCGGTCGAGATCCTCCACGAGCCGGACCCGCTCGATGGCGAGGGCGCCCATGTCGGCCAGGGCGTCGAGGAGGCGGCGGCCCTCAGGCGACAGGATCGGCCCGGTGCCGTCGGAATCGAGGCCGATCACCCCGATCGTCCCGCGCCCGGTCCGCATCGGCAGGAACAGGCGCTTGGCGCCCGGCAGCGTGTCGGCGCCCCGGCCCGCGGGCCGGTCGTTGTCGAAGGCCCACTGCGCGGCCGCGAGATCGGCCTCGTCCAGCATGTCCTCGGGCGGGTAGCCCGCCCGCACCGTGACGGCCTGGCCGTCCGGCAGCAGGAGGACGACGCGCACCTTCAGCATCGCGGCGACCTGGGCGCAGGTGGCCCAGAGCACGTCGTCGAGGGTGCCGCAGGCGGCGAGCTTCCGCGAGAAGCCGAAGAGCCGTTCCGTGGCCCGCGCCCGGCCCTGGCTGACCACCGCGACGCGACGCGCGCGGGAGGCGAGGTTCGAGACCAGGACGGCCACCAGGGTGAAGAGCAGGAACGCCGCGACGTTGGTCGGATCGGCGATGGTGAGCGTGTAGACCGGCGGCAGGAAGAAGAAGTTGTAGGCGAGCGAGGCCGCCACCACCGAGACGAGGGACGGCCCGAGGCCCCAGCGCACCGCCACCGCCACGACCGCGGTCAGCAGGAACAGGTCGGCGTTCTCGACGCCCGCGTAGGGTTCCGCGACGATGGCCGCGCCGAGGCCCGCGGCGATCGCCGCCAGCGCGATCGCGTAGGGCCGCGCGTCGCGCCCCGGACGCGGCGCGGTCACCGCCACGGCGCGGCGCGCCGGCTTCTCGTCGGGGACGGCCTCGCCGGGGACGACGTGCACGCTGATGGCGCCGCTGTGCCGCACGAGGTCGTACACCACCGATCCGTTGACCAGCTCGAAGAGCCACGAGCGGTTCGCCTTGCCGACGACGATGTGGTTCACGTTGGCCGAGCGCGCGTAGTCGAGCACGTCGTCGGCGATCCGGCGCCCGCCCGGCAGGGTGACGGCGTCGCCGCCGAGGCGGTCGGCGAGCCGCAGGGCCTCGGCGATGCGGTCGCGCTCGGCCTCGCTCAGGGCCGCCGCCCGCGCGCCCTCGATGGAGAGCGCCGTCCAGGGGGCGTGCAGGCGGTCGGCCAGGCGCTTGGCGTGGCGCACGAGGCCGGCGGAGCGGGGATCCTCGTTCACGCAGACCAGCACGCGCTCGCCCGCCGCCCAGGGACCGGCGATCGCGTTGGCCCGCATGTGGCCGAGCAGCTCGTCGTCGACCCGGTCGGCGGTGCGCCGGAGCGCCAGCTCGCGGAGCGCCGTGAGGTTGCCGCGCGAGAAGTAGTGCTTGAGCGCGCGCTCGGCGTGCGTCGGGATGTAGACCTTGCCGTCCTTCAGGCGCTGGATCAGGTCGTCGGGGTTGAGGTCCACGACCTCGATGTCGTCGGCCCGGTCGAGGACACCGTCCGGCACCGTCTCGCGCACCCGGATGCGGGTGATCGACGCCACCACGTCGTTGAGGCTCTCGACGTGCTGGATGTTGAGCGTCGTCAGGACATCGATACCGGCGTCGAGGAGCTCCTCGACATCCTGGTAGCGCTTCGGGTGGCGCGAGCCCGGGGCGTTGGTGTGGGCGAGCTCGTCGACCAAGGCGAGGGCCGGCCGGCGCGCCAGCAAGGCGTCGAGGTCCATCTCCTGCAGGACGGTGCCGTGATACGGAACGGAACGGCGGGGGATCGTCTCGAACCCGTCGAGCAGGGCCTCGGTCTCGGCGCGGCCGTGCGTCTCGACGACGCCGACCACGACGTCGAGGCCTGCCTTCAGCCGCGCCCGCCCGACGGTCAGCATCTCGTAGGTCTTGCCGACCCCGGGTGCGGCGCCGAGGAACACCTTGAGCCGGCCACGCGTCCGCTCCTCCCGGCGCGCCGCTTCGAGCAGGGCGTCGGGGGAGGGGCGGGTCGGGTCGCGGCCGGTCTCGGGCATGATCGCCATCTTAGCAAAACGCCGCGGACAACGCGGGATGGTCGCCTCATTGCGAGCGGAGCGAAGCAACCCAGGGCAGCGGGACGCCGGTGCGCGTGGCGCGGCTGGATTGCTTCGCTTCGCTCGCAAAGACGAAGCGGGATCCGCAGCGCAGCTTCGGGGTCCCCCCTGCTGCCGGGCGCGCCTCAGCGACGGGCGAGATCGTCGACCGCGAGGTTCAGCGCCAGCACGTTGACGCGCGGCTCACCCAGGATGCCGAGGGTGCGCGCCTCGATGCGGGACGACACCAGCGCGCGCAGCTTGTCCGCCGGGATGTTGCGGGCCTTGGCGACGCGGGGAACCTGGAAGTAGGCGGCCTCGGGCGAGATGTCCGGGTCGAGGCCCGAGCCGCTGGTCGTGACGAGGTCGACCGGGACGGGCGCATCCGGGTTCTCGGCCCTGAGCGCGTCGAGATCGGCCTTCACCCGCTCGGCGAGGGCGGCGCTGGTCGGCCCGAGATTCGAGCCCGAGGAGTTCGCCGCGTTGTAGGGCGCCGGCACCGTCTTCGAGGCGTCGGACGGGTCCGGCGCCGTCGTCGCCGAGGGCCGGCCGTGGAAGTAGCCGGCACCCGTGAAGTTCTGGCCGATCAGGCTGGAGCCGACGACCGTGCCGTCGCGCGCGATCAGGCTGCCGGCGGCCTTGGCGGGGAAGATGGCGCCGGCGAGGCCCGTCATCGCGAGGGGGTAGGCGAGGCCGGTGATCGCCGTCAGGGCGGTGAGCAGGACCAGGGCGGGGCGAAGCTGGTTGAGCATCGCGGGTCTCCGGGGGACCAATTCAGGCGAGGTGGAGGGCGCTGACGGCGAGGTCGATGGCCTTGATGCCGACGAAGGGCACGAGGACGCCGCCGAGGCCGTAGATCAGGAGGTTCCGGCGCAGCAGCGCGGCCGCGCCGACAGCCCGGTAGGTGACGCCGCGCAGGGCCAGCGGGATCAGCGCGACGATGATGAGCGCATTGAAGATGATCGCCGACAGGATCGCGCTCTGCGGCGAGGCCAAGCCCATGACGTTCAGCGCCTGGAGCTGCGGGTAGAGCGTGAGGAACATCGCCGGGATGATGGCGAAGTACTTGGCCACGTCGTTGGCGATCGAGAAGGTCGTCAGCGCCCCGCGGGTCATCAGCAGCTGCTTGCCGATGCCGACGATCTCGATGAGCTTCGTCGGGTCGCTGTCGAGGTCGACCATGTTGCCGGCCTCGCGGGCCGCGACGGTGCCGGTGTTCATGGCGACGCCGACATCGGCCTGGGCCAGCGCCGGGGCGTCGTTGGTGCCGTCACCGCACATGGCGACGAGCTTGCCGTCCGCCTGCTCCTTGCGGATCAGCGCGAGCTTGTCCTCCGGAGTCGCCTGGGCGAGGAAGTCGTCGACGCCGGCCTCGGCGGCGATCGCCGCCGCGGTCATCGGGTTGTCGCCGGTGATCATCACCGTGCGGATGCCCATCTGGCGCAGCTCGGCGAAACGCTCCCGGATGCCGCCCTTCACGATGTCCTTGAGGTAGACCACGCCCAGCAGGCGACCGTCCTTGGCCACGGCGAGCGGGGTGCCGCCGGCCTTGGCGATCTCCTCCGCGATGGCGCGGATCTCGGTCACGACGCCGGTCTCGGCCTCGGGGCGGACGGCCAGGGCGACGTTGGAGCCGCGCGAGGCGATGGGCTGGCCCGAGACCGAGGCGATGACGGCATCGACGGCGCCCTTGCGGATCGACGTGCCCTGCAGATCCACCCCCGACATCCGCGACTGCGCGGTGAACGGCACGAAGGTGGCGTTCAGGCTCGCCATGTCGCGGGCGCGGATGCCGTACTTCTCCTTGGCCAGCACCACGATGGAGCGGCCCTCCGGCGTCTCGTCGGCGAGCGAGGCGAGCTGCGCCGCGTCGGCGAGATCCTGCGCGGTGACGCCGCGGACGGGGCGGAACTCGGTGGCCTGCCGGTTGCCGAGGGTGATCGTGCCGGTCTTGTCGAGGAGCAGCGTGTCGACGTCGCCCGCCGCCTCCACGGCGCGGCCCGACATGGCGAGCACGTTGAAGCGGACCAGCCGGTCCATCCCGGCGATGCCGATCGCCGAGAGCAGCGCGCCGATTGTCGTCGGGATCAGCGTGACGAACAGGGCGACCAGAACGATCACGGGGATCGACCCGCCCGCGTAGCTCGCGAAGCTGGGGATCGAGGCCACCGCGAAGACGAACACGATGGTGAGGCCGGCGAGCAGGATGTTCAGGGCGATCTCGTTCGGCGTCTTCTGGCGCGAGGCGCCCTCCACGAGCGCGATCATCCGGTCGACGAAGGTCGAGCCGGCCGCGGCCGTGATGCGGACCTTGATCTCGTCCGAGAGGACCTGCGTGCCGCCGGTTACCGCCGAACGGTCGCCGCCGGATTCTCGGATCACCGAAGCGGATTCGCCCGTGATGGCCGCCTCGTTCACGGAGGCGACGCCCTCGATCACCTCGCCGTCGGACGGGATCAGGTCTCCGGCCTCGACCAGGACGACGTCGCCGACCTTGAGCGAGGTGCCCGGCACCGTCTCGAAGGCCCGGCCCTGCCCAATGAGGCGCTTGGCGGTCATCTCGGTGCGGGTGCGCCGCAGGCTGTCGGCCTGGGCCTTGCCGCGACCCTCCGCGAGCGCCTCGGCGAAGTTGGCGAAGATCAGGGTGAACCACAGCCAGAGGATGATCTGGCCCGAGAAGAGCAGGTCGCTGCCGCCGGTGACGAGGTCGCGGACGAACAGCACGGTGGTGAGGAGCGCCACGACCTCGACCACGAACATGACCGGGTTTCGGATCATGGCCCGCGGATCGAGTTTTCGTACCGAGCCGAGGAGGGCCGGCCCGATCAGGGCGGCGCTGAACAGGGATGACGTCTGACGCGACATGGGAGATGTCCGGAGGAGAGATTGAAGTGAGGCTGCCGTCCTTGCGAGCGGAGCGAAGCAACCCAGGGCCGCGCTTCGCTGCGCGCGCGATCACCGTTGCGGAGGCTCAGCCCTCGGCGCCGAGGGTGAGCACGTAGGCGGCCAGCAGGGCGAAGCCGCCGAGCATCACGACGCCGAGGAGCGCCAGGATGAGGTCGGAGGTCCGCAGAGGCTGAGCGCCGCCGCGGTCGTGCCGCAGTGGAGAGCGGTGCAGCGCGAGGTGGTGGCGCGGGACGCGCCGGGCGGGGAAAGCGCGCGGCATCTCAGCCCCCCGTCGCGAAGGTCTGACCGGCCGCGCCCGCGAAGTGCTCCACGATGGGGCCGAGCGCGAGCGACGGGAAGAAGGTCAGGCCGCCCATGATCAGCACGACGCCGACCAGCAGCCCGACGAACAGGCCACCGTGGGTGGGGAACGTGCCCGCCGAGGCCGGGACCGTCTTCTTGGCCGCGAGCGAGCCCGCGATGGCGAGCACCGGGATCTTCACGAAGAACCGGCCGACCAGCATGCCGACGGCGAGCGTGCTGTTGTAGAACAGCGTGTTGGCCGTCAGCCCGCCGAAGGCCGAGCCGTTGTTGGCCGCCGCCGACGTGTAGGCGTAGAGGATCTCCGAGAAGCCGTGCGGGCCGGCATTGGCCGGGCCGGCGAGGCCCGCCGGCACCACCGTCGCCAGGGCGGTGAAGCCCAGCATCATCAGCGGCAGGCAGAGGATGCCGAGCATGGCCATCTTCACCTCCTTCGCCTCGATCTTCTTGCCGAGGTATTCGGGGGTGCGGCCGACCATCAGGCCCGCCACGAAGATCGCCACGATGACGAAGATCAGCATGCCGTAGAGGCCGGCGCCGACGCCGCCGATGATGACCTCGCCCAGCTGCATGTTGAGCAGCGGGATCAGGCCGCCGAGCGCCGTGAACGAGTCGTGCATGGCGTTCACCGCGCCGCAGGAGGCCGCGGTGGTGATCACCGCGAACAGCGCCGAGGCGCTGATCCCGAAGCGGACCTCCTTGCCCTCCATGTTGCCGCCGGTGAGCCCGAAGCTGCTGAGCACCGAGCTGCCGTTGGCCTCGGCCCAGTAGGTGACGGCGACGCCGGCCAGGAACAGGATTCCCATGGCGCCGAGGATCGCCCAGCCCTGACGCTCGTCACCGACCATGCGGCCGAAGACGTTGGTCAGCGCGGCGCCGATCGCGAAGATCGAGACCATCTGGACGAAGTTCGACAGGGCGGTGGGGTTCTCGAAGGGGTGCGCGGCGTTGGCGTTGAAGAAGCCGCCGCCGTTGGTGCCGAGCATCTTGATCGCCACCTGGCTCGCGACCGGGCCCAGCGCGATGGTCTGCTTGGCGCCCTCCAGCGTCGTGGCGTCCGCGTAGGCGCTGAGCGTCTGCGGCATGCCCTGCCAGACCAGGAACAGCGTGTAGGGGATGCAGATCGGCAGCAGCACGTAGAGGGTCGCGCGGGTCACATCGACCCAGAACGAGCCGATCGTGCCGCTGGAGGCGCGGGCGAACCCGCGGATCAGCGCCACCGCGACCGCGATGCCGGTCGCCGCCGACAGAAAGTTCTGGTGCGTCAGGCCCAGCATCTGGGACAGGTACGACAGCGTGGTCTCGCCGCCGTAGGACTGCCAGTTGGTGTTGGTGATGAAGCTGGTCGACGTGTTGAACGCGAGATCCGGCGCCACCGCGCTCTGATCGGCCGGATTCAGCGGCAGTACCGCCTGCAGGCGCAGGATCGCGTAGAGCACCGCGAAGCCCAGCACGTGGAACAGGATGACCGCGCCCGTATAGGCCAGCCAGTGCTGCTCCTGGCGGTCATCGATGCCGGACACGCGGTAGAGCCCGCGCTCGATCGGTCCGAGCACGGGCGAGAGGAGGGTGCGCTCTCCGGTGAAGACGCGGGTCATGTACGACCCGAGGGGCTTCACGAGCGCCAGAACGATCGCGCTGTACAGCGCGATCTGGATCCAGCCGTTGAGGGTCATGGGGGAGATCCGTCAGGGCCGCTCAGAACCGCTCGGGGCGGACGAGGGCGTAGGTGAGGTAGACGAGGAGGCCGGCGGTCACGCAGGCGCCGAGGGCGAGATCGAGGGTCATGGCGGCCTCTCTCAGAGCCGGTCGCAGGCGGCCGCGTAGCCGGCCGCCGCGGCGAAGAAGGCGAGGCCCCCTGCGAGGAAGACGATGTCGAGCATGGTGGTCGGGTCCGGTTCGGCGGACCGGCAGCGGAGGCTCCGCGGCCGGCCTTGGCCGACCAGCAGTGTCGCCGGGAACCGCGTTAGGGTTCGAGCGAGGACCGGGCGGGAGTTTATAAGGGCCGCGTTAGGATCCGGCGTTCCCGCCGAAGCTGGCCCGGAGACCCGCGCAGGCGGCCGGCACGGTCAGCCACGCCGCGCCCGGGCAGAGACGGCGCCACCGGGCGCGATCGAGCCGGATCACCCCCGCCTCGCGGCCGAGGATGCCGCCGAAGGCGAGGCCGCAGACGCGGCAGCGGCCCGCCAGCGGTTGGATGGATAACCCCGGGGGTGCCGTGCCGGACGGCGACGCGGCGTCGCCGCGACAGGGCGGCGCGGCTCCGGGGCTCACTGGACCTGCAGGGGTTCGAAGACGTTCAGCGCGAGCAGCGCGAGGGACACGGCGGACCACCCGCCGAGGGCGACGACCATCAGCGCGAAGACGCGGTCGGCCCTGCACTCGGCGAGGATGTAACGGACGATCGGCATGCGGAGGCTCCATCCGGGCTGATGCCCGATGGCGCGACCACGTCCGCATCGGCCGTGAGGGACCAAGACGCGTGCGGGGCGTCCGGCATAGGGATGTCATCAGGATGGGGGGCCGGCGCGCCCGTCAGCCCGAGAAAGCGCGGATCGAGCGCGTGCAGGACGCGCGGCGGTAAGTCGTGGGCGCCGGATCCCGGTTCGGCGCGGCCCACCGAGGCCGGGACGGTCTCGGGCGCACGGAGGGGATCTGGTGGCACGACGCAGCCCCTCCGGGAGCGTCCGGTCCGCGGCCGGGCGACGCCCTAGACCGTCGCGGCCTCGGGCTGCTCGGTCGAGTTGAACACGACCTCGCCGGTCCGCTCGCAGACCACGGTGACAGAGGTCGCCCCGTTCTCGCGCTGCTGCAGGGGGAGCTGCGCGAGCGCGTAGGCCGTCGCCGCCTCGAGGTCGCACGGCCACAGCTTGGTGAAGCTCTCGCGTTTTCCGCGGCGAAAAGTGATCTTGTAAGCCATCGTTTCCTCCGTTTTCACGGAAGATACACCTTCTCGGCGTGCCGCCACGCCGCGCCGAGACATGGCACCGATGCGTTCCGGACGGGATTGGAAGCGAGAAGCCGGCAGACGGGCGACGAACCGGGCGACGAACGGCGAGCCCGTGACTGGGGCGGGACAGCGATTCCCGTACAGCTTGATCCGCAAAATAGACCATGCGACGGTGCCGAATAATGAATTGCGCGCCCTCGGGCATCGCGCAGATCAGGCTTGGCAGGGCAAGGCGTCACCCCTGGCGCGTCGGTGTCGGAGTGGTTCGAGGTATGTCCCACGCGCCGGCCGGATCACCCAGCGAGACAGGTCGGGCCGCCGACGCCGGCCCTAGCCGGAGCGCCGGGCCTCTCGACGAGGCCGGGGTCGCCAAGCAGAAGCTCGTCGAGGCGATCGAGAGCAGCTCGGAGGGCTTCGCGCTGTTCGACCCGGACGATCGCCTCGTCCTGTGCAACGGGCACTTCCAGGATTTCCATCCCGGCCTGTCGGCCATCATCGTGCCCGGCGTGACCTTCGAGGCCATCGCCAACGCCGTCGCGGAGACCTGCGTCGTACGGCCGGACGGGATGAGCGTCGAGGCCTGGGTCGCCGAGCGCATCGCCCATTACCGCGCGCCGCGCGGTCCGCTTCTCCAGCAGCGCGTCGACGGCCGCTGGGTCCAGGTCAACGAGCGCAAGACCAACGACGGCGGCGTCGTCGCGGTCTACACCGACGTGACCGAGATCAAGCGCGCCGAGCAGGTGCTCCAGGCGACGCAGGGGCGGCTGACCTACCTGCTCACCGCGTCCCCGTCGATGATCTGCAGCTTCGAGGTGGGGGGCCGCAACGCGCCGACCTTCATCAGCGAGAACGTGCGCGATCTCCTCGGCTACGAGCCCGGCGATTACCTGGCGGGCCCGGAATTCTGGCTGGAGCGGCTTCACCCGGACGACCGGGACCGGGTGCTCGCCGAGTTCCCGCACCTGCTCGCGGACGGGCACAACGTCATCGAGTACCGGTTCCGGCACGCCAACGGCACCTATCGCTGGGTCCGGGACGAGCAGCGCCTCCTGCGGGACGCGACGGGCCAGCCCGTCGAGGTGGTCGAGTCCTGGAGCGACATCACCGAGCGCAAGGAGGCCGAGCTGGCGCTGCAGAAGCAGACCGCCTTCGTCGAGCTGCTCCAGGCCGCCGCCGCGGCCGCCAACGAGGCCCCGACGGTCGAGGACGCCCTGCGCTTCTGCCTCGAGCGCGTCGCGCAGCACGCCGGCTGGCCCGTCGGTCACGCCCATATCCTGGCCCGGGACGGGACGCGGACGCTGCTCCCGACCGGCATCTGGCACTGCGACCCCGGCGCGGATGTCGCGCGATTCCAGGCTGCCACGGCCGCCACGTCGCTGGCCGCCGGATCGGGCCTGGCCGGCCGCGTTCTGGTCTCGGGCGCGCCGGAATGGAGCGTCGGGGACCCGACGCTGGCCGCGGACCCGCGCGCGCCGGCGGCGGTCGAGCACGGCATCCGGGCGGGGTTCGCCTTTCCGGTGACGGTCGGGCGCGACGTCGTCGCGGTACTGGAGTTCTTCGCCCGTGACGCGTCCCCGCCGGACGCCTCGCTGCTCCGGGTCATGAGCAATATCGGCGCGCAGCTCGGCCGCGTGATCGAGCGCAAGCAGGCCGAGGAGAGCCTGCGTCAGGCGAAGGAGGCGGCCGAGGAGGCGAGCCGCGCCAAGAGCAGCTTCCTCGCCAACATGAGCCACGAATTGCGGACGCCGCTCAACGCGATCATCGGCTTCACCCGGCTGGTGATGCGGCGGGCGAAGGATGTCCTGCCGGTCAAGCAGTTCGAGAATCTCGAGAAGATCCTGGCGAGTTCCGAGCACCTGCTCTCGCTGATCAACAGCATCCTCGACCTCGCCAAGGTCGAGGCGGGGCGCATGGAGGTGAAACCCTCGGACTTCGCCCTGGAGCCGGTCCTCGACCTGTGCCTCCGCACCGTCGAGCCCCTCGTCAAGAACGAGGGCGTGCGCCTCGTCCGGGACGTCCGGGACCCGCCCCCGATGCTGCGCACGGACGAGGAGAAGCTACGTCAGATCCTGATCAACCTGCTCAGCAACGCCATCAAGTTTACCGAGGCCGGATCGGTCACGCTCCGCGTCCGCTCGGTCGATGAGGGCATCGAGTTCGCCGTGATGGATACCGGCATCGGCATCCCGGCGGGCGCCCTGAGCGCGATCTTCGAGGAGTTCCATCAGGTCGACAACAGCGCGACCCGGTCCCACAGCGGCACCGGGCTCGGGCTCGCGATCAGCCACCGGCTCGCGCGCCTGCTCGGCGGCCGGATCGGCGTCGAGAGCCGCGAGGGCGAGGGATCGACCTTCACGCTCACCATCCCGCCGCGGATCGCCGGCGGCGCCGAGGTGCCCCCGCCCCCGAAGCCGGCACCCGCCGCCGTCACCGCGCCGCGCTCGGGCGCCAAGGTCGTGCTCGCGATCGACGACGATCCCAACGTCGTCTACCTGCTGAAGGAGAACCTCGCCGATGCCGGCTACACGGTGGTCGGGGCGGCGAGCGGCCAGGAAGGGCTGGTCAAGGCTCGGGAGCTGCAGCCGCGGGCCATCACCCTCGACATCATGATGCCCGGCACCGACGGCTGGCAGGTGCTGCACGCGCTGAAGACCGATCCGCTGACCCGGGACATCCCGGTCGTGCTGATCTCCATCGTCGACCAGAAGGAGCTCGGCTTCCGGCTCGGCGCGACCGACTACATCGTGAAGCCGTTCGAGCGGGAGGCCCTGATCGGCGCCCTCGCGCGGATCGCCCCCGACAACGAGCGCGTCCTCGTGATCGACGACGATCCCAACGTGCCCGACCTCGTGCGCCAGCTGCTCGACTCGGAGCACTGCACCGTCGACTGGGTGGCCGACGGCGCGGCCGGACTGGAGCGCATCGCGCAGGCCCGCCCGAGCGTCATCCTCCTCGACCTGCTCATGCCGCGGATGGACGGCCTCGCCTTCCTGGACGCCCTGCAGGCGGATCCCGCCGCCCGGTCGATCCCCGTCGTGGTCCTGACCGCCGCGTCCCTGGATCCCGCCGAGCGCGGCATGCTCCGGGAACGGGTGCTCGGACTGATCGACAAGGGCGGGCTCGATCGCGCCGCCCTGGTCCGGGAGGTCCGCCGCGTGCTGCCGGTCCTGGAGACCGAGACCGCCGACGGTGACCGATGAGGTCGGCAACGACCCGCCCGTGGCGGCCCGCGACGCCCGGGACCGGCCCATGAAGCGGATTCTCATCGTCGAGGACGTCGCGCTCAACCGCGATCTGCTGACCCAGCTGCTTGAGGACGAGTACGAGATTCTGATCGCCGTCGACGGGGCCGCCGGCGTGGACATGGCGATCGCGCACCGGCCGGATCTCATCCTCATGGACCTGTCGCTGCCGCTCGTCGACGGCTGGGAGGCGACGCGCCGCATCAAGGCCGACGCGACGACCGCCGCCATCCCCGTGATGGCGATCACCGCCAACGCGATGACCGGCGACGAGGACCGCGCGCGGGCCGCCGGCTGCGACGACTTCATGACGAAGCCCGTCGACGAGGACCTGCTCTTCGCGAAGCTGCAGCACTGGCTCGGCTGAGCGCGGCCGTCTCACGCCAGGAAGGGAGGACCCGTGGAGCCAGCCCGCATCCTCATCGTCGACGATGAGCCCTTCAACCTCGACCTGCTGGAGCAGGAGCTGGAACTCCTCGGCCACGCCAGCGTGCGGGCGGCGAACGGGCGGGCGGCCCTCGATCGGCTGAGCGAGGAGCCGTTCGACCTCGTGCTCCTCGACGTGATGATGCCGGCCCTGGACGGCTACGCCGTGCTCGAGCGGATGAAGGCCCACGAGGCGTGGCGCCACACGCCCGTCGTGATGATCTCCGCGCTCATGGAGATCGGCAGCATCGTCCGGTGCATCGAGCTCGGCGCCTTCGACTACCTGCCGAAGCCCTTCGAGCCCGTGATCCTGGAGGCGCGAATCCGGTCCTGCCTGGAGCGGAAGCGGGCGCACGACCGCGAGGTGGCGCATCTGCGGACCATCGAGCGCGAGCGCAAGCGCGCCGACGAACTCCTGCACGCCATCCTGCCGGTCTCGGCGGTGGCGGAGCTGATGGAGACCGGGCAGGTCAAGCCACGGCTGTTCGGCGACGTCGCCGTCCTGTTCATCGACCTCGTCGGCTTCACCACGTGGTGCCACGACCAGAGCCCGGACGTCGTCGTCGCGGAGATCCAGCGCCTCGCGGAGGCCTTCGAGGTGGTCGCGCAGGCGCGCGGCCTGGAGAACATCAAGACGATCGGCGACGCCTTCATGGCCACGGCCAACCTGCTGCGGCCGCACGACGACCCGGTCTCCGCCGCCATCCGCTGCGCCGCCGACATGGTGGCGATCGCGGCCGAGGGCGAGCCGGGCTGGCGAATCCGCGGCGGCATCCACATCGGGCCGGTCGTCGGCGGCATCGTCGGCCGAACGAAGTTCACCTTCGACCTGTGGGGCGACACCGTGAACGTCGCCGCCCGGCTCGCGGGCCTCGGCGACGGGTGCGCGCTGCACCTGTCGCGCGAGGCCTTCGCGCGCCTGCCGGACCCGCGCCACGTCCGGCCGATCGGCCCGGTGACGCTGAAGGGCAAGGGTGCGGTCGACGTGTACTGCCACGCCCTCGCGGCCGGCGACGCGACCCCGGCCTGAGACGCCCGCGGCGGCCGCGGAGCGTTCCGGATTGCGCAGCAAGAAGCGGGATGCGGCGCGCCGGGACGGAGCTTAGGGCCCGTCCCGGAGGTGCACCATGACCCGTTATCGCTGCGTTCCGATCCCGACGGAGACCGCCGATCGCTTCCGTACCACCGGCCTTGACGACCGGGGCAAACCGGTCCGTCGGGTCGTCGCGACGGCGGATGGCGGCTTTCCCTGCCGACACTGCCTGCGGCTCGGCCGGCCCGGCGAGACCATGCTGCTCGGATCCTACGATCTGCCCGAGCCGCGCGGGATCTACTGGACACCCAGTCCGATCTTCCTGCACGCGGACGAGTGCCCGCGCGCCGAGGCGGCCGACGGCCTCGCGCCGATCGTCCGCGCGAACACGCTGGTCTCGGTCCGTGCCTACGACGCGGACCATCTCTGCCTCTACGATCTCGGGCAGGTCTGTCCCGGGAGCGAGGCCGAGATTCCGCTCCGCCGCGCCCTCGACGATCCGCGCACCCGCTTCGTCAACATCCACACGGCGCGGCCCGGGTGCCTCCTGTCCCGCGTGGAGCGCGTTGCCGACTGAGCGCGAGCCGCCGAGCCGCCCAACGGGCCGTTGCGCGGCCCGCTCAGGCCGCGACGTGGATATGCTCCTGCGCGTTGATGAAGGCCGCCACGCCAGCGGCCGGGATCGGCCTGCTCAGCAGGTAGCCCTGGACCTCCGAGAACCCGCTCGCCCGCAGCCGGGCCAGCTGCTCCGGGGTCTCGACACCCTCGGCCGTCGTCGTGATCTTCAGGCTGCGGCCGAGTTCGGCGACGACGTGGACGATCGCCGCCGCCTCGTCCTTCTCCAGGAGGTTCCGGACGAAGGACTGGTCCAGCTTGATCTTGTCGAAGCGGAAGGTGTTCAGGGAGGAGAGGGACGAGTAGCCGGTCCCGAAATCGTCCATCGAGAACCGCACGCCTAAGGAGCGCAGGCGGCTCAGCATCTCGAAGCTCGCCTGATCCTGGCTCAGAATGACCGACTCGGTGATCTCCAGCTCGAGACGGTGGCTCGGCAGCTCGGTCTTCAGCAGGACCTCCTCGACGAACCGGTCGAGATTGCCTTCGCGGAACTGGATCGGCGAGATGTTGACGGCGACCCGCAGGGAGCCAGGCCATGTCATGGCATCGGCGCAGGCCCGTTCGAGCACGTAGGCGCCGAGGGCGTCGATCAGCCCCGTCGCCTCGGCGACCGGGATGAACTCGCCGGGCGAGATCATCCCGCGTTCCGGGTGGTGCCACCGCGCGAGGGCCTCGAAGCTCGTCACCGCGTTCGTCGCCAGGTCGAACAGCGGCTGATAGTGCAGCTCGATCTGCGCGGTGCCGATCGCCAGCCGCAGCTCGCGTTCCAGCCAGCGCCGCTGGTTCTGACGCTCCTCCATCTCCTGCTCGAAGACGCGGACGCGCCGACCGCCGTCGGCCTTCGCGGCGTAGAGGGCGACGTCGGCGCGGCGCAGGAGATCGTCGCCGTCGGCATCCTCCGTGCCGGAGACGGCGATACCGAGACTCCCGTCGACGGACACGAACTGGCCGGCGAGGAAGAACGGCCGCCTGAGCTGGATCAGGATCTGCTCCGCCAGGGCGAGGACGCCGTCCGACAGGTCTGCCTCGAAGAGGACCATCGCGAACTCGTCGCCGCCGAGGCGTGCCACCGTGCCGCCGGACGGGCACAGTCCGGTGAGGCGGCGGCCGACCTGTCGGAGGAGCTCGTCGCCGGCCGGATGTCCGAGGGTGTCGTTGATGCCCTTGAAGTCGTCGAGGTCGAGACAGATGACGGTCACCGCCCGGCCGCCGACCGCATGGTCCGCGAAGGCGGCGGCCAGACGGTCGGCCAGGAGCGCTCGATTCGAGAGGCCGGTCAGCGCGTCGTGGGTCGCGAGATGCGCGATCCGCGCCTGCGCGGTGACGCTCGCGGTGACGTCCTCGTGGGTCTCCACCCAGCCGCCATCGGCCATCGGCTCGACCGTGATCTCGATGCAGCGGCCGTCGGCGAGCGTCCGGGTGAGGGTCCGGCGGATCGGCCCGCTCTCCGCGGCCGACCAGTCCGTGAGACCGGCGAGCCGGTGAACCTCATCCTGTGTCGGGTCGAGATCCAGCACGCCCGGAGCGATCCCGTAGATCCGGCAGAACTGGGAATTGTAGACCTTGAGCCGGCCGTGGACGCCGAACATGCACAGGCCCTGGGACATGTTGTTCAGGGCGGCGTCGAAGCGCTCGTTCTGCTCCTGCAGCTGCCGCTCGCGCTCCGTCAGGACCGTGTTCTGCCGGAACACGTCGTCGCGCAGCTGATCGCGCTCCGAGAGGGAATGCTCGAGCACGACGACGGCCCGGGCGATATCGCCGACCTCGTCGGCACGGTCGATATCGGGCACGCTGACGTGCCAGTTGCCGCGCGCGACCTCGGAGACCGTCTGGGTGATGCGCACCAGGGGACGGGTGATCCGGCTCGACAGGAAGAGCATGACGACGGCGACGAGGCACAGCGTGAGACCGGCGACGACGCTGAGCGTCCGCAGCAGCGCGCGCGAGCTCTCCTCGCCGATGCCCACGACCTTGCCGGTGAGTTGCTGCAGCTCCCGCAGCGGCGCCGCGACGCAGAGGCGTATGTCGGGCGGCTGCGGGATGCAGCGCGCGACCTTCTCGGCGCCGAGCACGGCGTGCAGCTCAGCGCCCGACGCGGGTCCGAGCTGGGCGTTGGAGACCTCCGAGCCCGCCGAGGAGAGGAGGTTCTGGTCGGCGAGGATCAGGACGTCGCGGTTGCTGAGGGACGCGAACGCCGTCAGGGTCGGCTCGTGCGCGCGCAGGACCCGGTACCCGACGAGGCCGCCGATCACCTCGCCGAAATCGTCGAACAGCGGCTCGCCGAAGATGTCGGCGACCGTGCCGCTCTCGGTGGCGGCGAGCGCCCGCGCGAGCGCGTCGTCCCAGCGCAGCGACAGCACGAACCCGTCCGCGTGCTCCCGATCGTTGCGGGCGAGCACGGCCCGCAGGGACGCCGCGACGGGCGAGGTCCGGAACGCCGCGTTGGCGGCGAGGAGGTCCGCCTCGACGCGGTCGGCGGTCAGCGCGCGGAGATTGAGGTCGAAGGCGATGGCGCCGTCGAGATCGGCGAGGGCGAGAGCCGGCCGCAGAAGCTCCGAGGCCGCCACCGTGTTGCCGGAGAACACCGCCTTCGCGACGTCCCAGCGCTTCGACATGGTGGCGAAGCGCCGCTCGACGTCCTCGCGCTGCATCTGGAGCCGCGCCGCGGCGAGCTTGGCGTCGCTGAGCAGGCGGTCGGAGAGCTGGGCCTCGGACCAGGTCGAGACCTCCTGCGCCTGCTCGCGGAGCGTCTGGCCGGAGCGCAGAACCACGAGGAAAACCAACGCCGCCAGCGCGATCGCGGCCGTCGAGAGCGTGGCGCCGACGAGGCGCGCGCGCAGGGAACGCGAGAAGACGGTGCCCGTCACGGCCTGAGCGGGGCGCCGCCCCGCTCCGCCATGACCTGTCCCGCGCGGTCGGAGGTCGCGAAGGCGAGGAACGCCGACGCCGCGGCGTCGCGCGTGGCGGCCTTGTAGATCAGCGCGAGGGTCACGGCGCTCGGATAGGTCGGATCGCGCGGGGCCCGGCCGTCGATCGTCAGGACCGCGAGATCGCCCGCGAGCGCCGGCGAGTACGGTCCGAAGCCGATCGCGCCGGGCGTCTCCCGCACCGTGGCGATCGCGTCCTGGGTCGTGGTCGCCGTCTTCGAGCGGCTGGTCAGGACGAGGTCGCGCCAGCCCGGCATGGTGGCCCGCAGGACCGTGAGCGTGCTGTCCGTGTCCTCGCGCCGGACGACGCGGATCTTCAGATCGGGGCCGCCGAGGGCGCTCCAATTGTCGACCGTGCCGGCGAAGATCGCGGCGGTCTGCGCGCTGGTCAGGTTGGTGACGCCGACGCCCTGATGGACGAAGATCGCCGAGGGGATGCGGGCGAGCGGCACCTCCACGAGTCCCTGGGCCTTCTCTGCCTCGGTCAGCGGGCGCGCGACCCGCCCGAGCCTCTGGCGCTCGCCGCCCACGGCCGCGACGGCGCCGCCGGAACCGATGCTCGGCGGCACCGACACGCGCGCGCTGCCGCTCTCGGCATTGTAGGCGGCCGCCACGGCCTGGAGCATCTCGATCCCGTCGCCCGTGCCGACGACCGCGAGGTCGTCCGCGCGCGCGGCGGCCGGCAGGGCCAGGAGGATGATTCCACCCGCGATGATGCGCCGAAGAGACGTGAATAACAGTGCCATAACCCGAGAATGCGCCTCGAGTGCTTAACCCGAGGTCACCGGATACCGTACACCGAAGGTGTGGTTGACGATCTGCTAGGCGACAGGCTCCGTTTTAGCGGTCCGATGACCCGCGACGCGCTGGAGGAAGCGCTGCAGGAAGTTCGTGTCGGACGGCGGTTTCCCGTCCGCGCCACGTGCGGCCGCGTAGAAGGGATCGGCGTAGCAGGTCGCCCCGGTCGCCGCGGCGAGGAACTGGACAGCCGCGACCATCTCGGGGGCGCCCGCCGCGAGAACGGTGTCGTCGCGCGTGAGCATCGGCATGTGGAGCGTCGGCCGCCCGGGCCGGGCATCCGGAGGCGGGTTGCCGCCGCTGCAGGTCAGGACCGTCGTCGCCCCCCGCTCGCGCAGCCAGTCGAGCGCCGGGCGCATGTAGAGGTTCTGCGGGTGCCGCGCGCCGGCCACGACGAGCAGGTCGCGCTCCGGCTCACGCATCCGGCTCGCGCGGGCGACCGCCCAGGCGGGCGCCCAGCCGACGCCCGATGAGACGATCACGAGACGGCCGCGCCCGAGCCGGTGGAAGGCGGTCCCGAACGGGCCCTCGACCTTCACCGCGGTTCCCGGTCCGATCCTGCCGCCGAGCAGCGGCGAGACCGCGCCGTCGGGCTGGCGGCGGATCTGGAAGATCAATTCGTTCAGTTCGCCCGAGCCGTCCGCGCGCAGGGTCGGGCTGTAGTCCCGCGCGGGCAGCCCGGCGAAGGAGACCCGGACATACTGGCCGGGCAGGTAGGTCAGCCGCTTGCGCAGCGCGACCGTCACCTCGACGATCTCGGCGGTGAGATCGACGACGCGGTCCACGGTGCCGGCCCGCCGGACGGCTTCCGGAACCTCGTCGAATTCGATGACCGCGTCGGTGGTCAGGCGAGCCCGGCAGGCCTGCACGGTCTCGCCGATGCGCGTCCCCGCATCGTCGACCGCGCCCGCATGGATCCGGACGCGGCAGGTGTCGCACTGCCCGGTGGCGCAGTCGTGCGGGATCGCCTGGCCGGCCGCCAGACCCGCGTCGAGCAGGGTCTGGCCGGCGCTGGCGCTGACCCGCCTTCCGTTGATGACGAGGGTGACGCGTTCGGCCACGGCGCGCTCCCGGCTCAGCGCAGAAGGACTTCGACCGGCCGCATGTGCCGCGTGTGCCGCGTCTGCGTGTGATCGAAGGCCGAGACATACAGGTAGAAGGTGTTTCCCGGCAGGAAATCGACGTCGTACTTGCTGCCGGTCGCGATCTTGCGCGCGGCGACGAGGGTCCAGTGGTCGTCGGCCCAGTCGGCGGCCGCCGAGATCCCGGCGCGGTCCCCTGTATAGCCGTCGGTCATGAGCACGCCCGGCATCACGGTGCCGACCGGGATCTCCGCGTCGGCGGCCGCCGAGTACGGCACCGTCTCGGTCTTCTCGACCATCCACCACGCCGAGCCCGGCGACGTGCTGGCATCGAAGTCCAGATCCACGGTGCCGAGCCTGGCCACCGTCGCCTGCCAGTCCTTGGGAAGCCGCAGCGGCTCGACCGCCCCCGCGTAGCCGCCCGGACCCTCGAACTTGAAGTTGTAGCGGTACGCGCTGGTGCCGGGATCGCCCCAGTAGCCGGCCTGGTAGCGGCCCTTCACGGCCCGCTCGGCGGCGGTGGGGTCGGTGGGCGGACCGATATGCATGTCCTCGACGACGCCGAGCATGCCGCCGCGGGCCGCCTTCCACTGCCACATGTCGATGTAGCTGCCGTCGGTGGTGTAGTGGTAGCCGCGGCCATTGAGCGGGGCGGGGGCGTCGGGCAGCGGCCGGGCGCCGAGATGGGTCGACCCGCCGCTGCCGAACGCGTCGGATCGCGAGAAGATCACCGCCAGCTTGTCCTCGTAGTAGGCGGTCACGTCCGCGCGCGCCGCGTCCGCGTCGAGGAGGTGCCAGCCGTCCGCCTTCTTGATCATCGGGACGCGCTTGAGCGAGCGCGACGGGTCCCACCAGCGGAAGGCGAAATACACGTTCGTCGCGTCGCGCACGGCGCGGATCTCGACGGTGGTCTCACCGGTCCCGCCGAAATTGGCCCCCTGCATCGTCCGGACCGAGACCGGGCGCGCGGTGCGCCAGACCGGGTCTTCGAGGAGCTTCGACAGGTCGGGCCCAGCCGACACCTTGTCGATCACCAGCGTGGAGCGGCCTCTCACATCCGCGAAGGCGAGGCCGCCGACGACGGGGAGGCCGATGATGGCGGCGGCCAGGAGCGGTCGCCGCCGCCGCGCCGCACCGTCCGCCAGGGCCGTCGGACGGAACAACCGAAGGAGCTGCCACAGGCCGCCATACATGAAGTGCGCGAGGGTATGGACCGCGATGTAGGCCAGGGCGACCAGCGCGCAGGTGGCGTGCAGCCAGACCACCCAGCCGCCATAGCCGAGGTAGAGCGCGACCCCGGTACCCGTCAGGACGAGCGTGACGGCGTAGATCAGCCAGTGCAGCGCGACGTTGATGCCGCCCCAACGTGCCTTCCGGGCGGCCTTGCTTCGCCCGCTGACACGGACGGCGCGGAGCCGCGACAGGCCGTTGCGATCCGTGAGACGCCCGCGCACGAGGTAGACCAGATAGGCGGTGATTCCGAAGAATAGGGTCAGGCCGGCCACGAAGTGGACGGTCCAGACTTCACCTTGCGGAAGCAGGGGCGCCAGGAACTTCGCGGTCCGCGCCACGGGCGCGTCGGCCGAGATGCGCAGGCCCGTGAGCAGGCTCGCCACCATGGCGATGGCGACCACCCAGTGGATCACGATGGTCCCGACATCGGAGCGGGGATGCCGGTCGACCTGCGCGGCGGCTGTACTGCGCCACCCGGGGGCGGTCTCGGCTCCGCCGGGCGGATGCGGCGCGAGGGTCAGCGGTTCCGACATTCGATCCTCCGCACCGTCGCCGCAAATTGGACGCGCTACGTTAGAACTTTGTAAATCATGATGCCGGCCGCGCGATATAGCCGAGCTTTGCAATCTATAACTCTTGATCGATATGCTTAACGGCGGTTGCGGCCCGGTCGGTCAGCAGGGCATGCCGTGGCTCCGCCCCGCCGCGGCGCAAACCGTTTCGGGTCGCGCGTCGATGGCAGGCGGACGCGGCCGACAGGGTACGGCCTCAGAGCGACACCTCAGCCACCTGTCACGACAGAGCGCTCAGTCAGGAATGCTTGGAGACAGGGACTCCTAGCGCCGGCACGGGATCTGTCGCCGGATCTCGGGGAGCAGGCCTGATAGGGCGGCAGATGCCTCTTAATCCCTGCTAGCGACATCCACGGCGCAGAACTCAAGGTCTCGGTCGGCGGAGTCCACGCGATGGACCGAGCCATCAACCAGCCTCGCTGAGCCGACGCGGCCGCGATCCGCAGCTCGCCTCCCCCCGCGCTCCCATTTCCGTGATCAATTCAGATACAAAAACAAATTTCAGGAAGTCAATTTCGGTTGAAAAACGCAATCGCAATTTATTTGTAAAATCAAATCTTGACAGATACGGTCAAGCTGCCGAGCGATAGAGCGGCCAATTCTCAAAAAATACTGCGACGTCGCACTGTGTCGGGACCCGTACACGTGCGTGAACGCGGATCATTGGGTTGACGCTGGCAGTGGCACGACCACGGCGTCGGATGCGGGGATATGATGACCAGAATCAAGGCGCTGTTACTGGGCTCCTCGGCCCTGATGATCCCGATCGGCGGTGCGTACGCTGCCGATCTCCCGACGTTCAAGGCTGCGCCGGTCGAGTTCGTACGCGTTTGCAACGCCTACGGCGCCGGCTTCTTCTACATCCCCGGGACCGATACCTGCATTCGTCTGTCCGGACGGGCGCGGTATGACTTTCTGTATCAGACCAGCAAGGTTCGCACGGGCGGCGGCGGCGACCTCACCGGCTATCTCGGCCTGATGCGTCTGAACCTCGATTCGCGGACCCAGACCGATTACGGAACCCTGCGCGCCTTCCTGCGCATCGATGTCGCCAACCGCAGCGGCCCGTTCCTGACCTCGGGATCCCGGCAGCGCGAGAGCTTGGCCATCGCGGGCCTCGGCGCCGACGCCTTCGGGCGCACGCAGACCTACGTCAACGCCGATAAGGCCTTCATTCAGTTCGCCGGGCTCACCGCGGGCCGCGCGTCCTCCTTCTTCGACTTCTACGCGCACGACTTCGAGCTGATCGGCGGCACGGCCGGCTCCGATACGTTCAGCACGAACCTGCTCGCCTATTCGGCGATCCTCGGGAACGGCATCACGCTGACCGCCTCGATGGAAGATCCGACCTACCGGCGCTTCCCGATCTTCGGCACAGGCTCGGCCGTCGGGGCCTTCACGGCCGGTGGCGGCTTCGCGGGCTACAGCAACGCCTTCAACCCGTTCACCCCCTCGACCTGGCTGGCGCCGATCGTCGTCGGTCCCGGCAATGTCGCCTTCGTCGACGTCACCCAGAAGAGCCGCATGCCGGACTTCGTCGGCGCGGCCCGCATCGACCAGGCCTGGGGCTCGGCGCAGCTCTCGGCCGCCGTCCACGAGATCAATGCCGGCGACGCCGGCAGCACGGTCGCGGGCATCACCACCGCCACGACCGGCCTGGGCATCTCGCCGACGGGACGCGCCTCGAACGCCTACGGCTGGGCGGTCCAGGGCGGCCTGAAGGTCAACCTGCCGTTCATCGCGACGGGCGACACGCTCTACCTCCAGGGCGCCTACGGGCAGGGTGCCATCGCCTATACGGGCATCTCCAACTACACGGCGCCGTACGACGCCCTCGGCGCGGCGCCGGTCGGCGGCGGCTCGTTCGCGCAATACTACGCCGACGCGGTGCTCAATCCCGCGACCGGCCGCCTCGAACTGTCGACCTCGTTCTCCGCTGTCGCCTCCCTGCTCCATTACTGGTCGCCTGCCTGGCGCTCGGCCTTCTTCGGCAGCTACGCGCAGATCGACTACAACTCCAAGGGGCGCAACGCGCTGGGCCTCCTCGGCTTCGGCTTCGCCCCGGCCGGCGCCAGTGCGTCGAATGCCCTGGCCTTCGCCACGAGTCCCATCCTGCGGGGCAACAACCAGATGATCACCGGCGCCAGCCTGATCTGGACCCCCGTGAAGGATCTCGATATCGGCGTCGAGGGCGAGTACATCCGCACGGCGCTCAACAGCGGCGTCACGCCGGACATCTCGAAGAACGCGCTGCGCTACGTCAATTCACAGGATGCGGCCCAATTCCGGTTCCGCGTGCAGCGGGATTTCTGAACCGATCCGACGCGCCTTCGCGGGCGCAACGTCCAGTCTCGAGCCCGGCCGCAAGGCCGGGCTTCTCTATTTGGAACGCCAAGTAAGTTGTCTCGTAAATTGGGCCATATTCAACAAATAAAAGATCTTTTGCTTGCGATCGACGCAAAATCATCTACAAGAGAGTCAGCTCTTCAGCGGCTTGCTTCGCCGCCGACCGAGCGGATGCTATGGTTTCAGAGCGGCTGGCCCGGGTACCAGGGCAGGGCCGGTCTGACCCAGAGCTTCAGACCCATACGACTTCGCCGACCGGGCAACCGGTCGGCTTTTTCGTGCTCGCTGCCGGCGCAAGCCGGGCAGGATTTTCCGTCAGGCCTGGGCGACACAAGCCCCGATCCCGGCGACCGGGATGTGGCCGACCTGAGCCCATCCTCCACGAGAAATTCAAAAATCGTTTCAAGATTGAAGCCCGTCCAAAGAGCGAAAGAATTATTCCGCAATAAAATATAGAGTTTAAATGGGTATTGCAGCATATTACTACCACGTCGCCGGTGAGCGACAGCTTGTGTAACGGGAGATCATCATGAAGAACATCGTCCTGGCCTGCTCGATGGGCGCGATGCTGATCGCGGGACCTGCTCTCGCTCAGGACGGTGGCGCGACCATCGATCCCAGCCTCATCGTCCGGACCAACGGCAGCGGCCTCGACGCGTGGTCCGCCTCCGAGGGCAACGACAAGGCGGGCGGCATGTGGGAGGGGGCGACCGGCTACAGCGCCGCGATCCAGCGGCCCAGCGCGGTCGAGACCGTCCCGGCCAATCGCCAGTGGAGCCATCTCAACAGCCGCGAGCGCCGCCGCGGACAGCCCGCCTACTGAGCGCCCACCCGGTACGGCCCCGCGCCCGGCACGCCCCGCGATGCGGGACCGGCCGGGCGCGACGGCGTGACGACGGCGTCAGAGGGATGCGGCCGGCAGGAGGTCGATCGACGGGTGCCCCGCGACGCTGTGGGTCCAGCTGAGGGTCACGCGGCAGCCGCTCCCGTCGGAGGCGATGTCGAAGGTGGCGCTGTGCAGCCGCGCGATGGAATCGACGAGGCTCAGGCCGATCCCGAAGCCGCTCTTGTCGGTCTTCAGCGCACCGCGGCGGTAGCGGGCGCGCACAGCGCTCAGCTCCTCCGCGGGGATGCCGCAGCCCGTATCGGTGACCTGGATCCCCGTCGGATTCCGGAGCAGCGCGACCGTCACCTGCCCGCCGGCCGGCGTGAACTTCAGGGCGTTGTCGATCAGGTTGCTCACCGCCTCGAAGATCAGGCTGCGGTCGCCCTCGATCGCGCACGGGCCGTCCGGCCGGTCCCAGAGAAGTCGGATGTCGCGCTCGATCGCCAGGGGCTCGTAGTACTCCACCGCATCCTCGAGCAGCCGGCCGAGATCGACCTGGGTGAAGCCCGATCGGCGCAGGCGGTCCTCCATCTCGGAGATGCGCAGCAGGGCCGAGAACCGGACGACGATGCTCTTGACCTCGGCCAGGACGTCCTCGTTGAAGGCGCGGAAGGCCGCGACGCTGTCGGCCTTGCGCAGCGACCGCTCCAGCGTGCCGACCACCCGGGTCAGCGGGGTGCGCAGGTCGTGGGCGATGTTCTCGTTGACGCCCTTGATCTCCAGCATCAGCCGCTCGAGCTGGTCGAGCATGTCGTTCACGACGCGCGTGAGGTGAGCGAGGTCGGCCGAGACGCCGCGCGTCGGCAGGCGCTCGCTCAGGTCGCCGCGCATGATGCGCTCGACCGCCTTGGTGATCGCATCGTTCTGCCGCAGCGAGCCGGCGCCGAACACGACGGCGCCGATCAGGCCGATCACGATGGTGGCGGCCATGCCCCAGACAAAGGTCTCGACCAGCGCCTTCTCGAGGGACTGGAGATCCTGGGCCGAGCGGCTGACCAGCACATACTCGCCGCTCGGAAGCTCGGTGAGCTGGCTGAAGAGCGTGCGGCTGCGGTGATCCAGCGGCTGCGCCAGGATGAACGGCTTCCCGATCGGCGCCCTGTCGGGGAAGGCGATCGGCGCGCCGGCCCGGCGCACGTGGTCGGGCCCGAACAGGACGAGCGGGCGGCCGCCCTCGGCGAAATCCTCGGACGCGTCGATCCGCTCGCGCAGCGCGCGCGGCGACAGGTTCAGGAGGTGCTTCGATTCCCACTCGACCCACTCGAACGCGGCCTTGCGGCCGTAGCTGCGCGTGTCGACGTAGAGGAAGCCCGAGAGCGCCAGCGAGGCGGTCCCGAAGGTCGCGAAGAACAGGCACGCGACCCGGAAGCCGCTGGTGCGCCGGACCTCAAGAAGGCGCACGGAGGATGAAGCCCGTGTTGCGCACCGTGTGGATCCGCGGGTTCAGCCCGTCGGGATCGAGCTTCTTGCGGATCTTGCCGATGTGGACGTCGATGACGCTGGACTGGTGATTGAAGCTGTAGCCCCAGACGGATTCGAAGATCATCTTCCGGCTCACCAGCGTGCCGGCGTTCTGCATCAGGAACTCGATGATCGCGAATTCCTTGGGCAGGAGCTCAATTTCCCGGTTCCCGCAATGGAGGACGCGCTCGATCAGGTCGAGGCGCAGGTCGCCGACGACGAGTTCGTTCACCGCCTCGGCCGCCATCTTGCGCCGCGCCAGCGCGTCGACGCGGGCGGTCAGCTCGATGAACTCGAATGGCTTGGCCAAGTAGTCGTCGCCGCCGGCGCGCAGCCCGTCGACGCGCTCGTTGACGGCCGACAGGGCGCTGAGGATCAGGACCGGCGTCGAGACCTTCGCGGCGCGCAACTCGGTCAGCAGCGACAGGCCGTCGATCTCCGGGAGCATCCGGTCGAGCACGATCACGTCAAAGTTACCGTCCAGGGCCTTGCGTAGTCCGATGCTGCCACTGGGGGCTTCGTCGACCTGAAATCCGTATTCCGCGAGGGCCGAACCGATCTCCGCGGCGACCCGCCGGTCGTCCTCGACTACCAATACGCTGGCCATTCGTTTTTCCTTCTTATTTTGTATTCGCCGGCCCTGTCTGGTCTCCTGAGGCTCGGAGGGAGAGGTGGAATTATCCTCTTCGGAGCCGGAGTCAAATGCGGTTCGGTCGCGGCGGCCGACCTGCGTCATCCCGCCGGCGAAGCTTACAAGGGAGCGAGGGATCTGGACCATGCGCCTCACTCCGCGCTCGCCTGCTCGGAGAGCTTGGCTGTCGGGACCTGGGAGGCGACGGAGCCGCGGGGGACGACGCGGCTGCCGTCCTGAAGGCCGGCGGGCGGGTTGAGGACGACGGTCTCGCCGCTGTCGAGGCCGCTGCGCAGCTCGAGGCGCGTGCCGAGATCGCGCGCGATCGTGATCGGCCGGAGCCGGACGGTGTCGTCCGCCCCGACCACGGCCACGCGCGTCCCCTCCGCGTCGAAGATGAGCGCCTCGGACGGCACGATCACTCGCGGATGCGTGCGCGGCACCGCGAAGGTGACGGCGACGTAGAGGCCCGGCCGCAGGACCCCGTCGGGATTGGCGACGTCGACCTCCGTGTCCAGCGTCCGCACCGAGGATTGGAGAGCCACCGAGCTGCGCGAGACCGTGCCGTCGAAGGTCCGGTCCGCGATCTGCGCGACCTGGACCCGCGCCTTCACCCCGCCGCGGATACCCACGGCGGCCGATTGCGGCACCTGCACCGCGACGCGCAGGACATCGGTGCTGTCGACCGTGAAGAGCGGCGTCCCGGAGCCGGCATCGCCGTGGACGAGGTCGCCGACATCGACCTTGCGGGCGGTCACGATGCCGTCGAACGGCGCGACGACGTTCTCGAAGGTGGTCAGCGTGCGGAGCCGGTCGACGGTCGCCTGCTGGGCGGTGATGTTGGCTTCCGCGACCTTCACCTTCGCCTGCGCGGCGGCGAGGGTCGCGGTGGCGGTCAGCATCCCCGCCCGGGTCTGATCGGCGTTCTGCTTCGAGGCCCAGCCTTGTCCGGCCAGCGTCGCGGTGCGGGCGTCGGTCACGTTCGCGAGCGTCACGCTGGCCTTGGCCTGCTCCACATCCGCCTGCGCCACGGCGAGCTGCGCCTTGAATTGGCCGAGCTGGGCCTCGGCCTGCCGGGCCTGCTGGTCGAGGTCGGGCGCGGCGATCCGGACCAGCAGGTCGCCCTTCTTGACCCGCGACCCGATGTCGACCCGGCGCTCGGCGATGTAGCCGGTGGCGCGGGCGAAGATGTCGGCATGGTCGAAGGCCTCGGTCTGGCCCGGCAGGGTCAGCGTCATGGGCCCGTCATCCACCTGCGCCGGCCCGGTGCGGACCGTCGGAACGAAGTTCACGGCCTCGGCCTGCGTCACCAGGGAGGCCTGGTAGGTTTCCCAATGGTGCCAGGCGCCGAGGCCGAGGGCGCTGCCGAGCGCGAGGAACGCCACGAGGAACGGGCGCTTGCGCGGCGGCGGCGGCACCGCGTGGACGAGGGCCTCGCCGGCCCCGTCCTGCCGCAGCGGGTCGATCTCGACCGCGTGCTGGTGCGCCCGCGCGGCAGCCTCGGCGCCGCTCCCGGGGGCGTCGTTGAAACGGGTCATCAATAATCCTCGAGGGGCTTGATCGGGTTGCGGCGGAGCAGGGTGTAGAGAAGGGGGACGAAGAGCAGGGTCGAGACGGTGCCCATCCCGATCCCGCCCATCACCGCGCGGGCGAGGGCGGCATTCTGCTCGGCGCCTTCGCCGGACCCGATCGCCATCGGGATCAGGCCCAAGAACATCGCGGAGGCGGTCATGAGCACCGGCCGGAGGCGGGTATGGCCGGCCATCAGGGCGGCCTCGCGGGCAGAGCAGCCGGTGGCCTCGCGGTGCTCCTTGGCGAAGGTGACGAGCAGGATCGAGTTCGCGCTCGCCACGCCGACCGACATGATCGCGCCGAACAGGGCGGGGATCGAGAACGCCGTGCTGCTGATGAACAGGCTCATCACGATGCCGCAGAAGGCCAGCGGCAGGGCGGCGATGACCACGAAGGGGTCGACCCACGTCTGGTAGTTCAGGACGAGCAGCAGGTAGACCGCCACCAGCGCGATCCCGAGCCCGAGCTCGATGCGCGAGAAGGCGCTCTCCATGCTCTCGATCTGGCCGCGGACGAGGATCTTGTCCGGGGCCGGGAGCTTGACCTGCTCCTCGGCGACGATCCGGTCCACGGCGTTTCGGACGCTGCCGAGATCCGCGTTCTGGACGTTGGCGAGGATGTCGAAGGTCGGCTGCTGGTTGACGTGGTTGATCACGGTCTGCTCAGGCTGCCGCTGCATCGTGGCGATGTTCGACAGCAGGATCGGGATGCCGGGCCTGTCACCCGCGTCCGTGTGCACCGAGACCGGCGTGTTCATCAGCTGCGTGATGTCGGCGTTGCGCCACTCCGGCGTCTGGACCCAGAGCTGGTACGGCATGCCGGACTTGGGATCGGCCCAGAAGTTCGGGCTGACCTGAAAGGAGCCGGAGAGCGAGACGTTCAGGTTCTGCGCGATGGACTGCTCGCTGACGCCCATCTCGGAGGCCAGCCTGCGGTCGACGTTCACGTACATCTGCGGGGCGTCGACGATCTGGTGCAGGTGGACGTCGACGGCGCCGCGGACCGCCGCGATGCGGCGGACGAGGTCCTGCGCCACGGCGAGGTCCTCGGCATCGTGCCGCCCGGAGACCTGCACGTCGATCTGCGCGACGGTCCCGAAATTCAGGATCTGCGTGATGATGTCGGACGGCTGGAAGTAGAAGGTGTCGTCGGGGAAGGCCTGGTGCAGGACCTGGCGCAGCCGCTTCTCGTAGAACGAGATCGGCTTATGCTCACCCTTCAGGTTGATGAGCATCTGCCCGTCATTGTAGGCGACGAACGATGCATCCATGAAGGCGAAGTTGTAGTTCGAGGCGGGGAGGCCGATATTGTCCAGGATGAGCCCCAGCTCGTCCTTCGGGACGACCTGCCGGACGACGTCCTCGACCTGCGCGAAGGTCTTCTCCGCCTGCTCGATCCGCTCGCCCGGACGCGTGCGGATATGCAGGGTCATCTGGCTGGATTCGATCTGCGGGAAGTAGTCCTGACCGACGAAGGGGAAGATCGCGGCCGTCACCGCGAAGACGGCGAGCGCGCCGGACAGCGCGCGGGCCGGGTGGCCGAGCACCGCGGACAGGAGGCCGACATAGCCCGCGTGGAAGCGCGCGAACCCGCGCTCGAACGCGTTGCGGAAGGCGAGGGCACCGCGCAGCGGATATTGAAGCAGCCAGGCGAGGGGCCGTGTCGGCGCGCGGAGAATCTGGCCGAGGACGGAGCGGCGGCGGGGTGGTGACGCCCCATCGACCTCGGCGGCCGGGCCGTGATGCCGGGCGTATTCCGGGGCGACCAGGACGTCGATGAGGATCGCCACCAGCGTCCGCGACAGGAGGTAGGAGGTCAGCATCGCGAAGACCACCGCCTCGGCCTGCGGGACGAAGAGGTAGCGGGGCGCGTCCGTGAGGAAGAAGACCGCCGAGAAGGCCGAGCAGATCGCCAGCGTGGAGATCAGGGCCGGCTTGGCGATGCCGGCCACGCCCTCGACCACCGAGCGCCGGAAGGAGAAGCCTTCCTCGAACATCCGGTAGGTGTTCTCGATCGCGACCGTCGCGTCGTCCACGAGGATGCCGACGGCCAGGGCGAGGCCGCCCAGGGTCATCACGTTGATGGTCTGGCCCAGAGCAACCAGGATCGACAGGGAGGTCAGGATGCAGAGCGGGATGGACACCAGCACCACGATGGTCGAGCGCCAGGAGCCGAGGAACAGCAGGATGGCGAGACCCGTGAGCCCCGCCGCGATCACCGCCTCGCGCACCACGTCGGAGATGGCGTCCGAGACGAAGACCGACTGATCGAACAGCGGCGTGATGGTCATGCCCTTCGGCGCGGCCGCGTGGATGTCCGGCAGCGCGGCCTTGACGGCGTTCACGACGTCCAGGGTCGAGGCCGCGCCGTTCTTGAGGACCTGCAACAGGACGGAGTGGTGGCCGTCGGCGCGGACGATGTTGATCTGCGGGGGCGAGCCGTCCCGGACATGGGCGACGTCGCGCAGCAGGACCGGCTGGTTGTTCTCGACCTTGATGGGAATGCGGTTGAGCTGATCGACCAGCTGCGGGCTCGAGTTCAGCCGCACCGTGTACTGCTGCGTCCCGATCTTCGCGAGGCCCGAGGGCACGACGAGGTTCTGCTTGAGGACCGCGTTCAGGACATCGAGCGGCGTCATGCCGATCGCGCGCAGCTTGCCGGGGTCGAGATCGACCATGACCTGACGCGGCGCGCCGCCGTAGGGGGAGGGCAGGGTCGAGCCCGGCACCTCGGCGAGCCGGCGGCGGGTCCGGTACTGGGCGTAGTCGAAGACCTTGGTGAGCGGCAGCTTCGAGGACGACAGCGCCATCTGAATGACGGGCACCGACGAGGCGGAGAAGCGCATGATGACGGGGGGCTGCACGCCCGGCGGCATGCGCGAGCGGATCGCGTTCATCGCCGAGTCGACCTGGGTCATCGCCAGATCGATGCTGACCGCGGAATCGAAGTAGATACGCTCGGTCACCGTGCCCTGGATCGACGTCGACTCGATCCGGCGGATGTTGTTCACGTTGCTCGACAGCGAGAACTCGCTGTAGTTCGTGATGCGCTGGACCATGTCGGTCGCGTCGAGACCGTTATAGGTCCACACCACCACCACCACCGGGATATCGACGGCGGGCAGCACGTCCTTCGGCGCGACGGTGATCGAGCCGAGCCCCGCGAGGAACATGAGGACGGCAAGAACATAGAAGCTCTTGCGAAACTTCAGAGCGAACCGGACGAGTTCCATGTGATCAGTCGGGTGTCCCGCCGTGACCCGGCTCCCATTCCCGCGGGGTGCCCGCGTGGACTGGGAGCCGATCAAGCCTCGTGTGCGAAGAGAAGGCAGGGCGAATGCCCGGCACGCCGAAGTTATAGTCCTGGCAAAGACACTCTTCGAATGAATTCGGCACGACAAAATAAAGCGCGTTTAAGAAACTTAAAGCGGCGTTGAATCTCTAAAGTGCGTCGCGAATCCGATTCTTGAACTGTCTCCGTCCCAGGCCGCGGCCGGACGGGCGCGCATCGAATTTTAAAGAAAATTTCTCAAATCAATTCCGTTTTCACTGCTGAAAAGCCTATTTGATTGCAGTGCGCGCTCGGCTTGCGCCATCTTCCGAATGTCGAGGTGGGCTGACCCGCCAACGTCGCTGAAGGCAGCGCGTCGCGGCCACGCGGTGATCCCGTCGGGCGGCTGTTCCGAAGCGCGCACGCGTTGTGGCGGGCCTGCTCGCAGAGACCGGCCGCAGACGCCCGCGGCGGTCCCGTCGAACACATCCAGGACATCCGGAGCGCGGCGTCCGCGCTGCCGATCTCGTGCGCGCGAGGAGGCGCGGGCCTATGACCAGACGATGTCTGCTGCTCCTGGTCTCGGTGCTCTCACTGGCGCTGCAGACCGGCGTGGCGCTGTCCGAGAGCGAGATGCCGGCAGGGGGCGCCTTCATGAGCAGTTACACTTCGGATCCTTACTTCGACCCGCGGTCACGGTACTCGCAGGCTCACGCCACCGGAGACATCCGCGGACAGCCCATGCTCGTCGAACCGGGCGACGCCCCGCCGCCCTGCAAGCTCTTCGACACGGCCTGCGCGGCCGCCTTCGAGCGCTCACGCCCCCACGCGTATCGCTAGGGCCGGCGCCGACCGGGCGAGAGCGGAGCGCTCGCCCTTCTCGGTCCGAATACGCGCCGTCTGCCGCGCGGAGACGGGACATGTCAGTCCGGCGTCGGATCGTCCGCGATCCTGCGCCGCAAGTGCACCGACCTCCAGCCCGAGACCGCGCCGATATCCCGCCACCGGCGGCTCGCGCCGGTGGGGCTGCAGTCGACGATACCTGTGAATTCTTGAGCCAGGTTATATCGCAAGGCGTTTGCGCGCTCTATCCCGTTGAAAATTGCACGTTGACCGCGTGCGGGATGAGCAATGATTGAACAGGGCCCACGGATAGCGCGCGAATTCCATGTCGGCGTCGGCGGCGACCGCTGGGCCCTGATGCGCGACCTCCAGACCGGACAGCCCTACGTCTCTCACTCCCCGGGCGATGATGCGCCGGAGGTCCAACTGGATCTCGGTTCGTTCCTCGTGCTGTTCACCGGAGAGGAGCGGGAGAAGCTGCTCCGCCTGATCGGGTCGCTGCTGCCGGACGAGGACGCGCGTGCGGATGCCGACGGCCGGGCCGGCACGTCGCGTCCGCTGACCTTCGTCTCCCGGTGGCTTCCCAACCGGTAGGTCGAGACTACGGTATTAGCCACCTCGACGCGAATTTTAGGCGCAATTGAGTTCAGTTCGTAAACCGGCCCTTGATCGGTCGCCGCTTATGCTCCGGCGCTCTAGCGCGGAGTACTTATGGACAACCAGCGCAACGCCCGACGCGTCTCCGTCAACCTGAGCGGATGCATCTCGGTGGCCGGCCATCCCGCCATCCCCTGCGTGGTGCACGACATGTCGCGGTGGGGTGTTCGCCTCCGGCTCGTCGGGACCGAGCGGGTGCCCCCCGCGTTCACGCTGACGATCGACGCCACCGACACGGTGATCGGCTGCGAGACGGTCTGGAAGAACGCCGACGAGATCGGGGCCCTGACCGACCTGATGGAGTGACCGTCGTCCGGGTCTGGTACTCACTTTGAATCGGCCGCGGATCGCCTGGCGATCGGGCACGATCGAGGAGCCGCGGCCGCGCGGTCTCGGTTTTTGAGAAGACGTCCAGCGCGCCTCAACCGCGGGCGAGGGCCGCCTCGAATTCCTCGGCCGGGAGGTGCGCGCCGCCGGTCGTCCAGATCACGTGGGTGGCCGCGGCGCCGACCGCCGCGGGCAGCGTGGCGGCGAAGCGCCCGGCCGCCGCGAAGCCCGCCGCCGCGGAGGGCTCCAGGCGCAGGCCCGCCTCGGTCCACATCACCCTGAGCCAGCGGTACAGCGCGTCGTCGGGCACCGTGACCACGGCGGCCACCAGCTTCTCAAGCGTCCGGGCCACCAGCATCGACGCGGAGGCGCAGGCCAACCCGTCCGCCGCGGTGCGGTTGTCGAGGCCGACATCGTAGACGCTGACCGGGCGCTCGAGACCGGCCGCGAGCTGAACCAGCATGCACGGGGACGCGACCGGCTCGACGAAGACCGGGTGCACGGCGTCACCGAACAAGAGCTTCAGACCGAAGGCGACGCCGCCCGGCGCACCGCCCACGCCGCAGGGCAGATAGACGAACAGGGGATGCGCCGGCCTCACCGCGATCCCGGCCTCCGCGAGCTGGCGCTGAAGGTCGAGGGCCGCGGCCGCGTAGCCGAGAAACAGGTCGACGGAATCCTCGTCGTCGACGAAATGGGCGTCCGCGCGGCCGGCGAACGCGCCGCGGGCCGCCGCGACCGCCGCCCCGTAATCGCCGCGATGCTCGACGACGCGGGCGCCGAGTTCGCGCAGGCGCTGCTTCTTCCACGCCTTGGCGTCGTGGGACATGTGGACCTCGACCGCGAAGCCGAGCGAGCGCCCCATCAGGCCGACGCTGAAGCCGAGATTGCCGGTGCTGCCGACCGCGATCACGTGGCGGGCGAACAGGGCGCGGAATTCCGGGTCGGCGAAGGCCGCGTAGGATCGCCCCTCGGTGAGCAGCCCGGCCCGCGCGGCCAGGTCCTCGGCATAGGCCAGGACCTCGTAGACGCCGCCGCGCGCCTTGATGCAGCCGGTCACCGGCAGCGCGTGGTCGGCCTTCACCAGCACGCGCCCGTCGGCACCGTCCAGGATGTCACGGGACAGGCGCTCTTCCAGCGGGACGAGCGGCGAGTCGATCCGGCCGGCGCCCTCTTCGGGGAAGAGGCGCGCCAGGAGCGGCGCGAACCGCTGCCAGCGCGCCACGGCCGCGTCCACGTCGGCACGGCCGGTCGCGAGTCCGGGCAGGACGGACGCGGTGGCGTCCAGCGCCGGGTTCATCCAGACCGTGGGGCTGGCGCGCCTGACCGCCTCCGGAATCCGGTCGCCCGATAGTCGAGTCTCCATCCCGCCGACGGCTGCCATGGCGCTCCCGATCCTGCCCGGTTTGTCCGCGCCGACCCTGCGCGAGCGGCGCTCATGCGGCCAATTATATTCTCTGGTGCGGTCTATTAGGCCCGCTTATGATCGGGCATGCCCGTGAGGCTCGACGCGCGCCTGGCCGGCGACCTGTTCTTCTTCCGCGTCCTGGTCGAGGCGGGCGGCTTCGCCCGTGCGGGCGACCGCCTCGCCGTCACGCAGAGCGCGGTCACGCAGCGGATCCAGCGGCTGGAGCGGCGCCTCGGTTACCCGCTGCTCGAGCGGGGCACCCGCGAGATCCGGCTGACCGCCGCGGGTCAAGACCTGTTCGCCGCGGCGCGGAGCGGCTTCGACGGGATGGGCGAGGCCCTGCTCCGGGGGGAACGGCGCGAGGGCCGGGCGACGCTGCGGATCAGCTGCGTCCCCTCCCTGGCCTCGGAATGGCTCGCGCCAAGGTTGAAAGCCTTCAGCGACACGCATCCCGACATCGACGTCGCCGTCTTCGGGGAGACCCACGACCTGGATCCGGGACGCATGGCGCAGTCCGGTATCGACGTCGCGATCCGCTACGGCCCGGCGCCGCCTCCCGGTGCGACGGTCGTCTTCGACCATCCCGAGCCGGTCTACCCGGTCTGCGCCCCGGCCTACCGGGATGCGGCGGATCCCGGCGGGGCCGTCGTGCTGCTCCACGACGCGACGCCGTGGGAGGCGGCCGCGAGCGTCTCGGAGGAGTGGGATCGCTGGATACGGGTCCACGGGGCGCCCTGGGGCGGCCGCGTCCAGAATCTCTACTTCAACCTCGCGCAACTGGCGCTGCGCGCCTCGCTCGGCGGCTCGGGCATCGCCCTGGGGCGATCGCTGATCGTCGCGCCCTATCGCGCCGACGGGCGCCTCGTGCCGGCTGGCGACGAAGCTGTCATGAACGGGCTCCGGTACTTCGTTCTCGTGCGTGCCCTGCCACCCGCGGGGCTGGCGGCGGCCTTCGTGGACTGGCTCGGCCGGACGATGGCGGGTCCTCCGGGCTCGCCCGAGGCGCCGCGTCGGGACGGTGCGGCCGAATGCAGATAGGGCACCGTCCCGCGCGCGCCGCGCTCGGCGCCCCTCGGTTCGAACGCTCGATCTACCGCCGGGCGGGTCGATCCGTCGACAGCGCGGCTGCCAGATGGGCGACGAAGGCGTTCACCTTGGGACTGACCAAGCGCCGGGACGTGTGGAGCGCCCACAGCTCCGTCGGCGGCCCCTCCAGCCAGCCCCAGCAGGCGAGGCGTCCGGCCGCCACGTCGCCCCCGACCAGCGAGCGCGGGAGCAGCGCCGCGCCGGCGCCCGCCACCACGGCGTCGCGCAGCATCGGCAGCGAGGACAGGCGCAGGACCGGCACGGGCGCGTAGGACCGGCGCGTCCGGCCGTCATGAACCTGCCACGTCTCGTCCTGACGCGGCGTCCAGCGCACCGCCGCCGGCACGGTCGCCGCGTCGGTCCCGGCCGACGGTTCGGGACGCGGGACCTCGGGCGGCGCCACCAGCCAGAGCTCGTCCCGCAGGACACAGCGCCCGACGAGGCGCTCGTCCGGCTTCGGATTGACCCGGATGATCACATCGAAACCCTCTTCGATCGGGTCGACGAACCGGTCCTCGGCGGAGATCTCCAGCTCGACCTCGGGATAGGCGCGGGCGAAGTCCGCGGCGACGCGGCCGAGCTGCGTGTCGGACAGGAGCAGCGGCGCACTCACCCGGAGCCGCCCACGGGGTCGGTCGAGGCCGCCACCGACGACGGCGCCGGCCTCCGCGATCTCGCTGAGCAGCGGCCCCGTCCGGGCGTGGAGGAGCGCCCCCGCCTCGGTCAGGCGCAGGCTGCGCTCGCCCCGCTCGATCAGCCGCGTCCCGAGGCTCGCCTCGAGCTCGGCGACGCGCCGCGACAGCGTCGCCTTCGGCCGCCCGCTCGCCCGGGCGGCGCGGCCGAAGCCGCCGTGGCCGGCGACGAGATTGAAGTCGGCGAGCGCCGCGAGGTCCATGTGCTGTTCCAGATCCGGGACACCCAGTCCCGATCTTGCCGACTATGGCTCAGAAGAGGAACGGCGCATCTTCGGGTCATCAGCGGCCCGCTCGGGGCCGCCCCGCATCCAGGAGATCCGCCATGACCATCCTCGTCACCGGTTCCACGGGCCGCATCGGCTCCGCCGTCATCGATCATCTCGTCGCCGAGGGGGCCGCCGTGCGCGCTCTGACCCGCTCGCCCGAGAAGGCGCGATTCCCCTCCGGCGTCGAGGCCGTCCGCGGCGATCCCGCCGACATCGACGCGATGCGCGTGGCGCTGGTCGGGGTCGACACCCTGTTCCTGCTCGTCGCCAACGCGCCGGACGAGCTGACCCAGGCGATCACGACGCTCAGCCTCGCCCGCGACGCGGGCGTGCGCGGCATCGTCTACCTCTCGGTCTTCAAGAGCGAGGCCTTCGTCGATGCCCCGCACTTCACCGGCAAGCACGCCGTCGAGCGGATGATCGCGGCCCTCGACCTGCCCGCTACGGTGCTGCGGCCCTCCTACTTCATGCAGAACGACCTCGCCCAGAAGGAGCCGCTCCTCGGGGCCGGCCTGTATGCCGTGCCCCTCGGGCAGGCCGGCGTCTCGATGGTCGACGTGCGCGATATCGCCGAGGCGGCGGCCAACGCGCTACTGCGCCGCGAGCGCGCGGCCGACCGTCTTCCGGCCGAGACCTACGACGTCGTCGGGCCGGACGCCCTGACGGGCGACGCCCTGGCGGAGATCTGGTCCGAGGCCCTCGGGCGCGCGGTCCGCTACGGAGGAGACGATCTCGACGCGCTGGAGCAGCGGCTCCGGAGCTTCGCTCCCGCCTGGCTCGCCTATGACCTGCGGGTGATGATGCGCCGCTACCAGGAGGACGGCGCCGTCGCGACCGAGGCCGAGGTTGCGGACTTCGCGAGGCTCCTCGGCCGCAGGCCGCGCAGCTACCGCGACTTCGCGGGTGAGGTCGCCCGCGACTGGCGGGGCGCCTGAGCGGGGAGGCCCCGCGGGTACGGTCTCGCAGGCACTGTCACGCGGGCACGGTCTCACGGGCCGGGAGGCGGCAACGCCTCCCGCCACCGCAGCGCGTCGATCAGGCTGCGCAGGGCGGGCGTGACCTGCCGGTCGGGGTAGTAGAGGTGGCAGCCGGGAAACGACGGACACCACGCGTCCAGCGCCTGGACGAGACGGCCCGCGGCCAGGTCGTCGGCCGCCTCGTCTTCCAGCATGTAGCCGAGCCCGGCACCGGCCCGGATCGCGGCGGCCGCGAGCCGGCCATCGTTCACGACGAGCTGGCCGGCCGCGCGCACCCGGATCTCGCGGCCGTCGCGGGCGAACTCCCAGGGCAGCAACCCGCCGCCGCCGACGAGCCGGTAGTTCACGCAGCGATGCGCTTCCAGGTCAGCCGGGCTCTCCGGGCGCGGATGACGGGCGAAGTAGTCCGGGGTCGCGACGACCACCGTGCGCAGGTCGGGTCCGACCCGGACCGCCACCATGTCGCGCTCGACCGTCTCGCCGAAGCGGATCCCGGCGTCGAAGCCGGCGGCGACGATGTCGGTCAGGGGGTCGTCCACGATCACCTCAACCGAGACGGCCGGGTGATCGATCAGGAAGGCGGGCAGTCTGGGCTCGAGGATCGCCCGCGCGGCGTACGCGAAGGTCGTCAGCCGCAGCCGCCCCGACGGCGCGCCGCGCCACTCGGCCAGCGCGTCGAGCCCGCGCGCGACGTCCTCGAGCGCGGGGCCGACCGACCGCAGCAGCCGCTCGCCGGCCGGAGTGAGCGCGACGCTGCGCGTGGTGCGGGCCAGCAGGCGCACGCCGTGACGCGCCTCCAGAACCCGCATCGTGTGGCTGAGCGCGGAGGGCGACAGCCCCATCTCCGCGGCCGCCCGCGTGAAGCTGCGATGGCGCGCCACCGCCGCGAAAGCCGCCAGATCGTCGAGGGTGCCGCGCCGCATTCCTGAACTCTGCTCACAGGCGCATGCGGAATACCATGGCTAATCCTGATCCCGGCGCCGGACTACGTCCAGTCCCTCAACAGTGAGGTGCGGCGATGGATCTGAGGCACTATCGAACCCTGGGACGCTCGGGTCTGGCCGTGAGCCCCCTGGCGCTCGGGACCATGACCTTCGGCGCCGCCCGCTGGGGCAGCGACGCGACGGTCTCGGCGGCCATCTTCGACCGTTACGTCGAAGCGGGCGGCAACTTCATCGATACGGCCGACGTCTACGCGGGCGGTGCGAGCGAGACGATGCTCGGCGACCTGATCGCGGCGCGCGGTCTGCGCGACCGCCTGGTCGTCGCGACGAAGTCCGGCTTCCCGCGCGCGCAGGGCACGCCGCTCGCCGGAGGCAACAGCGCGCGGAACATCCGCTCCGGTCTCGAGAGCTCCCTGCGCCGTCTCAGGACCGGCTGGATCGACCTGTACTGGACCCATGTCTGGGACCGGACCACGCCGCCGGAGGAAGTCCTCCGGGCGCTGACCGACGCCGTCGCTCGCGGCGACATCCTGTATTACGGATTCTCGAACGCGCCCGCTTGGTACGCCGCGCAGATCGCCGCGCTGGCCCGTGCCCACGGCCTCCCGGAACCCATCGGCCTGCAATACGCCTACTCGCTGCTCGACCGGGGCGTGGAACTCGACGTGCTGCCCGCGGGCCGCGCCCTCGGGCTCGGGCTGGTGCCCTGGAGCCCGCTGGCGGCCGGCCTGCTGACCGGCAAGTACGGGCGCGAGAAGCTCGCTCTGGCCGGTCCGGCAGGCTCGCTCCCGGACCGGGCCGGCGACGCGGCCGAGGGCGGCAGCGACGGCCGGCTCAACGGCGACAATCCCTTCGGCGGCATGCTGTTCACCGAGGCGAACTTCGCGGTGGTGGACGTGCTGCGGGCGGTCGCCGCGGACGTCGGCCGACCGATGGCGCAGGTGGCGCTGGCCTGGGTCGCGCGGCGACCCGGCGTCGCCTCGGTCCTGGTCGGGGCGAGCCGCCCGGAGCAGCTGGCGCAGAATATCGCCGCGCTCGAGGTCGTCCTGACGCCCGAGCAGCAGTCCCGCCTGGATGAGGCCGGGGCTCCGCCGCAGCTCAATCCCTACTTCATCTTCGAGCTGCCGACTTCGCGCATCTTCGGCGGTGAACGGGTCGAGGCGTGGTAAGCCCGCGTCCGGGGTCGGCTCGGGGGATCGAGACCGGGCTTGCCGGTGAGCCCCGTCACTCCGAACGCGCCACCTGGGTGCGGAACAGCGTCGCGAGGGTCCGCAACGTCCTGTTGTGCGGCTCGGCGAGGGACACCGTGTAGGCGCCCGGATCGATGTTGGGGACGGAGGCGGTGATGCGCACCGTCCGCTCGTCGATCTTGAGGACGGGCGCCCGCCACGTCTGACCGTTGGTGCCGCGGAACACGGCCAGCGTCTCCTTGCCGAGCCGGGGCGCGGTCCCGGGGAACGCGACTTCCGCGGCCCAGAGCTGCCCCGGCGACACGCGGAGCGCGTCGCCGGCATCCGGCAGGCTGTGGTGCAGATCCGGGACGTGCGGCGGCCCGCTGACGAGATGGCGCGGCTCCGGAACGAAGCGCGCCGGCGGCTCGGTGTCGGGGGCGATGAAGATCGAGGCGACGTCTTCGAGGATGCGCAGGCTACCGTCGGCGATCTGGACGATCGCGAGCGCGTAGCGTCCGAAGGACATCCCCGCGACGTCGATCTGGCCGGTGAAGCCGGACGTCGCGGCGGCGGGTTCACCGTACCACTTGGCCACGTCCGGACGGAGATCGCTCTGGAGGGCGACCCACGATGTCCCGGTGCGACCCGTCAGCCGCAGGTAGATCGCCTTCGGCGCCGGCCCCGAGACGTGCAGCCAGCCGCGCAGGAACACGGAGGCCCGCGCGACGACCGACGAGAGATCCAGGCTCCGGTTCAGGCGCTCGTCCGTGCGCAGCACGTCGAGGCTCCAGCCGCACTCGCTGCGCCGGACCGGCCTCAGCGTCAGACGCCGGAACGCGTCGGGCAGCTCCGGCACCGGGCGCGCGCGCGCCGCCGCCATCACGGTGGGCGACGCCTCCGGCGCGCGGGCCGCCTCGTCCCACGCGATCGCCGCGCTGGTCCAGGAGGCGGCGTTCGTCCGGTATCCCAGGGTCTCGAGCCGCAGGTCGAAACCGTGCCGCAGGTGGCTGGGAACCCGTCCGTGGCGCAGCGGCCGCGCCTCGATCAGGCGCTCGTAGAGGGCGCGGACCGACCCGAGGTGGCCGTCGGCGTCGGGGAAGGATTTCCGGCCGATGGAGGCCTGCATCCGGGCGAGGCGGGCGCGATCGTAGTGCAGCGCGATGAGGCGCGCGCGGACGGCGCCGGCATCGTCCGGCGGGACCTTGAACCCGTCGACCCCGTCCTCGACGCGCTCGGCCAGGGCCCCGATATCGGCGACGATCGGGACCAGGCCCGCCTGCCACGCCTCCGTCAGCGCGATGACGAACGTCTCGGGCCAGGTCGAGAGGTGCAGCGAGACATCGCAGCCGGCCAGCAGGCCGCCGATCGCGTGCTGCTCGTAGGCGCCCGTCACGGTGACCTGATCTGGTCCGAAGCCCGCGACCGCCTCGCGGTACGTTTCGTCGATGCGGCCGATCACCTTGAAATGGATGGGATAGGCCTCGCAGCTCCGGATCAGGTTGATCGCCTGCTGACCGCCCTTGTGGGCCGCGAGATTGCCCAGGATCGCCACGGTCAGCCGATCGCCGTCGCGCCTGCGCCTGGACACAGGCCGCGCCCCGGCCGGCGCGGTGTTCGGCGCCACCATCGGGATCTCGACGATCCGGTCGGCGGGGATGCCGGGGAAGTAGCGCCGGAGGTACCCCGCCGTGGCGGGCGTGCTCGTGACGAAGGCGTCGATCGCGTCGGTCACCAGGGTCATCATGCCGTCGCGGCGCGCCTTGGAGCCAGGCGGATACTGGTTTCCCGAGACCAGGCAGGCGTCGCACTGGTCCGCCCCGCGATTGACGACGTCGCAGAACCGGCCGGTGTGATCGAGCAGCAGCCAGCGCTCGCAGATCAGGAAATGGTCGTGCAGGTGGTAGACGGTGGGTATGCCGCAGGCCCGCGCGATGAGCGGCAGCGACAGCGGGACGTGCATCAGGTGATGGATGTGGACGAGGTCGACCTGATGCTCGAACAGCAGCCTCTGGAAGATCCCCTCCACGAACGGGTCCGTCGAGAGCGGCGGCGTGACGGGACCGCAGGCGAAGCTCTCCGCGATCCCCGGGCCCTCGAGCCGGAGCGACCAGCGCCCGTCGCCGAAGACGGAGAAGAGGAACAGGACGCGGTACGGCTCGCCGAGCTCGGTCAGCAGTTCCTGATAGACCTCGACCCCGCCGCCGGGACGATGCCCCATCCGGTTGTGGGTGAGCATCAGGACCGTGCGGGGCGCTGACGGTTCGAGGGGCGGCCGGCGCGTCTGCGTCCGGCGCCGGTCGATCACCGCGTCCAGGATCGTCGCCACGCGATGGTCGTAGAGGTGTTCGGCGCGGGTCCGCGCCTGCGCGGCGCGCGCGCGCGCGATGCGGGCTTCCGGTTCGGTCAGGGCCGTCAGGATCGCCTCGACCGCACCGGCCTCGTCGTCGCAGAGCGCGATCTCGGCGCCCGGCGTGTAGTAGGCGGCCGTCTCCGGCTCGGGCGACACCACGACTTGGTAGCCGCCGGCCAGCGCCGTCTCGAACAGCCGCGGCGGCGGCGTCGAACCGGTCGCCTGATCGGCGCGCGCCGCCGAGAAGATCCGGGGCAGGGTGAGCACGACGCGACTGCGGTTCGCCAGGAGGGCGAAGTCGCGGTTGCCGCAGCGCCAGTCTGTGACGAGCGCCTCGTCCTCCAGCTCCGGCGGACCGATATGCGCGTTCCACGGCAGCGCCAGCTTGAACTTCACGTCCCGCGGCAGCTTGGCCGAGAGCGCGTTCAGGGTCGCGACCCTGTTCGGCCACGCCGTTCCGATGAAGAGGAGATCGTAGCGGTAGCGCGCGTCGTCCTCGAGAACCGGGAGATCGTGGAAGAGCGAGGAGGCGCCGAGGGCGAGGTGGTGCGCCCGGCCTCCGTAGGCCGGGACCGTGGCAAGGTCGTTCGTGAAGACCAGATCGAAGACCCCGGACCCGCGCACGTTCGCTTCGCGCTCGTACGGATCCTCCGTGGTCCAGAGCACGCTGGTCCGAGCGAGCCCCGCGAGGCGACCGACCAGGGGCGCGTGCGCCCGCGCGCCGCCGAAAGCGATCAGCGTGTCGAGACCCTGCTCGACGAAGGCGGCCAGGGCATCGCCGTGCCCGCCGACATGGACCCGGCCGACCGCGGGATGCCGGCGCAGCGCGTCCGCGATGGCGAGCACGAGGTAGCGGTTGTGGGTCTGCGGCTCGGTGTCGAGCAGCAGGATCGACAGGTCGGACATGCGCGGTCTCGTCCGTCTCAGCGGCGGCGTGATCAGGCCGGGACCGTCAGGCGGCTCAGATCGAGCAGGCGCGCCGCGCGATGCCGGTAGGTGTGCTCGCGGAGCGCCCGCGCCTGCGCCCGGCGCGCGATCGCCTCGATCGCGGCGGGCTCGTCGAGCGACCGCTCGATGGCGCGCGCGATATCGGCCGCGCCGTCCACCAGCAGGATCTCCGTGTCCGGCTCGAAATGCGCGCAGATTTCCAGGCCGGTGACGAAGAACAGCTGCGCCGAGCCCGACAGAGCGACCTCGAAGGTGCGCGGTCCCGGCGTCGCCTGCGGGAGCGACAGCCGGCGATTGGCCACGTCGAGGTCGCGGCCGATGTTGAGCGTCAGCCGCGCCGCCGCGGCGTAGTCGGCCATCTGCGCCGGCGTGAGGCGGCGGTTCACCGCGCATCGGAGCGTGTCCGGCCACTCGGCGCCCAGGATCTCCACGACGTGCCGGCACAGGAGATCGTCGATCCGGCGCATCAGGGCGACGCGGTTCGGGTAGGCGACGCCGCAGAAGAACAGGACTGTCTCCCGCTCCGCCACCGGGGCGATCGGCCGGAAATGCCGGTCGGGCGCCGCGGCCAGCGGCAGGTGGTGGACGTCGGGGTGCCGGTAGTGCTGCGCCGCCCAGGAATCGTTGCTCACGACGATGTCTGCGTAGAGTTCCGCCTTGAAGGCGTAGTCGAACTCGTACGGGTCGTCCGTCAGCCAGAAGATCAGGACGGCACCCACGGCGTCCGCGGCGCGCCGAAGCGCGCGCAGATCCGCCAGGTCAGGCACGAGACTTCCGACCGCGATCACGACATCCGGCCGGGTCGCCCGGACCGCCGCGACCGCCAGTTCCAGAGGGGTGTGTCTGACGCGCTCGGCGCCGAGCAGTTCGGCGAAGCCGTCGGCCAGATCGCTCCGGATCCCGGGATTCCTGTTGAGCGCATCGGGGAAGGTGCTCGTGACCAGGACGTGCGGCCCGGCCAACGAGATCGCGCTGACGAAATTCATCCCTCGTGACCTCGGCGAGACGGGCCAGTTTTAATTGCAGGTTAATGCCAATTGTAAGTAGACACGCAACTGTCGCATGTCCATTTCGTCGATTAATTTCCCCCAACCACTTGGCGATCGGGTAATTTCGGGCAATTCAATGTTGGCAATCAGGAAGTATGGCACGGGATGAAGTGGCAATAGGCGCGCCGCACCCGCCGCGCGAGCCCTGCGCCGAGGCGTTGCGCCCCTTCCTGCCGTGGTTGACCGGCACGCTCCTGCTGCTGGGCCCGAAGCCCGACGCGGGGAGCCGCGCGCGCTGGGCTTCCGACGCCACCCTCGTCACCACGGCGGATGGCGCCGACCTGCCGGCTTCCACGCTCTTCGATGGCGTCGTGCTGACGGGGCTGCTGTCGTGTCGCGACGACGGGGGCCGGGACGCGCTCGACGCGACGATCGCCTGGGCCCAGGAACGGCTGCGGCCCGGCGGGCGGCTGATCCTCGTCATCGACAACGCCCTCTCGCTCCACGGACTCGCTGCGGGCTCCGAGACGGTGGGGCAGCGCGGCTTCCCGAGCCTCGAGGGACGCCTCAGGTCGGACGGCCTCCGGCTGCCCACGCGAGCAGGCCTGAAACGGTCCCTGCAGGCCCGCGGCCTGGCCTATCAGGAATGGTGGTTCCCGTTCCCGGGGCGGGAGGAGCCCGTGAGCTTCATCGCCGAGCGGGGCCTCGCGCGGCCGGGCGGGTTCGATCCCGGAATGCTCGCGATCGGCGCGGCCGGGCCGGATCCGGCAGCCCGCGCGGGCGCGCTGTTCTCGCCGCGGCGCGCCTGGGCCACGGTGGCGGAGCAGGGGCTCATCGGCGATCTGGCGCCCGCCTTCATGATCGCGGCATCGGCGGAGCCGCTGCCGCCGGACGACCGGCTGGCGATCCACGCGGGTTTGCGCCGCCGGCCGGAATTCGAGCGGCTGGTGACCTTCGCGGGGGCCGGGTTGCAGATCGCGGTGCGCCGCGCGCGGGCGAATCCCGACCTTCCCGCCGCGGTTCGAGGCGTCACGAACCTGTTGCCGTCGGAGACCTACGTGCCGGGCTCCCTCTGGTCTGAAGTTCTCGAGGCGCGGCTGGCGCGGGAAGGCTGGTGCCCGGACGCCGTCGCCGCCTGGGCCGGAACGTGGCTTCAGGCCGTCTCGCGCCGCTTCGCGGCGGGAGCGCCGCTCGAGACCCGGACGATCCTCCCGGGACCGGCCCTCGACGCCATCCCGAAGAATCTCGTCTCGGGCGCCGACGGCACGTTCATAGACCTGGAATGGGAGCTCGGGGGCCCTCTGGACGCTGGCCACCTCGCCGTGCGGGGCCTCATCAACGCGCTGACCGATGCACGAGACTGGCGTCCCGGCGGGCCGTCCACGCTGACCCTTCTGGACGCCCTGCGCGCCCTGCTGCCGCGACTCGGGCTGGCTCTGGACGATGCGCAGCTCGCCGACCGGCTGGCCCGGGAAAGCCGCTTCCAGACGATCGTCAGCGACCGGGTGACGGAGCGCGGCCTGGACTGGGCGGCGGCGACGCGCCTGCCGGTCGGCGAAGAGACCCGGATCGACGCGGATCCGCGCGCGGCGCTCGCGGAGGCCTCCGCGGAGATCGCGCGGCTGCTCGAGGAGAATGCGGCCCTGCGCGCCGCGCGCGCCGCCGACGCCGCCGCGCACGAGGCCGCCGCGCGCGAGCACGTCCGCCGCACCGACCGCGTGATCGCCTACGCGGCCGAGATGCACCGCGCGCGCGACCACCTTCAGGACACCCTCGACACTCGCCGCGCTTCGGCCGGCGACGGCAGCCGCCTGTCCCTTCGCCTCCTGCGTCTCATCAGAGGAACCCCGTGATGCGGCTGCTCGTCGCCTGTGACCACCTGGCGCTGACGGGCGGCCTGCTCCGGTTCGAGCGGGTCGGACGGGTGCTCGCGCGTCGCGGTCACGCGTTCGCGTACCTGACCCTGGGTACGGGCGAGGACGGGTTCGAGACGCGGCTGCCCGTCCTGCACCGCGAGGACGCCGCGCGCGCGAGCTGGGACGCCGTCATGGTGCCCGGCGGCGGATTCCCGGATGCCACGATCGAGGGATTCGCGGACCTTCGGGCCCCGAACTTCGGCGCCCGGATCCAGCACCTCCTCAACGCGCCGGTGCGGCGCGACGCCTACGCGCGCGTCACGCGGACCCTCGCGCCCGACCTCGTCGTGGCGAACAACGACCACTGGGACGACGCCGCCCTCCAGGCCCTCGGCCTGCCGTGGCGGCGCCTCGTCGGTGCGGTCGATAGCGGGCTGTTCGCGCCGCCCGTCTCGCCGCCCGCGCGCGGCGCGCGGCGCAGGCTCGGCGGCATCGCCAACAAGCGCCCCGCCGCGCAGCTCGCGGCGCTCGACAGGCTCGGTGACGCGTGGGCCCTGCACTGGTTCGGACGGCCGGACTGGGGGCTGGTGGGCGCGCGCGCCGATCTGGTGGCTTCGGGCCGCCTCGTCGTGCACGGGCCGCTGCCCGAGTCCGACCTGCCCGCGTGGTATCACGGGCTCGACGCGTTCTGCAGCGCGGAGGCGCATGCCGGCTGGTGCAACCCGGCCGCGGAAGCGATGGCCTGCGGCACGCCGCTCGTCGCGACCGTGCACGGCACGCTGGCTTTCGCCGAGGACGGCGTCACGGCCCTGGTGGTGCCGGACGGTCCGGACGCGGCGCTGGGCGCGGCCATCGCGGAGGCCGTGGACAGGATCGCGACCGATCCGGCCGGCGCCGCGTCCCGGGCCGAGGCGGGACGGGCGCGGATCCGGGCGCTCGACTGGGACACCTACGCGGACGGTCTGCTCGCCGTCGTCGCGGAGGCGATCGCGCTGCGGGCGGGCCGGACCGATGCGGTGCGCCCGTCCGGCCCGCCGCGCGAGACCGCGCTGCGCCTCGCCGACCTCGCGAGCCGGGACGGGCCCCTGCCGGAGGATTTCGACGCCCTCGGCTATATCCGGCTGCACGCCGACCTCGCGGCGCTGTTCGAGCACGCGTGGCAGGGGCAGCTGCACTACCTCGAGCACGGCCGTCGCGAGGGCCGCATCTACCCCTCGAACCTGACGCGGGCCCAGCAGAAGGCCGCCCAGGCCTCGCGGATCGCGCTCGCGGTCGACGGGCTCGACGGCTCCGGCAAGTCGAGTATCGCGCGGCACGTCGCCGAGGCGCTCGGCGCGACGGTGCTCAACCCGTTCAGCGGTCCGGTCGGCGCCATCCTGGTCCACCTCGCCCGGACGGGGCAGCACGTGCTGGCCGACGACCTGGCGCACGCGGCCGTGGCGGCGGCGATCGCCAACGCCCCGCCGGGACCGGTCGTGTTCGACCGGCACTGGTTCACCGCCTCGCAGCTCCTCTCGCCGGCCTTCCGTCCGGGCTGGGAGCCGCGCCCGTTCACCGTCATGTGCTGGGCCGACCGTCCCACCACCATCGCCCGCATGGTCGCGCGCGGCGTCCCGAACCCGTCGGAGCACATGACCGAAGCCCGGATCGCCGGCTATCGGACGCTCGCGGAGGAGCTGCGGGTGCCGCTCCTCGACACGTCCCGCATCGCGCCGGAGGAGGGGGCCGCGCAGGTGCTGGCGATGCTGGGCGAGAGCGGCGACACGGCGCGGCGCGCGTGATCGCCGCCTCGCGGCGCGGCCTGTATGGTCGCGTCTCGGAATCGGGTGGCCACACCGGCCATCGGCGTCGCGGGAGGGCGGGGCGATCGTGTTGAAACTCGCGCGCGGCGACCGTGGCCGGAACGTCCTGCTGCTCGGCATCAGCCTCCTCTTCGTCGCCGCCGGCCTCGGGATGATCGCCACCGGCGCGGATGGCGGCGTCACGACGACGGTGTTCTTCGGCGTGTGCGCGGCTGTCGCCGTGTGGCAGCTGCGGCCGGACCTGCTCGAATCCGAGAGCCGGTCGGCGGGGTCGCTGGCGGCGCAGTTCCCCGGCCCCGTGATCCTGCGCGCCTCGGTGCGGAAACTCCTGTTCTTGGCCCTAATGGCCGCCGGCTTCGGCGGCGTCACGCTCTGGATGGTGCTGCACGAGGCGCCCTCCACGGCGATGCAACTGCTGCTCTGGCCGGGCGTCGCGCTCTTCCTCGGCGGCGTCCCGTTCCTCATCCTGACGGCGATCCGCGGCTCGGCGCTGCACCTCGACGAGACGGGCTTCACCGTCGTACAGCTGGGCGGTGCGCGGCGCGTCCGGTGGCGTGACGTGAGCGTGTTCGAGCCGGTCTCCATGCCGGGTTCGGGACAACGCCTCGTGACCTTCGACGACGCGAGCGCCGGCGCGACGCGCCTCGGGGCGATGAACCGGCACCTGATCGGGCGAAACGCGGGTCTGCCGGACAGCTATGGGTTGGATCCCGACGCGCTCGCCAGCCTGCTCACGGCCTGGCGCAAGCGGGCCCTGCAGCGGGAGGAGATGGCTTCTGAGGCGCTTCGTTGGCTGCGCCCTGGCGACGAGGTCGCGGTCGGACGGCTCGCCTCAGCGCGTGACGATGCCGGGCTCCTGCCGACCGGGACGGGGCTGCACCACGAGGAGGCCCGCCGAGTAGATCAGCGAGACGAGGAGCGCGACCGTCAGCGCGAGCGCGGCACCGTAGGGCTGGATCATCAGGTGGAGTGTCAGCAGGGTCAGGCCGAAGCCGAACACCCCGCGGATCGCGACGCTCGCCAGCCGCGCCATCGCCGCCCCGCCGATGCGGCGATGGAGGATGACGAAGGCGCTCGTCATCGTGACCGGGAAGGCGGCGATGACCCCGGTCCTGGCGGGGCCCAGCGCCGTACTCAGCGCCAGGAGGGCCGCGACGAACAGCGCGACGGCACTCGCGCGGATCAGCAGATCCAGCGGGCGCGGCCGCGCGACGACGGCGCTCCGCACGAGGGTCGCGCGCACGACGTGCCGGGTCGATAGCGCGCCGGCCCCGTAGACCAGGGCGTTCAGCAGGAACGCCGTCGTCGGCGTCCACGTGAGTGCCGAGACAGGCAGGGCTGCCGCGAGCCACGCGAGGATCGCCGGCCCGAGGGTGGCGGTCATGTCCCGGCCGGCCGCCCGGTGGGCGTAGACGATCAGGAACAGGCCCGTCGCGGCGTTCGCCGCGAAGCCGTTCAGGGCCGCCCCGGCCACGAAGGCGGCGTCGTGCTCCATCGCCATGAACACGTAGGCCGGCCCCGCGGAGACCGGCAGGCTGACGACGAGCGCGCCCCAGACCGGTCCCAGCCATTCGGCCAGGACGGAGGCGAGCACCACCACGGTCCCGGAGGTCAGCGCCCGGATCAGGGCCGTCAGCCAAATCGCCGCCAAGGTCGTTTCCCGCGCGTCGCGCCGCCGACCCGGGCCGGCATCGGAGCCGCGCCTTCGCTATCATGGGCGGCCTGTCCGGGCCAAAGCGGCCGGCTGGCAAATCCGCTCGTCTGAAACCGGTCGCGGCGACCCGCGAGCGCCGGTGCGCCCCCGGAACCGGGGCGGGCGACCTCAGCCGACGGCGCGCGCGGCTTCCCGGACCTGGCGGGTGGCCGCGTCGACCTGCTCGTTGGCCCGCGCGATCGCCGCCATGCCGCCCGCGATGGTCCCGACCCCGCGGGAGGCCGTGTGCATGCTGCCGGAGATCTCCTGGGTCACCGCCGACTGCTCCTCGACGGCGGCCGCGATCGCCGCCGAGATCTCGTCGAGCGCCCGGATCGTGCCCTGGATCGAGCCGATCGCCGCCACGGCCTCGCGCGTGGTCGCCTGCGTCGTGGTGATCTGGTCGCGGATCTGATCCGTGGCCCTGGCGGTCTGCTCGGCGAGCGCCTTCACCTCCGACGCCACGACCGCGAAGCCCTTGCCGGCGAGGCCCGCCCGGGCCGCCTCGATCGTGGCGTTGAGCGCGAGCAGATTGGTCTGGGCCGCGATGCCCTGGATCATGGTCACGACGTCGCCGATCTGCGCCGCCTGCCCGCTCAGGCCCTCGACGATCGTGCTGGTGTGCCGGGCCTGCTCGACGGCCTCGCCGGCCATCCGCGCCGCGTGGCTGACCTGCTGGCTGATCTCGCCCACCGAGGCCGACAGCTCCTCGGCGCCCGAGGCCACGCTCTGGATGTCGCCGGACACCCGCCCGGCGAGGTCGACGGCCTCCGCGGTCCGGCGGCTGGCGCCCTCGACGGCGGTGCCGATCGCGTCGAGGTCGACGCCGATCGCCCGCTGCGCCGCGACGCGCCGGTGGCGCTCCTGGACCTGCGCGGAGATGTCGGCGGCGAACTTG